>JAJECF010000004.1 GCA_022822125.1 Alphaproteobacteria bacterium
TCCGAGCGCAATGCCCGCGCCGCCACGGCGGACGCCGTCGCCGCCCGCGCCGTCGCCGCCGAAGCCCGCCTGGAGCGGGTCGAGCAGGAGATCGCGCGCTACGAGAAGCTGCGCCGCTCGGCCGCCTTCAGCAAGGCGCGCCTGCAGGACAAGGAGCAGGAACGGTCCTGGCTGCGCTCGGAGCTGGATGCGGCGCGCGCGCAGCTTGTGCAGGCGAAGGCGAGCCTGGCGCTGGCGGAGATGAAGCTGGCGCGGGGCACGGTCCGCGCGCCCTATGACGGCGTGGTGACGGCGCTTCACACCGAGATCGGCTCCTACCGGAAGGAAGGCGAAGCGGTTGTGGGGCTGGTGAATGACCGCAAGCTGGAGATCGAGGCCGACGTGCCGGCGGCGCGCATTGCCGGGCTTGCGCCGGGGGCGGAGGTGGCGGTGCTGCTGCCCGACGGCACGAAACATCGCGCCAGGGTGCGGGCCGTGGTGCCGGACGAGAATGCGATGACGCGCACCCGTCTTGTGCGCTTTACGCCGGAGTTCGGGCCGACGGCGACGCCTCTGGCCGCCAATGCGGCCGCGACGGTGGTGCTGCCGGTCGGCGTTGCAGCCCCGGCGTTGACGGTCCACAAGGACGCGATCGTGCGCCAGGGGCGGCAGGCGCTTGTGTTCATCGCCAATGACGGCAAGGCGGACCGGCGCCGGGTGCTGCTCGGCCGCGCCTCGGGAACGCGTTTCGAGGTGCTGGACGGTCTGGCGGAGGGCGACCTCGCCATCGTGCGCGGCAATGAGCGGCTGCGCCCCGGCCAGCCGGTGCTGGTGCCGGGCGCGAAGGGCGGCAAACCGGGCCAGTCGCCGCAGAAGGCGAAGACGGGATGAACCTCGTCCGCATCGCCATAGACCGGCCCATCGCGGTGATCGCGGCGGTGCTGATGGTCGTGCTGTTCGGTCTGGTGGCGCTTGAGACGATCCCGATCCAGCTGACGCCGGATGTGCGCAAGCCGATTATCACGGTCCAGACGCTCTGGCCGGGCGCGGCGCCGGCGGAGGTCGAGCGCGAGATCGTCAACCGCCAGGAGGAGATGCTGAAGGGCGTCGAGGGCCTGGAGGAAGTCGAGAGCCGCTCGGAGAACGGGCGCGCGCGGGTGACGCTCACCTTCGCCATCGGCACCAATATGGACCGCGCGCTGCTGCTGGTGGCGAACCGGCTGGACCGCGTGTCCGGCTATCCCGACGAGGCCGACCGCCCGACCCTGCGGACGGCGGGCGCGGAAGACAACGCCATAGCCTGGTTCGCGATCCAGACCGCTGAGGGCAATGCGCGGCCGGTCCACACCTATGGCGATTTCGTCGAGGAAGTGATCCAGGACCGGCTGGAGCGCGTGGAGGGCGTATCCCGGACCGACGCTTTCGGCGGCGTCCGGCGCGAATTGCATATCACCGTGCGGCCGGAACGGATGGCGCAATTCGGCCTGACCGTGACGGAGATCACCGGGAAATTGCGGGCCGCCAACGCCTCGGTTTCCGCCGGCGATGTGGAGGAAGGCAAGCGGCGCTACCTCGTGCGCGCCGAGGGCGACCTGGACACGCCGGAAGCGGTGCGCGCGGTTGTGCTGCGCACGGCGGCGGACAGCGCCACCGGGCGGATCGGGCGCGTGACGGTCGGCGACATCGCGGAGGTCTCCTACGGCTATTCGGAGCCGCGCGCGCGCATCCGCCGCCTCGGCAAGAGCGCCGTCGTGATGAACGCCAAGCGCGAGGCCGGGGCGAATGTCATCGAGACCATGGAGGGCGTGCGCGCGGCCGTTGCGGAGCTGAACGAGTCCGTGCTGCCCGGCGAAGGCCTCGTCATGGATCAGGTCTATGACGAGACCGACTACATCCTCTCCGCCATCGACCTGGTGCGGCAGAACATCGTCGTGGGCGGCGCGCTGGCCGCGATCATGCTGCTCTTGTTCCTGCGCTCCTGGCGCCCGACGCTGATCGTCTCGCTCGCCATTCCGGTCTCGGTGGTGGGCTCATTCGTCGCCATGGCCATGCTCGGCCGCTCGCTCAATGTCGTGTCGCTCGCCGGCATCGCCTTTGCGGTCGGCATGGTGGTGGATGCGGCCATTGTGGTGCTGGAAAACATCTACCGCCTGCGCGAGCGCGGCGTGCCGCCGCGCGAGGCGGCGCTGCGCGGCGCGAGCCAGGTCTGGGGGGCGATCCTGGTGTCGGCGCTGACGACGGTGCTGGTCTTCGTGCCGATCCTCGCGATGGACCTCGAGGTCGGGCAGCTGTTCCGCGACATCGCGGTGGCGATCTCGGTGTCGGTCATGCTCTCGCTCATCGTGGCGATCACGGTCATCCCCGCCTTGTCGCGCCGCCTGCTCGCCACGCGCATCTGGACCGGCGGGCGCGTCGAGGTGCCGGTGCTGGACGGTCTCGCCCGGCGCTATGCGTGCGCGACGCTCGCCTATGCCGGGGCGGTGGTGCGCAACCGCAGAGTCGCCCTGCTCTCCGTCGCGGCCATTGTGGGGCTTGCGGTCGCCGTCGCCTGGTGGCTGACGCCGAAGCTCGACTACCTGCCGGACGGCAGCCGCAATTTCGTGCTCGGCCGGGTGTTGCCGCCGCCGGGCTACAATCTGAGGACGAACAGCGAGATCGCCAACGAAATCGAAGACGCGACGCGGGTGCTCTGGGCGAGCGAGACCGGCCCCGAGCCCGAGCCCGGCGGACCGCCCAAGATCGCCAATTTCTTTTTCGTCGCCCTGCCGTCCTACACATTCGTGGGCGCGTCCTCGGTCGATCCCGAACGGCCGGAAGAACTCGTGCCGGTCCTTCAGCGGGCCACATTCCGCGAGCCGGGCACATTCGGCTTCTTCACCGTGGCGTCCATATTCGGGCGCGGCATAGGCGGCAAGCGGTCGATCGACCTCGACATTTCCGGCCCCGACCTCGAAACCGTCATGGCGGTCGCCGGCAGGGCGACCGGCCTGACCGGCGCCGTCCTGCCGCGCAGCGAGGGCAACCAGCTCCGCCCGATCCCCGGCCTCGAACTCGGCGCTCCGGAAGTGCGCGTGCTGCCGGACCGGCTGCGGCTCGCCGACAACGGCGTGTCGGCGCGCGAACTGGCCGACACCATAGACGCCTTCAATGACGGGCTCCGGGTCGCGCGGGTGACCATAGACGGGCGGCGCACCAATCTCATCCTCAAGGGGCCGACCGACAATGTCGTCTCCACGCAGGGCATAGACTTCCTGCCGGTGGTGACGCGCGGCGGCGTCATCCTGCCGGCATCCTCGCTCGCCACCATTGAGGTGACCAGCGGGCCGACCGAAATCCGGCACAAGGAGCGGGTGCGCACGGTCACACTGCAGATCCGCCCGCGCGCGCAGATGCCGCTGGAGCAGGCGATGGACCTGGTCCGCGCCGAGGTCATCGCCCCGCTCCGGGCGGACGGCCTGCCGCCCGGGGTGAAGCTCCGCCTCTCCGGAGCCGCCGACCAGCTCACGGTCACCTGGAACCATATCGTGCTCGACCTGCTGATCGCGGTCGCCATCGTGTTCCTGGTCATGGCGGTGCTGTTCGAGAGCTTCGTCTATCCGCTGGTCATCATGATCTCGGTGCCGCTGGCGACGGCGGGCGGCGTGCTCGGCCTTGCGGTGCTGAACCTGTTCGCCTTCCAGCCGCTCGACATGCTCACCCTGCTGGGCTTCATCATCCTGGTCGGCATTGTCGTCAACAACGCCATCCTGCTGGTCCACCAGGCGCTGTTCCATATCCGCGAGGGCAATATGTCCCCCTCCGACGCCATAAGGGAGGCGACGAAAGACCGGCTGCGCCCGATCTACATGTCGACGCTGACCAGCATATTCGGCATGGCGCCGCTGGTGCTGTTCCCGGGCGCGGGCTCGGAGCTCTATCGCGGCCTCGGCTCGGTGGTGCTGGGCGGGCTGTCGCTCTCGGCGGTGCTGACCTTGACCATCATCCCGCCCCTGCTCGGCCTGATCCTCGCCCCGCTGGAGGAGCGCCGCCGCGGCCGCATCGAAGCCGCGGCGGCCGCAGCGGCGGAGTGACCCGGCCCGGCCGGCGGCCGGTTCGTGCTAGGATTCGCCAGGGACGGTTGTCGGGGAGGCGCCCCATATGAAATTCGGCATCTTTTACGAGCACCAGCTGCCGCGCCCCTGGGGGCCGGACAGCGAGCGGCGCCTGCTGGAGGAGTCGCTGGCGCAGATCGAGCTCGCCGATGCGCTCGGCTACGACTATGCGTGGGAGGTCGAGCACCACTTCCTGGAGGAGTATTCGCACTCCTCCGCGCCGGAGGTGTTCCTCGGCGCGGCCAGCCAGCGCACCCGCAATATCCGCCTCGGCCACGGCGTCATCCAGCTGACGACCAACCATCCGGTCCGCGTCGCCGAGAAGGTTGCCACCCTCGACCTGTTGTCCGGCGGGCGGGTGGAGCTCGGCCTCGGCGAGGCGCAGGGGCCGGTGGAGCTGCATCCCTTCGGCGTGCAGGTGCGCTCCAAGCGCGACCGCTGGATCGAGGGCGTCAAGGCGACGATCCCGCTCTTCACCGAGACCGCCTTCGAGTTCAGCGGCGAGTTTTACAGCTACCCGAAGCGCAATGTGGTGCCGAAGCCGCTGCAGAAGCCGCATCCGCCGCTCTGGGTCGCCTGCTCCAATATCGAGACCATCGAGGACGCCGGGCGCTGGGGCATGGGGGCGCTCGGCTTTCAGTTCGTCTCGCCGAAGGCGGCCAGGGCCTGGGTCAACCGCTACTACCTCAATCTCACCCGCAATCTCGACAGGATCTGCGACTACCCGACCAACCCCAATATCGCCATGGTCTCGGGCTTCATGTGCTGCGAGACCGACGAGGAGGCCATAGAGAAGGCTGCCGGGTGGACCTTTTTCATCTTCTGCCTCAGCCACTACGGCAAACACGGCATTGCCGCTCCCGGCGAGACCGACCTCTGGAAGCTCTACCAGGATTGGCGCCACACGGAGAAAGCGCAGCAGGCGCTGACGGCGGGCCTGATCGGCTCGCCGGAAACCATCCGCCGGAAGCTGCGCGCCTTCGCCGCCGCCAATGTGGACCAGGTGATCCTGCTGAACCAGGCCGGGCAGAACACGCATGACGACATCTGCGCGTCGCTGGAGCTGTTCGCCCGCGAGGTGATGCCGGAATTCCATGCGATGGAGGAGGCGCACGCGGCCTGGAAGGCGGGCGTGCTCGCCGGCGAGATCGGGCTGGAGGAGCTCTCGGTCGAGGGCGCCCGGCGCTATGCGCACCAGAACGAGGACATCGTGCGCCTCACGCCCGAGCAGCTGAAGGCGAAGATGGCGGC
>JAJECF010000208.1 GCA_022822125.1 Alphaproteobacteria bacterium
TCTCCGAACGCCTCGCGGAACGCCGCGTCGCTCAGCCCGCGCACCCGGGATGCCAATTTCAAGCCCATTCCGTGACCTCCACCGTAGAGAACCTAAACAGAACATACCTTCTCACAGGCGGAAGCTCAAGGATAAGCAGGTAGATTTTTGACTAGAAAGCGCAGGGAGGCTGAACTGCACTCTACTCCCCCCGCCGGGCGGCGGGCCAGAGCATGCGGGCCAGCAGGGCGGCGCCTATGACCACGACGAAGAGGCGCCCGGTGTGGTGGGTGGCCACGAAGGCGACGTCGATGTCGAGCGACAGCGCGATCAGGTTCATTTCCGCGAAGCCGCCGGGCGTGTAGGCAAGGTGGACGGCCTTGAAATCGAAGCCGCCCAGCGTCGCGACGAGGGCCGCGACAAGGAATGCCAGCGCCAGAAACAGCGCGTAATACATGACCGAGACGGCGACCGTGCGCCCCAGTTCCCGAGGCCGGACGCCGACGAAGCGGGCGCCCGCGCCGCAGCCGATGAACACCTGCGCCGCCGCCAGCAGTTCGGTCGGCGGGCGGGAGTCGGTCAGGCCGCCGATATGGGCTGCCGCGCTTACCAGCATCGGCCCGACCATCTGCCAGGCCGGAATGCGCAGCAGCTTCGCCGCCCCGCCGCCGATGACGGCGGACGCCGTGAGCACCATCCAGTCATGGAGGCTGAGATCCGTCAGCCGGGAGCCGCCGAGATCGGGCGGTGGCACATAATCGGCGAGCAGCCGATAGGCCGGCGGCACGATGAACATCACCATCAGGATGCGGGTGGAGTGGGAGAGCAGGATGGCGCGTTCGTCCGCTCCCATGGAGGGGCCGAGCAGCGCCATCTCCCCGAGGCCGCCCGGCGCGGCGCAGAAGAAGGCCGTGCGCCGGTCCATGCGGCCGACCCGGCGGAAGAACCATGCCCCGGCCGCCGCGCCGGCGATAGTGAAGGCGAGCATGCCGGCGAACACCCCGCCCCAGGTCGCCAGCCGGTCGAGCACGTCGGGCGCAAAGGCGGCGCCCAGCATGACGCCCAGCACAACCATCCACACGCGGCGCACATCGTTCGGCATATAGAGGCGCACGCCCGCAAGCGCCGCGACGGTGCAGGCGAACAGGCTGCCCATCATCCAGGGCAGGGGGCTCTGGATCAGGGTGAACAGGTAGCCGCCGCAAGCGCCGATGGCGAGCGTCTTGAGAAGCAGGGGCCAATTCTGCGCGAGTTCGCGCAATCCGCGCATCACGGCTGGAACTGCTCCTTCAGGATACGCTCCTCCAGGCTCCGGTCGGGGTCGAACAGCAGGCGCAGCTCCGTCCCCTCATCGCGACGCACCAGCACCTCGGCCGTATCGCGCACTTCGGTGAAGTCGGCGACCGCGCTCACCGGCCGCTTGCGCGCCTCGAGAACGGTCAGCCGCACGGACACCGTGTCCGGCAGGATCGCGCCCGGCCAGCGCCGCGGCCGGAAGGCGCTGATCGGCGTGATGCAGAGCGACTGGCCCCGAAGCGGCAGGATGGGCCCGTGCGCGGAAAGGTTGTAGGCCGTGCTGCCGGCGGGCGTCGCGACGATGACGCCGTCGCACATCAGCTCCTCCATCCGCACGACGCCGTCTATCTCGATGCGCAGCTTCGCCGTCTGCCGCGTCTCGCGCAGCAGCGAGACCTCGTTGATGGCGCGCGCCCGGCGCATCTGCCCGGCAAGCGTGCGCGTCTCCATCAGCAGCGGGTGGAGGCTGACCGTCTCGGCGGCGGCGATCCGGTCCGGCAGGTCCTCGACGCGAAACCCGTTCATCAGGAAGCCGACGCTGCCGCGGTTCATGCCGTAAATCGGCAGCAGGCGGTCGCCCAGGCCGTGCAGCGTCTCCAGCATGAAGCCGTCGCCGCCGAGCGCCACGACGATATCCGCCTCGGCCGGCAGCCTGTCGCCGTAAGCGGCGGCGAGCTCCCGGCGGGCCTGCTGCGCCGCAGGCGTCTCGGCGGCAACGAACGCCAGGCGCGGACGGGGCATCGAAATAGGCGGCCGCGTCAGCCGCCGGTCACGCTCATATGGCGCGGCACGGAGACAGCGCCCCGCCGCCGGTCGATGACGAAATCATGGCCCTTGGGCTTGCGCGAGATCGCCTCGCGCACAGCCTCCTCCAACAAGGCGTCGCCCTCTTCGGCCCTGAGCGGCGCGCGGAGGTCGGCCGCGTCCTCCTGGCCGAGGCACATATAGAGCGTGCCCGTGCAGGTGAGCCGCACCCGGTTGCAGCTTTCGCAGAAATTATGCGTGAGCGGCGTGATGAAGCCGATCCGCCCGCCGGTCTCCTCCACCACGGAATACCGCGCGGGGCCACCCGTCGCATAATCGGTCTCGGACAGCGTCCAGTTGCGCTCGATCTTCGCCCGCACCATCGAGAGCGGCATATACTGGTCGAGGCGGTCTTCGCCGATGTCCCCCATCGGCATGACCTCGATGATGACGAGGTCGAAGCCCCGTTCGCCGCACCAGGCGATCATGGCGTCGAACTCGTCGTCATTGACGCCGCGCAGCGCGACCATATTGATCTTCACCGCCAGCCCGGCGGCCTTGGCCGCATCGAGCCCAGCCATGACCTGCTCGAACCGCCCCCAGCGGGTGATGGCCTTGAACTTCGCCGGGTCGAGCGTGTCGAGCGATACATTCACCCGGCGCATGCCGGCTTCGTAAAGGCCCTCCGAAAAGCGGCCGAGCTGGCTGCCATTCGTGGTGATGGTGAGCTCTTCCAGCCCGCCCCCGTCTAGATGGCGGCCGAGCGAGCGGATCAACTGCATCGCATTGCGCCGCATCAGCGGCTCGCCGCCGGTGAGGCGCAGCTTGGTCACGCCCATGCGAACGAAGGCGCTGCACAGCCGGTCGAGCTCCTCCAGCGTCAGCAGGTCCCGCTTCGGCAGGAACGTCATGTGCTCCGACATGCAATAGACGCAGCGGAAGTCGCACCGGTCGGTCACCGAGACGCGCAGATAGGTAATCTCGCGCCCGAACGGATCGACAATCGGCGCTGCGCCGCCCCAGGGGCCGCCGTCCATCGTTGAAAGCCCTCCTCCACCCAGTGCGGCTCAATATAGAGAGCGAGCGCCCGCCCCGCCAGTCCCAACCCATGGACTATCGCATTCGAGGCCGAATACGCCGCTCATTGGTTTGCCTCCGAAGCATTGTCCTGGAGCTCCCGCACGCTTCCGCGAAAATCTACATCCGGAATGATCTGCTGCGGCTTGAAGGTGACGCGGTGATGGAACACGCTCACATCGACCGTGTGCAGTTGCTCGGCGAAATAGGTGACATTGTCCGACAGTCCCAAAAAGTGTTTCCGATATTGCTGCGGACCGATCTTGCAGGTGACTTCGAGCTGGATTTTCTGGTCTTCGATAGAGCAACGTCCCTCTATGGTGAGCATGTAGGAATCGGTGATTCCGTTGTAGAAGACGATCCGGCGGTCGACCTCGAAATTGTCGGCCGCCTTCGAGAGGTTGCGCGACGCAATCTGCGCATCGTCCTGACACGCCGCCAAAAGTCCGGCGGCGCAAGCAGCCATCACGGCTGCCTGCACGGTTTTCCTCATTGATTCTCTTCCCTTGTTTCTGGCCTATTCCCAACGAGTCCCCCTTTGTTCTGTCAAGGATTTTATGGAACATATAAAGAACTTATGAAAAGGATGTCAAGCGTGAGCATAACGACCCGACAGCCCGGCTAGAGCGGTATCCGACCGGTTTGAAACGGGCAGCGGCCCTTCGACAGGCTCAGGACAGGCCCTTCGATACGCGCCCGCTGACGCGGTCGCTACTCAGTGTGAGGAAGGGGATGGAGGCGCGTTCCAAGGCTTCCTCATCCCGAGTAGCGGCGAAGCCGCGTATCGAACCTCATCCTGAGTAGCGGCGAAGCCGCGTATCGAAGGGCCTGTCCTGAGCCTGTCCTGAGCTTGTCGAAGGGGACGGCCGGACTTCGGTTTCAGCCTGAAAGAGTTCCGCTCTAAAGCGCACTCTCGAGGATTTCCAGGATATCCCCGACGCCGCGCACCGGGCGCGGATTGGCGTGGACGAAGGGCTCGCGCATCGCCTGTTCCGCGATTTCCGGGAACCGGTCCCGCCCGACGCCGACATCGCCGAGGCGCGACGGCAGGCCCAGCCGCGCAACCAGTTCCGCGACGAGATCGGCGGCGGGGCGGTCCGGCTGTCCCATCGCTTCCGACACGAGCCGCTGGCGCTCCGCCCCTGTCCGCCGGTTCCAGCGCAGCACCGGCGCCAGCATGATGCAGGAGGTATAGCCGTGCGGCACGTCGCAGGCGCCGCCCAGCACATGGCCGATGCCGTGGCTCGCGCCGACCGGCACGCCTGCTGTCACGCCGGTCATGGACATCCAGGCGCCGAGCTGGCTTTCGAGTCGCGCTTCCACATCCTCCGGCGCGGCCTTCGATGCCGCGAGCGAGCGGGCCAGAAGCTTCAGGGCCTGGAGGTTCATGCCGTCGGTATAGGCATTGGCGCCAGGCGCGCAAAGGCCCTCGACCGCATGGTCCACAGCGCGGATGCCGGTCGAGAACCACAGCCACTCCGGCGTGTGCAGGGCAGCCCAGGGGTCGAGCACCACAGAGGTGGGGATCATGTCCGGGTGCTCATAGCCCTGCTTCTCCGGGATGCGCGTGTCGGTGCTGCCCTGGTAGTGGTAATACTCGCCGCCCGAAAGCGTCGTCGGCACGGCGATCTGGCCGATATCGGGTCCCCGGAATTCGGGCTTCGTCTTCGTGCCGTCGGGCGCCACGACCGTGCGGAACGGCTCCATGTCGTCCACGGTTTCGAGACCGTGCGCCAGCGCCAGCCGCGCCATCTTGCCGACGCCGGAGGCCGAACTGCCGCCGACGGTGACGATCAGGTCCGCCTTCGCGGCGCGGGCGTCGCGCGCCGCCGCAATCACCGTCTCCCGGTGGACATGGGCCGGAATGCCTTCGAACAGTCCCGCCATGCGGTTGCCGAGTGCGCGCGCGATGCCGGAGACGACATCGCTGTCGCGGTTCAGCGTCCGGCTGACGATAAGGAAGACGCGCGCCGCCCCGAGCCGCCGGGCCTCTTCGGCGACAACCTCAGCAGCGGGCCGGCCCCACACGACCCTCTGCATCCGCGAGAATACGACCTGCCCCGCCTTCGCCATGCCTCATCCCCTCCCGAATGCAATGCGCCAGCCCCTCAGCCGCAACGGCTCGGACGCGCGCGAATCGGCGAGATCGTAGCCCAGCCGGTCGAGTTTTCGGATATAGGCGCGCGCCAGCACGGCGAGCGCGCGCCCATAGCCGTCCGCGCCGGACGCCAGCAGCGCCCCGGCGTCCTCTGCAATGGCGCGCGGTTCGGCGCCCTCCGGCAATGTCCAGCGGAAGAAGGCGGCGGCGCGCAGCCAACCGATGAGCGCCCAGGCCGTGCCGACATCCTCGCCGCCCGCCCGCCCGCTCACGATTCGGCCCGCAAGCGCGGCCAGCGCGCCGCCCGTCTCCCGCGCATAGGCCGACAGGTCGGCGGGCGGCGACGCATCCAAGTCCATTTCCCGCGCATCGAGGAGCCGGCGGAAACAATCGCCCGGCAAATCGTGCTTGCGGATGGCTGCGGCCAGCGGCTGCAGCACGGCGTGGCGCCGCTCCCGCCCCGAGGCAACCTCGTCGAGCGCGTCGCGCCACCACTGCAGCCGCATGGCGCCGAGCGCAGGCTCGCCCGCGGTCTCGCGCAGATGCGCGACCTCGAGATTGAAGGCGTGCAACGCATAGAGGCCGGGCCGCGCCGCCGCCGGCTGGAAGGCGATGACTGCCGCCCGGTCCGGGTCGAAACGGCGCACGCGCTCCCTGCAATAGGAGTCGTCATTGCTCTGATCGGCCATAGCTCAACATCTTCGGCACGGGACGGAACCGGCCGCAGTCTCCAAGAAGGGACGATGAGCGCCCCGCCGCGTCCCGGCAAGACCTTCGGGGACAGGAATTTCCCGGCCGGATTCGCGGCTGCGGCCCGCTTGTTGAGCCGGTAACGGTAGTTCGCGCGGTTTGTCGAACGGATCGCAAAAGAGGCCGGGCCGGGCTTTGCAAGCCAAAAATCTCCGGCGGCAAGGCAAACGCTGCTTGCTTTTCGACGACGCCCTGCTGCTATAATCGCGCGGAAACCCGGCGGGAGGAGACGTCGATGAAGAACCCCTTGGAATCGCTCCACATGACTATCGGAATGGGGGTCGTGTTGACCGTCATCCTGATTATCGTCGCCCAGGCAATCGGCGGCTAGACGCGGAAAAGGAGGGCGATACGCCATGGAAAATGAATTCCTTCTCCATCTCGTTCGTTGGTTCCATGTGCTGAGCGGCGTGATGTGGATCGGCCTGTTGTGGTACCTGAATTTCGTGCAGGTGCCGACGATGCCGAAGATCCCCGACGAAATGAAACCCGCCATCGGCAAGCATATTGCGCCGGCGGTGTTGTTCTGGTTCCGCTGGTCGGCAGCCTCGACAGTGCTTTGGGGCCTGTTGCTGGCTCTCATGCAGGGCACGTTCGGTGACTGGCTCGCCATCGGCCTTGCCGACAGCAGCAGCACGAGCGCCTTTATCGGCATCGGCATGTGGCTCGGCCTCATCATGGCCTTCAATGTCTGGTTCGTGATCTGGCCCAGCCAGAAGATCGCGCTCGGCATCGTGGATGCGCCCGACGCCCAGAAGCCTCCGGCGGCGCGCCGGGCGCTCCTGTTCTCGCGCACCAACACCATGCTGTCGATTCCGATGCTTTACGGCATGCTGGCGGCGCAGAACCCGCCATTCTGATGGCATCCGCCGGCCCGGCGCCGCCAGCGCCGGCCGGGCCGGCGGCGATCAGGAACCGCGCGCTGGAACTTGGTTTCGACGCCGTCGGCTTTGCGCCGGCGGCGTCGCGCCTTGAGGTCCGACGAAACCTGCGGCAATTCCTGTCGGAAGGCCGCTACGGCGATATGGGCTGGCTCGCCGCGCATGAAGGCCGCCGGTCCAGTCCCGACGGGCTCTGGCCGGAAGCGCAGACGGTCATTGCGCTCGCCATGAGCTACGGCCCGGCGGGAGACCCGCTCGAACTGCTCTCGAAGAAGGAGCGCGGCGCGGTCTCGGTCTATGCGCGCACGGCCCGCGACTATCACGATGTCCTCAAGCGCAGGCTGAAAGGGCTGGCCCGCTGGCTGGTGGAAACCCATGGCGGAGCGGTCAAGGTGTTCGTCGATACCGCGCCCGTCATGGAAAAACCGGCGGCCGAGGCGGCCGGCCTCGGCTGGCAAGGCAAGCATACCAATCTGGTGTCGCGCCGCTACGGCTCCTGGCTCTTCCTGGGCGAGATCTTCACCACGCTGGTGCTCACGCCGGACGAGCCGCATGAGGACCGCTGCGGAAGTTGCCGCGCCTGCCTCGACGCCTGCCCGACCAACGCCTTCACCGCGCCCTACCGGCTGGAGCCCCGGCGCTGCATCTCCTACCTCACCATCGAGCACAAGGCGCCCATCCCGCATGAGTTCCGCCGGGCCATGGGCAACCGGATCTACGGTTGCGACGACTGCCTGGCCGCCTGCCCGTGGAACAAATTCGCCGCCCGCGCCAGCGAACCGGACCTGATGCCGCGCATCGAGCTCACGGCGCCGAAGCTCGCCGACCTCGCCGGCCTCGACGATGCCGGATTCCGCCAGGTCTTTTCGGGTTCGCCAATCAAGCGCACCGGGCGCAACCGCTTCCTGCGCAATGTACTCATCGCTGTCGGCAATAGCGGCGATGCGGGGCTCGTTCCCACGGCGCGGCAGGCGCTCGACGATCCCGCGCCCCTGGTGCGCGGCGCCGCCGTCTGGGCGCTCGGCGAATTGCTGCCGGAGGTGGAATTCGACGAACTCAGGCGGGCGCGGCTGCCGGCGGAAACCGACGAGTCGGTGCGGCTGGAATGGGCCTATGAAGAGCCGTCGGCGGCGAGCCTGCGATAACCGCCCGCGAAGAAGATCAGCGGCCGGCCGTCGGCATCGGTCGCCAGCGTCCTGGCGCGGCCGATAAGAATGTCGTGGTCGCCGCCGTCATGGATCGCCTCGGTCGCGCATTCGATCCGGGCAACGGTTCCCGCCATGAGCGGCGCGCCGCTTGCCTCGCCGATGGAATAGTCGAGTTCGTGCCAGGGGCGGGGCTCGTTCTTGGTCGCGAAAATCGAGGAGAGCGCCGACTGGTCCTCCGCCAGCACATTGACCGCGAAATGGGTGCTGTCGAGAAAGGCCTGGCGGCAATTGGCATCCTTGTCGAGGCAGAACAGCACCAGCGGCGGCTCCAGCGACAGCGAGCTGAAGGACCCGATGGTCACGCCGTGCATTTCCCCGTCCCGCGCCGTGGTCGTAATCACGGTCACGCCGGTCGGCATTCGCCCGAGCGTATCCCGAAAGGCGCGTGGCTCGACAGTCATTCCCGGGTTTCCCCTCCCGCTCCGGCGCGACGCCCGCCCCTTGTATCCGAACCGGCGGCTGGAGCGTTGTGTCATTCATCCTATTGGCCCCCGTGCCGACGCGCAAACGGGGATTGGCGCCGGAAACGGGGCGGCACTTGCCGCGCCGGCGGCGGTTCGGCCATATAGAGGCCGGAAGCATTTGGGGGAAAGCTGCGTGGAATACCGCAATCTCGGGCGGAGCGGGCTCAAGGTCTCGAAACTCTGCCTGGGCGCCATGATGTTCGGCGGGCCGACGGCGCCCGAAGACGCCGAGAGCATGATCGACGATGCCCGGGCTGCGGGCGTCAACTTCATCGACACGGCGGACGGCTACAACCGCGGGCGGTCCGAAGAAGTCGTCGGGCGGGCGGTGGCGCGCGACCGCGACGACTGGGTCATCGCCACCAAGCTCTTCACCCGCATGGAGGACGGACCGAACGGAGGCGGCCTCTCGCGCAAATGGACGATGCGCGCCTGCGAGGCCAGCCTGAAGCGCCTCGGCACCGACCGGATCGACCTCTACTACCTGCACAAGGAAGACCCGGGCACGCCGCTCGAAGAGACCGTGCGGGCGATGGACGACCTGATCCGCGCCGGCAAGGCGCTCTATTACGGCGTCTCGAACTACCGCTCCTGGAGGATTGCGGAACTCTGCCGCATCGCGGACGCCATGGGCGCGCCGCGGCCGATAGCCAGCCAGCCCTATTACAACGCCGTCAACCGCATGCCGGAGACGGAGCACCTGCCGGCCTGCAATTGGTTCGGACTCGGCGTCGTGCCCTACAGCCCGGTCGCGCGCGGCGTGCTGACGGGTAAATACCGCCCCGGCGCCGAGCCGGACTCCGGCAGCCGGGCGGCGCGCGGCGACCGGCGCATCCGCGAGACGGAACTGCGGGACGAATCGCTGGCGATCGCGGAGAAGATCGTCGCTCATGCGAAGCGGCGCGGCATGACCGCTGCGCAATTCGCGACGCTCTGGGTGCTGAACAACCGCTTCGTGACCTCGGTTATCGCCGGACCGCGGACCCGTGCGCAGTGGCTCGATTATCTGGGCGCGATGGAGCACGCATTCACCGCCGAGGACGAAGCTCTGATCGATGCCCTTGTCGCGCCCGGCCACCCTTCCACGCCCGGCTACAACGATCCGCAATATCCCGTAGAGGGCCGGCCGGCATGGACCGCCGCGCCAGACCGGGAGGGTATGCAATGACGGCCGACGACCGCGCCTTTGCCGGCCTCCGCGTCTGCGACCTGACGCAAGGCGTCGCCGGGCCGCATTGCGCCTTCCTGCTGGCCCAGCACGGGGCCGACGTCGTCAAGATCGAACCGCCCGGCGGCGACTGGGGGCGCGGCATCGGCAAGCGGCACGGCTCCTATTCCGCCTTCTTCCTGCAGGTCAACCGGGGCAAGCGTTCGCTGGCGCTCGACCTCAAGCAGGCACAGGCCAGGGACGCGGCGGCGAAAATCGCGGCAAAAGCCGATGTGGTGCTGGAAGCCTTCCGGCCGGGCGTGACCGCAAGGTTCGGCCTCGACTATGAGAGCGTCCGCGCCGTCAATCCCGATGTCATCTACCTCTCCGTCACCGGCTACGGACAGACGGGCCCCTGGAGCAACCGGCCGCTGACGGATTCCATCGCCCAGGCGGTGACCGGCATGATGGCGATGAACCGCGACAAGGACGGCCTGCCGCAGCGAGTCGGCATGATCGCCATCGACGTGATGACGGGCCTCTACGCCTTCCAGGCGGTCTCGGCGGCGCTCTATGCCCGCGCCGTCCGGGGCGCATCCGGCCGCTATATCGACATGAGCCTCCAGCAGTCGGCAGGCGCCTTCATGGCCGCCAAGATGATCGAATACCACCTCGAAGGACCGGCGCCGCAGGCCGTCGGCGTGCCCGTCGGCACCTTCGAGAGCGCGGACGGATTCGTGAACATCAACGCACGGCGTGAGAAGCATTTCGAGGCGCTTTGCGGCCTGTTGGACCGACCGGAGCTTGCCCGGGACCCGCGCTTCGCCACCTATGAAGCGCGGATCGGGAACGAGGCCGCCCTGATGGCGCTGCTCCGCCCGCTGGTCCGGGAGCGGACGACAGCCGAGTGGGTCCGGCTGCTCGGCGAGGCGGACATCATCGCCGGACCGGTCAACGATTTCGGCGCCTATTTCGAGGAGCCGCAAGTGCTTCACAACGGCTCCGTCGCCTGGCAGGAGCACGATGCGGTCGGGCGGGTGCCGATGCATGTCGTGCCGGGAATCGAAACGGCCCCGGAAGGCAGCGTCCTCGCCACCGCGCCCGACCTCGGCGCCCACAGCCGCGCCGTGCTGCGCGAATACGGCTACAGCGATACCGACATCGACGGGATGGCGTCCGCGGGCGCGGTCATAGACGGCGCGCGCATGGACACGGGCGGCGCGGCGGCGCAGATGGCCGGCGGTTAAGCCCGGAATTTTACAAGAGCCTCATTCGGCATTATCGTCGCTTCATCTTTGGGGAGGCTGTGGCTCGCCCGCGCGGCCGTTACGGTTCCGGGAGCCCCCCTTGTCATCGAACTGACATCGCGAGCGCCGCTTTACTGTCAAAGACAGCGGCCTCCAATACGGTCGATACCGACCGCAACGAGCCCCTGCCGGCATCCTTGCAATGGCGCAAGCGCTTGCCTGGGCGGGACGCGCCGGACCTTTGAAGGCACCGGGCCGAATTGCGGGCCCGATATCGGCTGAAGGCGCAAATGACATCGGACGACCGTCGGTCCTGTACGGGGCCGATTCTCAACACGCCGGTCCGGACGGGACCGGACAGTAACGGAGCAGAAGGATCGAACCATGCCAGATGCGGCTATCTTGACGAGGAACTCGGAGTTCGCGCTCGACCGCCAGAGCTACAGCGCCGATCCGCTCGACGACCGCGAAACCGATCTTTATCGCGGCGAATACATCCTCTCATTCGTGGAGAAGTGGGACGAACTGATCGACTGGACGGCGCGCGCCGAGAGCGAGGGACAGTTCTTCATCGATGTGCTGCGCGCTCGCGGCAAGGAATCCGTGCTGGATGTCGCCTGCGGCACGGGCTTCCACTCGGTGCGCCTGACCGAGGCCGGCTTCAACGTGACATCGAGCGACGGGTCGGCGACGATGCTGGCCAAGGCTTTCGAGAACGCCAGGTCGCGCGGGCTGATCCTCAAGACCGTCCAGGCCGACTGGCGCTGGCTGAACCGCCATATCCAGGGCAAATATGACGCGATCATCTGCCTCGGCAACTCGTTCACCCACCTGCATGACGAACAGGACCGCCGCCGCGCTCTGGCCGAGTTCTACGCCGCGCTGAAGCATGACGGGATGCTGATCCTGGACCAGCGCAATTACGACGCCATGCTGGACGAGGGCTTCTCGTCCAAACACAAATACTACTACTGCGGCGACGAGGTGAACGCAGAGCCCGAATATATCGACGACAGCCTCGTGCGGATGAAATACAGCTTCGCCGACGGCTCCGACTACACGCTCAACCTCAGTCCGATCCGCAAGAATTACGTGCGCCGCCTGCTCAGCGAGGCCGGATTCGCCCGTGTGCGCACCTATGGCGACTTCCAGGAGACTTACGCCGAGAACGAGCCGGACTTCTTCATTCACATTGCCGAGAAATCCACGCTGCATGTCGTGCGCTGGGGCGGCGGCGTCCGCGAAGAGGGCGAGAGCGACGTTCGCGACATCACCGAGGACTATTACGACAGCGACGATGCCGACACGTTCTACTCCATGGTCTGGGGCGGCGAGGACCTGCATCTCGGCATCTACGAGACGACGCAAGACATTCGCGCCGCCAGCGCCGAAACCGTCGACCGGATGATGGCGATGCTTCCGGGTATCGGCCCCGACAGCCGTGTCCTGGACATCGGCGCCGGCTATGGCGGCTCGATGCGGCGCCTGGTCAAGCGGACCGGCTGCACGGCGACATGCCTGAACATCTCCGAAACGCAGAACGACACCAACCGGGCCCGGAACCGGCAGGCGAAGCTCGGCAGCCGGATATCGGTGGTGCATGGCGTCTTCGAGAACATTCCCGATCCGAATGCCAGCTACGACGCAGTGTGGAGCCAGGACGCTATCCTGCATTCGGACCAGCGCGACAGGGTGCTGGCCGAAGTCTGGCGCGTGTTGAAACCCGGCGGCTACTTTGTGTTCACCGACCCGATG
The DNA here is from genome assembly GCA_022822125.1 of Alphaproteobacteria bacterium. The sequence continues at coordinate 12,647 of JAJECF010000208.1, forward strand.
CAGGCGGACGACGTGCCGGACGGCGTGCTCCAGCCCGTTTACGACCGGCTCCAGCTGAACAGCCTCGGCTCCAGGCGATTCTACCGTGAGGCCGCGCAGGCGCTGGGCTTCGAGATATTGGCGCAGGAGGAGATGACCGGTCATCTTCGCACCCACTACGACCGGGTGCGGGAGGACCTTACGGCCCGTTACGACGAGCTGCGCGAAAACGGCGCCTCGGCCGCGTATCTCGACAAGATGACCGTCGGTCTGGAGAACTGGGTGAAGGCCGCAGACGCCGGACACCTGGCCTGGGGTATCCAGCTCTTCCGCAAGCCGGAGTGAGGCGCCCGGGCGGCGGGCCGCCCGCCGCCCGGGACGGTTCCCACCATGAACCAGCATATCCGCGATATGGAGACCGGCCTTTCGGGCATCCGGGTCTCGTTCGAACTGTTTCCGCCGAAAACGCCGGAAGGCCTGCTCAAGCTGGACCGCGAAGTCGACCGGCTGGCGGCGCTGGAGCCGGAGTATTTCTCTGTCACCTACGGCGCCGGCGGCACGACGCAGGACCGCACCCGGGGCGCCGTCGAACGGGTGGCCGAACGCACCGGCCTGCCCGTCGCCCATCATCTGACCTGCATCGGGGCGAGCCGGGCCCGGATCGATGCGCTCGCCCGCGAACTCTGGGATTCCGGCATTCGGCGCATCGTCGCATTGCGAGGAGATGCCCCGGGCGACGGGCCTTACCGCCCATCGGCCGACGGTTATCCCTTCGCGGTCGATCTGGTCGAGGGGCTCATGCGCGTCGCCGATTTCGACATCGCCGTGGCCGCCTATCCGGAGGTTCACCCGGAGGCGGCGAGCCCGGCGGCGGATATCGACAACCTCAAGCGCAAATTCGACGCCGGCGCCCGCTTCGCGATCACGCAATATGCGTTCGACACGGACACGGTGCTGCGCTTCGTCGACCGCGCCAGAGCGGCCGGGATCGGCGCGCCGATCGTGCCGGGCATCATGCCGGTCAGCCATTTCGGTGGGCTCAAGCGCTTTTCGGCAAGGTGCGGCGCTTCGATTCCCGGCTGGATGGAGCGCAAGTTCGAAGGCCTGGACGAGCGGCCTCAGGCGCGCGCCTCCGCCGCCGCCGCAGTGGCGACCGAGCAGTGCCGGCGCCTCGCCGCGGAGGGCCTGACCGACTTCCACATTTACACCCTGAACAAGGCCGAAGTCAGCACAGCGCTCTGCCGGGCGCTGCGGATCGACTGCGGGAAACGCGGCCTGAGCGCAGCCTGAGAAGAGCGACAACCGAGAAGCCGGAAGGCGATTGCACGAAACGCGGGCTTCGTCCAGCCGTCCGGCCCGGCGCCCTTGTAGTGCCTTGCGAAGATCCGGCGCGCCTTGAACAAAGCGGTCCTCGATTGTTGAATTCGGCGCGCTCCGTCGTAAGCTTCGACGCAGGGCAGTATTCGAAATTCGCCGCCACGGCGAGCCGGTGAGATACAAGGGAGGCAAGGCGGAATGAACCGCTTCGACTATATCGTGATCGGCGCCGGGTCCGCCGGCTGCGTCATGGCCAGCCGGCTGAGCGAGAATCCGGAAACCAGCGTGCTGTTGCTGGAGGCGGGCGGGCGCGACCTCAACCCGTTCATCCATATCCCCGCCGGCTTCTTCAGGACGCTCTACGACACCTCCGTCAACTGGTGCTACGCCACGGAGAAGGAGGAGACGAGCGGCAACCGGGCCATCCACTGGCCGCGCGGCAAGGTGCTCGGCGGCTCATCCGCCATCAACGGCCACCTCATCGTGCGCGGACAGCCGGAGGACTATGACGGCTGGGCGCAGCTCGGCAATCGCGGCTGGTCCTATGACGATGTTCTGCCCTATTTCAGGAAGTTCGAGAACCGTGAGGGCGGCGACCCGGAGATTCGCGGCCGGGGCGGCCCGATCAATGTCACCGACCCCATCGAGCAGCATCCGCTGACGCGGCTCTTCATCGAGGCCTGCGTCGAGGCCGGCATCCCGCGCAACGACGACTACAACGATGGCGACCAGGAGGGCGTCGGCTATTTCCAGCACGCCATCCGCAACGGCCGCCGGGAGAGCACGGCGCGCACGTTCCTGCGCCAGGCGCGGGGGCGGACCAATCTGCGCGTGGAGACGCATGCGCTCGCCCAGCGGCTGGTGGTCGAGGAAGGCCGCGTCACCGGGGTGGTGTTCCGGCAGGGCGACGTCGTGCGCGAGGCCCGCGCGAATGCCGAGATCATCCTGTCGTCGGGGTCCATCGCCTCGCCGCAACTCCTTGAACTGTCGGGCATCGGCGATGGGGAGCGGCTGAAGCCGCTCGGCATAGAACCGGTCCACCACCTGCCGGGCGTCGGCGAGAACCTGCAGGACCATTATGTCGCCCGCATCTGCATGAAGGCGAAGGGCATCCGCACCTTCAACGAGCGTTCGAAGGGCCTGCCGCTGCTCTGGGAGACGGTGCGCTACGCAACGACGCGCACCGGGCTGTTGACCGCCGCGCCCGGCAATGTCAGCGCCTCGGTCAGGATCATGCCGGGCGTGGCGACGCCGGACGTGCAATACAGCTTCGCGCCGGCGAGCTACAAGGACGGCGTCATCAGCGTGCTCGACGACTATCCCGGCATGACGCTCGGCTTCTGGCAGCACCGGCCGGAGAGCATCGGCTCGATCCATATCGGCGCCAACGACCCGGACCGCCACCCGGTCATCCGCCCGAATTACCTCGCCACACAGACCGACTGCGACACGATGACGGGCGCGCTGAAGCTCGCGCGGACGATATTCGAGCAGCCGGCCATCGCGCCCCATATCGAGTGCGAAACCATACCGGGCGCCGAGCGGGCGAGCGACGACGAGATCCTCCATTACTGCCGCTCGAACGGCGCGACGGTCTATCACCCCATCGGCACCTGCAAGATGGGCGACGACCCGATGGCCGTCGTCGATTCCTCGCTGCGCCTGCGCGGGCTGGAGGGGCTGCGGGTCGTCGATGCGTCAGTGATGCCGCGAATGGTCTCCGCCAACACCAATGCGGCCGTGCTGATGATCGCCGAGAAGGCGGCTGACATGATCAAGGCAGGCACATAAACGGCTCCGGCCATCAACGGGGAGAAGCCTCATGGTCGAATACGCACCCTATCCGGAGGGCACGCAACCGGGCGTCAACTCCGAGCGCTATTTCCGGACGAGCCAGCTCGCCCCGTCGCAACCGTTCGTCGATGCTCCGGTGACGCTTTCGGAGATCACCGGGCCGCTGTTCCCGCGCGAGGGAGTCTCGCCGGACGAGGCGGACCTGACCGCGGGCGGCAAGGCGCTCGGCCAGTTGATGGTGCTCGCCGGGCGGGTGTTCGACGAGGATGCGCGCCCGCTTCCCGGCGTGCTGGTGGAAGTCTGGCAGGCGAATGCCTCCGGCAAATACCGCCATCCCGTGGACGGGCGCGATGCGCCGCTGGACCCGCATTTCGTCGGCGGAGGGCGCGCGGTGACGGATGCGGAAGGCCGCTACCGCTTCGTCACCATCAAGCCCGGCGCCTATCCGGTGCCGAATTCGGGCAATTGGTGGCGCCCGCCGCATATCCATCTTTCGATCTACGGCTACGCCTTCGCGAGCCGGATGATTACCCAGATGTATTTCCCGGGCGACCCGCTGAACGAAAACGACTCCATCTTCATGTCCGTGCCGGACGCCGTCGCGCGGCACCGGCTGGTCGCCCGGGACGACGCGTCGCTCGGGATGCACGAACATGCGCTCGGCTACGGCTTCGACATCGTGTTGCGGGGCCGGGACCAGACGCCGATGGAAGACGAAGGGCCTGCGGCATGAGCATGACGCCCACCGCCTCGCAGACACTCGGGCCGTTCTTCAACTACGCCCTGCCGTTCAACGCCGACCTGACCGGCGGCGGCAAGGCGGAAGGACGGAGCATCGTGCTTCGAGGCCGCGTCACGGATGTGAACGCCGCGCCCGTCCGCGATGCGCTGGTGGAGATCTGGCAGGCCAATGCGGCGGGCAGCTATGCGCATCCGCTCGACAGGGACGAGACGCGCCCGCGCGACCCGTATTTCACCGGCTTCGGCCGGGTGTTGACAGACGCCGAGGGCGTTTTCTCCTTCACTACGGTGATGCCGGGTCCGGCGCCCTTCGAGGGCAATCGCTGGCAGGCGCCGCATGTCTCGCTCGCGGTGTTCTCGGCCGGGCTGCTGCGGCGCTTGCGCACCCGCGCCTATTTCCCCGGAGAGGAGCTGAACGCGGACGACCCTGTGCTTGCGGCCGTGCCCGAGGGGCGCCGGGCGCTGCTGGTCGCGGAGGCCGAGGAGGACGGCTACCGCTTCGATATCCGCCTCAGGGGCGAGAACGAGACGCCCTTCTTCGGCGACTGATACCAGCGGCCTCGAACTATGGACTCATAAAGCGCGTCAAGCCTCACATCGTCGCCCCGGACTTGATCCGGGGCCCATCTCCGGACCGTCCTGCATGCCGCAACGGCGGGAGATGGGCCCCGGCTCTCCGCTACGCTCCGGCCGGGGCGACGGTAAAGTGTCTCCGCCATCGGTTTCGATCGACGACCGTTGGTATGATACCCGCGGTCGTCGATCGAAACCGATTGTGCGGCGCCTCCCTGCCGTAGCCCGGTCCTTTGTCCTCATCCCGGCCGGCTACTCAGGATGAGGAGAGGCGGGGGTGCCGGGCGGCATTTGCCCGTGAGTCTCAACCCGGTGCCGTTGGTATGAGACGGCTCAGAGCCGCGGCCCGAGCTTCTCCACAAGGCCGTCGAGCAGTTTCAGGCTTTCCGCCTCGTCCACCGACGGCAGCATGAAGACCGCCCGCGCAATGCTTGCCGTCTCGGCCCGGTCGAGCAGCGCGTCGTCCGCCTCGACCCCGAAGAGCGTCACCGGGATGCTGTCGGGCTCGCGCCCCGCTTCGGCGGCGATCTGCCGGAAGCGGGGCAGGATCTCAAGCACGTCCTGATTGCGCCCGCCGATCGGCATCCAGCCGTCGCCATAGGCCACCGCCCGGCGCGCGCCCCAGGGAAAGGCGCCGCCGACGATCACCGGCGGGTGCGGGCGTTGCACCGGCTTCGGCCACTGCGCCATGGAGTCGAAATCGACGAACTCGCCGTGATATTCCGCCTTCGCCTCGGTCCAGATCGTCTTCATGGCCGCGACGCGCTCTTCCATCAGCGCAAAGCGCGTCGAGAAATCCGTGCCGTGGTCGGCCATTTCCTCCGCGTTCCAGCCGCCGCCGATGCCGAACAGGAACCGCCCGTTCGAAAGCCGGTCGAGCGTGGAGACCTCTTTGGCGGTGTAGATCGGGTCGCGCTGCACGACGAGGCATATGCCGGTGCCGAGCTTGATCCGCGAGGTCGCTGTCGCCGCGCTGGCGAGCGCCAGGAACGGGTCCATGACATCGTAATACTGTTTCGGCAGATCGGCGCCGCCGGGCCAGGGCGATTTTCGCGACCACGGAATATGCGAGTGCTCCGGCGCCCAGAAGGATTCGAAACCGCGCTCTTCCGCGGCGAGAGCCAGGGCGGCCGGGGCAATGGAATAGTCCGTCGGGAATTGGGCGATGCCGTAGTCCATGAAACTGTCGTCCTTCTGCGGTGACGCGGAACCGGGAACGGCACCCTACCCTATTTCCGGCAATTGCGAAGCGGCGGACGCAAGCGGACGACGCCTCTCCTCGACCCGGCTCGCATTGTCCCGTCATCTGCATGGATTTGCCCTTGAACTGCCGTGGAATCGAACCGATTCTTCCATCATGCGGGCATCCGATGAGCCCGCGCGGGTGACCGCGCTACTCGGGCCGACCAACACCGGCAAGACCTATGCCGCCGTGCAGCGCATGCTTGCGCATGAGTCCGGCATGATCGGCTTTCCGCTTCGCCTGCTCGCGCGTGAAAATTACGACCGCATCGTCGCGGCGAAGGGCGCAGGCGCGGTCGCGCTGGTAACGGGCGAGGAAAAGCTGATCCCGCCCAGGGCGCGCTATTTCGTCTGCACCACCGAATCCATGCCGCTCGACCGGCCCGTCGCCTTCCTGGCCGTGGACGAGGTGCAGATGGCGGCCGATCCGGAGCGCGGCCATATCGTCACCAACCGTCTTCTCCATGCCCGCGGCAGGCAGGAGACGATGTTCCTGGGCGCGGAGACGATCCGTCCGCTGCTGAAGCAATTGGCCCCGGAAGCGGTCGTCGAAGACCGCCCCCGTTTCTCGCGGCTCGACTATTCCGGCTATCGCAAGGTCACGCGCCTGCTGCCGCGCTCCGCCGTAGTCGCCTTCTCCGCCAGCGAGGTTTACCGCCTGGCGGAGCTCGTTCGCCGGCAACGCGGCGGCACGGCCGTGGTTCTGGGCGCGCTCAGCCCCCGCGCGCGCAACGCCCAGGTCGGCATGTACCAGGCCGGCGAGGTGGACTATCTCGTCGCGACCGACGCCATCGGCATGGGCCTGAACATGGATGTGCGCCATGTCGCGTTCTCGGCGCTCAACAAGTTCGACGGCCGGCGGATGCGCAAGCTCGCGCCGGCCGAGGTCGGCCAGATCGCCGGGCGCGCGGGGCGCCATGTCGTGGACGGCACATTCGGCGTCACCGCCGAACAGCGGCCTATGGACGACCGCACCGTCGCGCGGGTCGAGGAGCATCGCTTCGAGCCTCTGCAAACGGTCTTCTGGCGCAATGACGATCTCGACTTTTCGAGCGTCGATACGCTGCTGGCGAGCCTCGGGCGCCCGCCGCCGCTGCCCTTCCTGGTGCCGGGACGGGACGGCGAAGACCAGCAGGCCCTCTCCGTGCTGGCGCGGGACCAGGCAATCCGGGCGGCTGCGGCGGGCCCGGACAGGGTCGCCCTGCTGTGGGAGGTCTGCCAGGTTCCGGACTTCCGCAAGACGCTGACCGACGCCCACGCCCATCTGCTCGGGCGCGTTTACCGCTACCTAGTCGATTGCAACGGCCGGCTGCCGGAGGACTGGGTCGCCCGGCAGGTCGGCCGGCTGGAGCGCACGGATGGCGACATCGACACGCTCATGGCCCGCATCGCCGGCGTGCGCACATGGACCTATATCGCCTATCGCGCCGCATGGCTCGACGATGCCGCCGGCTGGCAGGACCGCACCCGGCGGCTGGAAGACATGCTCTCGGACGCCTTGCACGAACGACTGACTCAGCGCTTTGTGGACCGGCGCACGACGGTGCTGGCCAGGCGGCTCAGGGAAGGCGGCGATCTCATGGGGGCCGTGGCGCGCGACGGCTCCGTGTTCCTCGAAGGCGAAACGGTCGGACGCCTGGACGGCTTTCGCTACACCGCAGCCCAGGCCGAACGCGGCGCCCGCCCCCTGGCGCTGGCCACCCAGCGCGTGCTGAGGCAGGAGGCGGCGCGCAGGGTGGATGCGCTGGCGACAGCGCCCGATGGCAGCTTCGCGCTCGACGCGGCCGGCCGGGTGCTCTGGAATGACGAGCCGGTCGGCCGCCTGACGGCCGGCGCGACGGCGCTTGCGCCGGATTTGCGCATCCTGCCCTCCGACCTGCTGGAGACGGCGGCGCGGCGGCGCGTGGAGGAGCGGGTGCGGGATTGGGTCTCGGGCACGGTCGCGCGCGACCTTGCGCCGCTGGCGGCGCTCGCCGCAGCCGACGGGCTCCCCGGCCGCGCGCGCGGCATCGCCTACCGGCTCGCCGAGGCGCTCGGCACCATCAGGCGCGACGCCGTTGCGGACCTTGCCGTCTCGCTGTCGCGGGCCGACCGGCAGGCGCTGGGACGGCTGGGAGTGCGCATCGGCCGTGTCTCGCTGTTCGTGCCGGCGATGCAGAAGGCCCGGCCCGCCGGACTACTGGACCTGCTCTGGCGTATCTACAGGAGGGCGGAAGGCGAGCCCCTGGCCCCTGCCCGACAGGCAATGCCTCTCGACCCCGCCGTGCCGCCCGCGCGCTACGCCGCCGCCGGCTATCTCGTCGCGGGTCCGCTCGCGATCCGGCCGGCGGCGCTGGAGCGGCTGGCGGACGCCGCAGCCGGCCTGGCTCAACAGGGGCCGTTTGTGCCGACCCTGCATCTTGCCCGGCTGGCCGGTTGCCGCATTGACGACCTGCCGGCCGTTCTGACGGATATCGGCTATGAGGCGAGCGATACCGCAACCGGCATGCAGTTGACCCGCAGCCGACCGAGGCGGGCGCGCCGGGCTCAGGCGCGGCCCGGTTCGCCCTTCGCAAAGCTCGCCGAGCTGAAGGTCGGATTGTGAACGACCCGCAGGCGGGCCAGAGGCTCGATCGCTGGCTGTGGTGCGCGCGCTTCTTCAAGACGCGCGGGCTGGCGACGAAGCTCTGCCAGGCCGGCAGGGTGAGGGTCAACCGCAAGCCGGTGCAGAAGGCCCACTACATGCTGCGGGTGGGCGATGTGCTGACATTCCCGCAGGCGGGCGCGATCCGGGTCGTGCGGGTCGAAGCGCTGGCGGAGCGGCGGGGCCCCGCGCCGGAGGCCGCGCGGCTTTACGAGAACCTGGACGGTTGACAGGCCCGGCGCGGCTGCTAAATGGCGGCCTCTATCGCGCCGCTTCGCCTGCGGCCCGGAGACATTGCTGATGACCTATATCGTCAACGACGCCTGCATCCGGTGCAAATACACCGATTGCGTCGAAGTATGCCCTGTAGACTGCTTTTACGAGGGCGAAAACATGCTGGTCATTCATCCGGACGAATGCATCGATTGCGGCGTCTGCGAGCCGGAATGCCCCGTTGAGGCGATCAAGCCGGATACCGACCCCGGCATGGAAGAATGGGTCGAGTTCAACCGGCGCTACTCCGAGAGCTGGCCGAACATCACCTACCGCAAGGATGCCCCGTCGGACGCCGAGGAATGGGAAGGCGTCGAGGGCAAGCTGGAGGCGCATTTCAGCCCCAATCCCGGCAGCTGATGCCAACGGCCTCGATTCGGGGCTCATGTCTTCTTCTCGTCGTGCCCGGACTCGTTCCATTACTGTCCGGTTCGGCCCCTGTCCCGGGCGAGGCATCCTTCGATACGCGCCTGCTAACGCAGCCGCTACTCAGGATGAGGAGGGGGTCAGGCCGTGCGCCCTGCGGGGATGTCATGCGATGTCATGGTCGCGTTCCATTTCCGTCCCCCGTTCCCGAGTAGCCGCGCCTCCCCCTTCCTCATCCTGAGTAGCGGCGTCAGCCGCGTATCGAACCTCATCCTGAGTAGCCGCGGAGCGGCGTATCGAAGGAGCCTGTCCTGAGCTTGCCGAAGGGGAGGCGTATCGAAGGACGGCGCGGGCCCTTCGATACGTGCCCTTTTTACATTTACAGGCCCAGGGCAGGCTGTGGGCCGGTCCGCCGGCGGATGCGCCAGGCTGTGGTAAACTGGAGAGAGTGCAAGGGCGGCCGCCTCCGGGGGGCCGCTTTTCGAGTCCGGAACAACAAGCGGGAGATATGCCGGAAAGAAAAAGGTCTATGCGCCACGCGCATGGGGATCATGACACAACATGACATTCCCGCAGGGGTCTCATGGCAACCTGTCAGGCTCCTTCGATACGCGCGCCCTTCGGCAGGCTCAGGACAGGCTGCTGGCGCGGTCGCTACTCAGGATGAGGACGAGGGAGGCGCGGTCGCTACCCGGGATGAACCACTTGCCTGCCGGCGTCGCCGCAGCCTCCTCATCCTGAGTAGCGGCGTCAGCCGCGTATCGAAGGAGGCACCGCGAACGGACGGAGCAGAGACCGTAACATGACAAACATGACATCTCATGACAGCGCGCGGCCTCCTCTTGTCGCCGCGTCCCGTTTCCGGGCGGCAAAACCCAGCGCAACATGTCGCCATCCGGTTGAATTTATGCTAAAGTGGCTATCGAGTTTGGAGGAAACTCGACCAGTCGCAGTAGTTCGTCAGCGCGTCTGCTCGCTTGGACGGCGGAGTGTGTTGCGCTTCCGGTTGGTGCATCGTTACGGAATTGGGGACCGGCAAGACAGGATGACAAAGCGTTCGAATTTCAAGGTTGGCAATCACGTGGTCTATCCGGCGCATGGCGTCGGCAGGGTTCTGGCCGTGGAGGAACAGGCTATCTCCGGCTACGAGCTGGAGATGCTCGTCATCGAATTCGAAAAAGAAAAGATGCTGCTCCGTATCCCGACCGCCAAGGTGCAGACGGCGGGCTTGAGGACGCTCTCCACGAAGAAGGAGATGCAGAACGCTCTGAAAACCCTGAAAGGCAGAGTGCGTATCAAGCGAACGATGTGGAGCCGGCGCGCCCAGGAATACGAGGCGAAGATCAATTCCGGCGACCCGATCCTTATCGCCGAAGTGGTGAGGGACCTGCATCGCAACGCGGACCAGCCGGACCAGTCCTACAGTGAGCGCCAGATCTACCAGGCTGCGCTCGAGCGGCTGAGCCGGGAACTGGCGGCGGTGGAGAAGATCGACGAGGACAAAGCCGTCGAAAGAGTGGAAATGGTCTTGCAGGCCGCCTGACACGATAGCGACAAGATATCGCATCGCGAGGCGGTTTGCTCCAACGGGCAGGCCGCCTCTCGGTTTTTCGGGAGGCCTACATCGCAAGAACGGTTGAATAACCGCGAAACGCTGCCCACCTCATGAAAGGCGGGCGCGCCCGTCCGGCAAACGGCACGCGGCGCGGGAAGGAACGAGATGAGCTATCTGGACCGGTCGGCAAACAGCAGGGGGGCGTTGAATTTCGTCCGCCATGCGATGAGCACGCCCCTGCTCACACGCGAGCGGGAGCAGGAGCTGGCGCTGCGCTGGCGCGACCTGGAGGACGAAGCGGCCCTGCATGAGCTGGTGAATGCCTATACCCGCCTGGTCGCCGCGACGGCCGCGAAATACCGCAATTACGGCCTGCCCATGGCGGACCTGATGCAGGAGGGCGCCGTCGGCCTGATGCAGGCGGCGGCCCGCTTCGAGCCGGAGCGGGAGGTCCGTTTCTCGACCTATGCTTCCTGGTGGATCCGTTCCGCGATGCAGGACTATGTGCTGCGCAACTGGTCTATCGTCCGGACCGGCTCCACCTCGTCCCAGAAGTCGCTGTTCTTCAACCTGCGCCGGCTGCGCGCCCGCATCGAGGGGCGCACCGGGAAGCCTCTGGACGACCGGGGGCGGGAACGCATTGCTGCGGAACTCAATGTCGCGACACGCGATGTGGAGTCCATGGAGGGCCGGCTGACCGGCGCCGACCGCTCGCTGGACGCGCCTGTCGGCGAGGACGGGGACGAGACCTGGGTGCATTTCCTGGCGGACCAGCGCCCGTCTCCCGAAGACAACGCCATGGAGCATCTCGACGGGGACGAGCGCGCGCGCTGGATCCGGGAGGCGCTGGCCGAACTGCCGGAGCGCGAGGAGAAGATCATTCGCCAGCGGCTGCTGGAAGACGATGCGCGCACGCTGGAATCGCTCGGGCAGGAACTCGGCGTGAGCAAGGAGCGCGTGCGCCAGCTCGAAGCCCGCGCGCTGGCCAAGCTTCGCCGAAGCCTTGCGTCCCAGTGGCGCGCGGACGGCAACGCCCTGCCCGACGCATAGCCGCATCGCTGCGCCGCATTCGCGCGCTACAATACCGCCCTCGCAACAAGCCGGCATGACGCCGGACGAGGGCGGCGCTCAGATGAAGCATTACACCGAACGCGTGCTCGTCACCGGAGGGGCGGGCTTCATTGGCTCGCATCTCTGCGAGCGCCTGATGGCCGGCGGTGCGGATGTGATCTGTCTCGACAATCTGTTCACCGGCGCCAAGGCGAATATCGCGCATCTGCTGGGCAAGCCGAATTTCGAATTCATCCGCCACGACGTGACGGAACCGCTGCGCCTCGAGGTGGACCGCATCTTCAATCTCGCCTGCCCGGCGAGTCCGGTGCATTACAAGCACGATCCCGTGCAGACGGTGAAGACCTCCGTGCATGGCGCAATAAACATGCTCGATCTCGCCCGTCGCTGCGGCGCGCGCATCCTCCAGGCCTCGACAAGCGAGGTCTATGGCGATCCGCTGTCGCACCCGCAAAGGGAGGAAGACTGGGGCAATGTGAACCCGGTCGGCCCGCGCGCCTGCTACGACGAGGGCAAGCGCTGCGCAGAGACGCTGTTCTTCGACTATCACCGCCAGCATGGCGTGGATATCCGTGTGGTCCGCATCTTCAACACCTACGGCCCCCGGATGCACCCGTCGGACGGGCGCGTGGTCTCCAATTTCATTGTTCAGGCCCTGCTCGGCCGGGCGCTGACCCTGGCCGGCAACGGCGGCCAGACCCGGTCCTTCTGCTATGTGGACGATCTGGTTGACGGCCTGCTGGCCTATATAGCGCTCGACGATGCAGCGCCGGGACCGGTCAATCTCGGCAATCCCGAGGAAACGACCATCGCGACGCTGGCCGAAACGGTCCTGCGACTCTCTGAAAGCCGTTCGTCCACCGTGTTCGTGCCGTTGCAGCAGGACGACCCGACAAGGCGCCGGCCGGACATTTCCCGCGCCGCCGACCTGCTCGGCTGGGCGCCCTCCACGGAGCTCGAAGACGGGCTCGGCGCGACGATCGCCTGGTTCCGCGACCTGCTACGCTCCATCCCGGAACACCGGATCGATGTCGCGCAGCCATGACGCCGTCTGGGCGGTCGTGACGCCCGTATATGAGGACGGCCAGTCCTTCGCCTCGCTTTGCCGGGACCTCGCACGCGTCGATGCCGGCGGAGCGCTCGAAATCCTCGCGGTGGATGACGGCAGCACCCACGAACCGCCGGCAATCGACGCGATCCGGGAGGCGGGGCTGGCGGGCCAGATCGTCCGCCTGAAGCGCAATAGCGGGCACCAGACGGCAATCTGGGTCGGTCTTGCCGTAGCGGCGTCGGAGCCGCGCTATGCCGGCGCGGTCGTCATGGACAGCGACGGAGAGGACCGGCCCGAGAATGTGCCGACGCTGATTGCGGCCGTCGAAGCGGGCAGCAATGCGGCCGTGGCGCGGCGCGGGCGGCGCACCGAATCCCTGCCCTTCCGGCTCTTCTACCGCTTTTACCGGCGCTTCTTCCGCCTGCTGACAGGCCGGCAGATCCGTTTCGGCAATTTCTGCGCTCTCGACCGCCGCGCCCTGCTGCGGCTGACGGCGATGCAGGAAACGCGCATCCATCTGGCGGCGGCAGTCATCAAGTCGCGGCTGCGCCGGGTTGAACTCTCCTGTGACCGCGGCCGCCGCTATGACGGGCGCTCGCAGATGAACTTCTACGACCTGGCGCTGCACGGCATAAGGGCGGTCGCCGTGTTCGACGACGCCGTGCTGACCAGAATGGGCGCGGTCTGCGCCGGAGCGGCGGTCTCTGGCGTCCTGGTGTTCCTGGCCGGCCTCGCACTCAAGCTTTCAGGCCAGACCACGCCTGGGTGGCTCACTTTCGTGACCGGCTTCCTGGTCCTCGTGTTCCTGCAGACCGCGGTGCTCAGCCTCGTCGCGCTCATCATGAACGCACTCGGCTACCGCTCGCCGGCGGATCTCGAAGCGGCGGCAGCCTCGCTCATTCTGGAGACGGACACGACCGGGCTCGACAATTCGCCCGATGCGTGAGGAAGCCGGCCGAATCGTTCGTTTCATCCTGAACGGGCTGTTCGCCACCGCCGTCCATTACGGCGTGCTTGCGGGCCTGATCGAGGGCGCGGGACTGGCGTCGGCGGCGCTCGCCAATGCGCTCGCAGCGGTTTGCGGCATCGCGGTCTCCTATGCCGGCAACCGCACATTCGTGCTGAGGAGCCGCGCGCCCCATCGCCGGGCGGGCGCGCGCTTTCTCGCCTGTTACGCAGCCATCGTCTCCCTGCATGGCGGCGCGATGGCGCTATGGACGGATATTGGCGGGATGGACTACCGGATCGGCTTCCTGCTGTTCACCGGTATGGCAGCCGTCCTCACCTATCTGCTGAACCGCTTTTTCGTGTTCCGGGAGCCTGTGGCGGGATGACCGTCCAGGCAACTCGGATCGGGTGGGCGGCGGCGCCGCTCCACCGGAACGTCTCCTGCCGCAAAGCCCGCCCGGCGGCCAGCGCCGCCAGACTGGACGCCGGTTCGGAGCCCGCCCGCCATACAAGCAGCGCGCCCTTTACCGCGATGTCTCCCTCCGGGACCCAGGGAGACTTGCGTTCATCGGCGTCGATGGACACCGAGGGCGCGCCGGGCGCCGCCAGCGCCACCAGCCCGGCTTCCCAGACCGGGCCGGCGATGATCTGCGGCATGGCGCCCGTTTCGCGTTCATAGGCGCGCAAAAGCCGGGAGGCGATCTCGTCCTGGGGCCAGACGACCCGCGACGGCTTGTCTGACAGCTCTGCGCGGAGCAGCACCGATACTGCATAACCCGCCGGCACAATCGTGAGCAGCACCGACGCCATGGCGGCAATCCGCAGGAGCCGCCGCCCGTCGAAACGGCCCGGCAGCAGCGCCAGCAGCAGCAGGCCGGAGAGGTTGAACATCGGCATGCCCCACATGTCCTTCAACCCCATGCCTGTCGCTCCGGCCGCGAGCGCGGCAAGCAAGGCGGGCAGAAGGCCCATGACAACGAGGAAACGGCGCGCGCGCGCTTCCTCCGGCTTCGACGCGATAGCGCCCCTGCCGAACAGCCCGGCCGCAAGCGCCGCAAGCAGGAAAACGGCGTGGTCCGCCAATTGCGTCAACAGGAAGGAGACCGGTCCTCCCGCCCTGCCCGATCCGGCCCGCGCCAGAGCGTAGTCGAACGGCAGGAAACCCGTCTCGACCAGGAACAGCGCCTGCGGCGCGGCGGTGACAGCGAAGACCGCGAGCGCCGCCCAGGGCCCGATGCAGGCGAGATGCGCGCGCGCCTGCGCATCCGCCAATATCCATAGGCCCGCCGCCGCCAGAAGCAGGCCGGAGGAGTATTTCGCCCAGAGCGACAGCCCTGCGAAGGCGCCCAGCAGAAGCCACCAGACGAGCCGGCCGTCCCGAACCGACCGCCACAAGGCTAGGCAGGTCCATGCCCAGAGCGGCATCTGCACGAGGTTGTGGTTCATTTCCGGCGTCGGCCAGGAGTAGTAGAAGACGCCAGTCAGCAGCAGCACGCCCGCCGCCGCCCGGCGCGGCCCCAGCAGGTCGCGCCCTAACAGCCAGACGGCGGCGAAACTTGCGACGACGCAGGCCTGCGCCAGCGCATAGGCCGGCCACATCGCGCCGAAGGACAGGCGCCGGACGGCTTCGAGAAGCAATCCCGGCAGGTTGGGATGCTTGTAGGTCGCAACGACCCCCTCGCGGCCCCAGACCAGCATTTCGACCACATCGAGCGGTGGCGCGCTGTGGGTCAGCGCCGGCGCCAGCGTCCAGAAGAGCGCCTGCCCGGCGCACAGCGCGGCCACCGCATGACCGGGGCGCGCGAGGACAGTTTCCGCAAGCGTCATCGTGGACGAGGCTTCGCGGCCCGCTCACGCACCCCTGTCGGCCGGCCTTCTCTGGATGACAGGCATCAGCACGCCGGTCAGCGCCGTTTCGCTGCGCTGGTTCCAGGCGCGGAAGGACATGCGCATATTGCCCCGGTCGGGATGCGACGACGGCAGCAATTCCAGCACCTGGCAGGTGACGCGGAGCGTATCTCCCGGCCGGACCGCCCGCTGCCAACGCACCTCGTCCATGCCCTTGCCGCCCAGATTGCCGGCTCCGAACGCCCGCGCCTGGACGAGCAGGCGGAAGACCACCGACAGCGTATGAAACCCGCTCGCCACCAGCCCGCCATAGATACTTCCCGCGGCGCGTTCCCGGTCGAGATGGAAATATTGCGGGTCGTATTGCAGCGCAAAGTCGATGATGCTGCTTTCGGTAAAGGTGTAGCCGTCCGTTTCGAGGCGCTGGCCGACCTCGAAATCGTCGAGCCAGCGCCCGGAATCGCCCGCTTCCATTACCAGCTGCCGGTGTTCTCCATCGACGCCCAGGGTTCCGCCGGCTCGCGCGGGCCGCCGGCCTGCAGCAGTTCGATGGAAATGCCGTCCGGCGAGCGGATGAAGGCCATATAGCCGTCGCGCGGCGGCCGGTTGACGGTCACGCCCGCCTCGGAGAGCGCCTGGCAGAGCCCGTAAATGTCATCGACCTCGAAGGCGAGATGGCCGAAATTCCGCCCGCCGGCATAATCTTCCGGGTCCCAGTTGTAGGTGAGTTCCAGCACCGGCGCCTTCGCGCCGCGGGCCGCGGCCTCGTCCGCCGGGGCGGCGAGGAAGATGTTGGTGTAGCGGCCCTTCTCGCTTTCGGTGCGCCGGGTTTCGACCATGCCCAGCAGGCCGGAATAGAAGGCGAGCGACTGTTCGAGGTCCGAGACGCGGACCATGGTGTGCAGATAGCGCATGAGGGAAATGCTCCTGGGTTGTATCGGCCTGGCGGCAGCGCAGGCGCGGCCTAGCGCCCCTGGAAAACCGGCGCGCGTTTCTCCATGAAGGCCGTGCGGCCCTCGCGGTAATCCTCGCTGTTCGATGCCCGCATCTGGAGGTCGCGGTAGCCCGCTTCGGTTTCCTCCATGCGGCCCGAGGCGACGGCGTTGAGGCCCATCTTGGCGCCCATGAGGGAGAGCGGCGCATTGCCGGCCATCGACTCGGCGAATTCGACCGCCGCCTCGACCGGGTCCCCATCGACCAGCATGTCCACGAGACCCATCCGCTCCGCCTCCTCGGCGGTGAAGCGCTTTGCCGTGTACATGATCCTCTTCGCGTTGGTGACGCCGACGATATTGGCCAGCTTCTGCAGCCCGTCCATGCCATAGACGATAGAGAGCCGCGCCGCCGGGATGCCGAATTGCCCGCTCCGGTCCGAAACCCGGAAATCCGTGCAGACGATAAGGCCGCATCCCCCGCCGACGGCGTAACCCCGGACCGCGGCGATCACGGGCTTGGAGATGTCCGCAATGGAATGCTCGGCGAAGACCACCTGCCGGCCGTAATCGGCCGCCTGCTCGGCGTCGCCGCGCACTTCGGCGAATTCGGAAATGTCGGCCCCGGTGCAGAAATTGTCGCCGGCGCCGGTGAGCACCACAGCGCGCACGTCGCTGTCGCGCTCCAGCTCGGTAAACAGCCGGCCGAGTTCGGTCCACATCGCCTTGGTGCAGCAGTTCTTCTTCTCCGGCCGGTTGATGGTGACCACTGCAACCTGGCCCTGCCGGCGAAGTTCGATCTCGTCCATGGGACTCTCTCCTTGTCGCCCGGCCCCGTTATGCCGCGACGGGGCCGGCCTTGCCAAGAGGAGCCGGTCGGTCAGAATGGCCGCAGGTTCGGCACGGGAGGACACGCATCATGGCTGGGGCGCTGGACGGGCTCAGGGTTATCGACTTCACGACCAATCTCTCGGGACCCTATTGCGCGATGCTGCTCGGCGACCAGGGCGCCGACGTCATCAAGGTGGAACGTCCCGAAGGCGAGGCGATGCGCCAGACGCCGCCTTTCGTGGAGGGCGAGAGCGCGCCCTTCATGCTCTGGAACCGCAACAAGCGCTCGGTGGCGCTCGACCTGAAGAGCGAGGAAGGCTTCCAGGCGGCCTGGGACCTCTGCAATTCGGCCGATATCGTGGTCGAAAACTTCCGGCCCGGCGTCATGGCGCGGCTCGGCCTAGGCTACGAGGCGCTGGCGGCGGAAAACCCGGGACTGGTGATGACCTCGATTTCCGGCTTCGGGCAGACCGGCCCTTACGGCTCTCGCGGCGGCTTCGACCTGATTACCCAGGCGATGTCCGGCCTTGCCGCCATCAACGGCCCGGAAGACGGCCCGCCCTTCCGCCTGCCCATCGCCATCTCGGATGTCGGCGCCGGCATGTTCGGCGCCTACGCCACCATGGTCGCCATCCACGGGCGCACGCAGACAGGCAAGGGCCAGCATGTCGATGTGTCGCTCTTCGAGAGCGCCATGTCGTTCTGCGTCTATGAGGCGGCGGGCTATTTCGCGACCGGCAAGACGCCGGAGCGCATCGGCCAGCGCCACCGCGGCAGTTCCCCCTATCAGATCCTCAAGGCGAAGGACGGCTATCTTGCGGTCGGCGGCGCCCAGCAGAACCTCTGGTTCCGCATCTGCAATGTGCTCGGTCGCCCCGACCTGCCGGAGGATCCGCGCTTCAGGACGCGCGCCGACCGGGTTGCGAACAATGACGAGCTGATCGAGATCTTCGAGGCGGTGATGCAGACCCGGACCCGGGACGAATGGCTGGCTGAGCTCGAGGAGGTCGGCGTGCCGGCAGGCCCGGTGATGGACCACGGCGAGGTGTTCACCGACCCGCACACGCTCGCCCGGGACATGGTCGTCGAACTGGACCACCCGGCCGTCGGGAAAATGAACACCATCGGCACGCCGGTGAAGCTCGCCTCGACGCCCGGCGCCATCGACCGGCCCGCACCGATGCTGGGCGAGCACACGCAGGAGGTTCTGGCCGAACTCGCCGCCCGCAGGCGCGCGCCGCTCGCCGCCGCCGAGGAATAGCGGCCGCGTTCTCGACAGGCGGGGCGGAAAGGGATAAACCTCGCATCACGGTGGGGCGCATAGCTCAGTTGGCAGAGCAGCTGACTCTTAATCAGCGGGTCCTAGGTTCGAGTCCTAGTGCGCCCACCATCCATCGAAAACAGGCCGGTTCGGCGGGAGGCAGGCATGGCGCTCAGGGACAGCGTGGACGGAATCCTGGAGGCTGCGGTTTCGAGGGGCGATGTGCCCGGCGTCGTGGCGGGCGTGACCACGGCGGAGGGGACCGTCTATGAAGGCGGCTTCGGTGAACGCGCGATCGGCGGCGGCGCGGCCATGACGCCGGACACGGTCGGCTGGATCGCCTCCATGACCAAGGCCATCACCGGCGCGGCGGCCATGCAGATGGTCGAGCAAGGGAAGCTGGAGCTCGACGGGCCGGCAAGCGCGGTCATACCGTATCTGGGTGAAGTCGGGGTGTTGGAGGGCTTCGACGAGGAGGGCCAGCCTAAGATGCGCCCGCCGAAGCGCCCGGTGACCTTGCGCCACCTGCTCACCCACACCTCCGGCTATGTGTACGAGATCTGGAATACCGACATCCTCGCCTATCAGGAGGCGAAGGGCGTGCCGCAGATCACGAGTTGCGAGAACGCCGCGCTCTCGACGCCGCTGCTGTTCGATCCGGGCGAACGCTGGGACTACGGCATCGGCATCGACTGGGCCGGCAAGATGGTCGAGGCGGCGAGCGGCCGGAAGCTCGGCCAGTACATGAAGGAAAACATCTTCGACCCGCTGGGCATGGGCGACACCGCCTTCCGGATCACGCCGGCCATGCAGGAGCGGATCGCGACAGTCCATATGCGCGGCGAGGATGGCGCCTGGGCTCCGATGGAGTTCACAGTCGAGCAGGATCCCGAATTCGAGATGGGCGGCGGCGGCCTCTATTCCACCGTCGGCGACTATCTCAAATTCATCCGCATGATCCTGAACAAGGGCGCGGCGAACGGCCACCGGGTGCTCAAGGCCGAAACCGTGGAGGCCATGTCGGTCAACAGCATCGGCGACAACCGGGTCGTCAATCTCGCGACCGCCATGCCGCCCTACTCCAACGATGCGGAGTTCTTCCCCGGCATGGAGAAGACCTGGGGGCTCACCTTCATGATCAACAATGAGGAGGCGCCGACCGGCCGCAGCGCCGGCAGCCTCGCCTGGGCCGGCCTCGCCAATTCCTATTTCTGGATCGACCCGCACAAGGGCATCGGCGGGGCCTACCTCACCCAGGTCCTGCCCTTCGCCGACGAGAAGTCGCTGCCGCTCTTCCTCGATTTCGAGACGGCGGTTTACCGGAGCCTGTAGCCGCGCTGCTATGCGGTCTCCGCCGCATAGTCCTCCACCAACTGGAATTTCCGGATCTTGCCGGAGCCGGTGAGCGGGAAGGCGGGGACCGCGCGCCAGACGACGGGCGTCTTTTGCGGCGAGAGATGGACGCGGCAGTGGCGGTGCAGCTCCTGCGGGTCCATTTCCCGGCCGGGCTCCATGCGCACGAAGCAGGCGACGATCTCGCCCCATTTGTCGTCCGGCAGCCCCACCACGGCGACCTCGGCAACATCGGGATGCTCCAGCAGCGTGTTCTCGATTTCCGCCGGAAAGAGGTTCTCGCCGCCGCGGATAATCATCTCCTTCACCCGCCCGGTAATGCGCAGATAGCCCTGCCGGTCGAGCGTGCCGAGATCGCCCGTATGCAGCCAGCCGTCCGCGTCGATGGCGTCCGCCGTCGCCGAAGGGTTGTCGTGGTAGCCGATCATCACGCAATAGCCGCGCACGCAGATTTCGCCGACCTCGCCCACCGGCAACACACGGTTTTCCCCGTCCACGCTCAGGATCGAGACCTCCGTCTGCGGCATCGGCTGGCCCGTCGTGTTGCAGACGATCTCCAGACTCTCGCCGAGATGGTGCATTGTGACGAGGGGCGAGGCCTCGGTCTGGCCGTAAACGGTCTCGAATTCGCAGCCGAAACGTTCCCTGGCGTTGCGCACCAGTTCGGGCGCGACCATCGAGCCGCCGGAAACCGCGATCTCCACCGACGACAGATCGAACGGCTCCTGGTCGAGGCATTCCATCATCGCGACGAGCATGGTCGGCACGCCCAGGATCGCCGTCACCTTCTCGCGCTCGATCAGGCGCAGGATCGCCGCCGGGTCGAACAGCTTGACGAGATACATCGCGCAGCCTGCCTGGAGCGCGCCGAGCGTAATCAGCCCGCAGCCGCTGGTGTGGAACATCGGCATGAAGTTCGCCCAGACCGAATCCGGCCTTGTGCCCGCACGGACGGCGCAGTAGCGCGCATTGTTGGTGAGCGAACGGTGCGACAGCACGGCCCCCTTGGGGAAGCCCGTTGTGCCGGAGGTGTACTGGATTTGCGCCGCATGGTCGGGCGTGACCTCGGGCAGTTCCACCGGCCGGTCGCCGATACGGTAAAGCGCATCCGCGTCATCCAGATCGACAAGCTCGCGCACGGCTTCGAGACCGTCAGCGGCCGCGACAGCGATCTCCGCCATCGGATTTCCCCGGTAGCTCTCCACCGAGAACAGCGCCGACGCGCCCGACTGTTCAAGCACATAGCGCAATTCGGCCGTCTGGTACGAGGGGTTCGCCGTCACAAGGATGAGGCCGGCGAGCCCGCAGGCATATTCCATCAGCACCCATTCCGGCACGTTGGGCGCCCAGACCACCAGCCGCTCGCCCGGCGCGAAGCGCGACGCCAGCGCCTTCGCGAGCCGTTCGCTGTCCGCCAGCAACTCCGCATAGGTCCAGCGCCGCCCGTTCCCGCCATCGAGCTCCACCTCGACCAGCGCCGTGCAATCGCCGCGCCGCGCCGCCATGTCCCGAAGCTGACCGCCGACCGTCGTCTCCAGCACGACATCGTCGGTCTGGGCGGGAATGTAGGAGTCGGTTAGGTCGAAACGGTACATGGCAGCCTCCCCCGGCCGGATGCGAAAGCCTTGTTTGCGACGCCGGCCTCGTCAAGCGGCGAAATCGACGGTTCCAACCTCACGCTCCAGCACCGTAACCAGGCCCGCCGGGGGATCGACGATTACACGATCGCCGGTGGCGATGAGGCGGGTGATGTCGCCGTCCTCGAAGCGGTCGCAGAGCGCCATGCCGGCGAAGGCGGCGCCCTGTGCCAGAATGGTGTTGGCGGCATTGAACAGGATCGCCTTCGGTGCCATCCCGCGTTCCGCCATCTCGCGCAGCATCCAGGCGGACGCGACGCCGCCCTTGGCGGTGTTCAGCACCAGCACCCTGTCCACATAGGAGAGCCCGGCCAGCCTGTGCCCCGGGCGCGAGAAGGTGCCGGCGAGCCGGTCGAGGTCGTAGCGGGCGGAGAAATCGTCGGCCGCGACCAGCGCCTCGCCCTCGACCCTCAGCCCGATGCCGGGATGGCAGCGCAGGCGGCGGGTCACGGGATGCGCCCCGTCACGGCGGCCGTCACGCAGTCCTCCATGCTGGCCAGCGCCGGCCGGTAGCCGTAGCCGCCGAGGATGTTGACGATCTTGACCGAGTTGCTGAGCAGGCGGGTCCAGCCGTTCGCCGAGCCGATCTCACGGGCATACTGGTTGTAGAAGCAGGTGCCGCGCAGCACGACCGCGCCCGCCGCCTCGATCCGCCCGACAATGCCGAGCCGCTCGCAATCCGCCGCCACGGTGGGCGAGGTGCAGACGACCAGCGCCGTCCCCTCATGCACAAGGCGGCCCTCCAGCAGTTCCGCGACCCGCGCCATCTCGACATGGCTCAATTGCGGCGCGGCGAACACGACGACATCCACCTCGTCGCCGCTCGCGCCGAAATCGCCGCGCAAGCCCTCCAGCTCCTTCCGTCCGATCTCGACCGGCTCGGGCGGCGGGCCGTTCCAGACCGCTTCCAGATCGGGCGCCTCGGGCGTCACGCCGGCGATATGGAAGAGCGGCGTCGAGCCGAAGCTCGCCATGGCCGCGCCGAAATGCTTCATCTCGTCCGAGGTCGGCGCGCCTTCTATCCCTTCCAGCACCGGCACTTCCCAGTAGGAGCCGCAGAGCCGTCCGATCAGCCCGCCAAGCACACCCCAACCGGTCAGGCCTTCCGGGCGCTCCGTGACGATAAAGCGCCGGGTCGCGCGCCTGTTGCGGTCCAGATGCAGGCCGTAGCGCGGCGTCCGTCCGGTGAGACCCGCCGCCAGCGCCGAGGGGCCGCCCTCGAAATTGGACCGCGCGCCCAGCACGCTGTTGCAGTAGATCACCACGCCCGTGTCGCCATAGGCCACATGCTCGCCACGCACTGGCGGCATGATGGTCTGGTAGGTGACGCAGCTGTCGGTCATCAGGATGCCAAGGTCCGTGCAGGCGGCGATCGTGCGCCGTTCGAGGTCCGCCATCTCCTCCGTCTGGCCGAGCGGGCGGTAGTAGGAGAGATCGACGCCGCGCGGATCGGTCAGCATCGGCACGGCGACGCGGCGCTCGGTCTCCGGGTGGGCGGCAAGGCCTTCCAGGAACGCGACGCCGGCCTCGCCCAGGGACTCCGTGTCCGCCATCATATGCGCCTGGGCCACGGGCACGAAATCTTCGGCGTCGAACATGCGGCCGACTTCGACCATATGGGCCATCGCCCAGCGCCGCGGCTCGCCCATCTCCCCGGCCAGCATGGCCTTCTCTTCGTCGTTCAGCTTCACCGGCCGGGACCCCTCCCCTCGACAGGGAGCGACCTTACATGCCGGGCCCGCCAGGCACTACAGGGCTATTGCAGCGAATATTCCGCCTCCGAAACCGGCTTCCCCTCGGGGTTGACGAGGCGCATGCGGCCGTTGCGGCGCTGGAGGTTCAGGCGGTCGTCCCAGAACATCGGGCGCAGGAAGCGGATGGCGAGGTCGAGGCGCCCGGGCATGGCGTCTCCGGCAAGCGCGGCAACATAGTAGTGGATGCCCATGAGGCCCGCGGCTATCGGCGCCCGGAAGCCGTAGCGCGCCGCAACCTCCGGATCGTTGTGAATCGCATTCAGCGAGTCGTCGCTGTAAGCCGCCACGCCTTCCGGTGTCAGCCGGTGCTCGGCGACCTGCTCGAAGCCGTCTTCATCGGGAACAGGCGCGCCGCCCCCGCCGGGGCCACGCTTGCGCGCCGGATCGGGGCGCAGGCCGGAGCGTTCGGTCTCGCAGACTTCCCTGCCCTCGCGGTCGCGGTAGCTGAACCGGCAACGGACCCGCCGCCCGCGCGGCACGGCCTCGACCTGCGTGACCTCCCCCGCCACCGTCAACGGCTCCTCCAGCCGCACGGCGCGATGCAGGCGGAAGCGCTGCGTCATATGCACCTGCCCCAGCAGCGAGATGCCGGACTCGTGCATGGCCTTCAGCGCGCCATGCCCGAGAAAGGTCGGATCGGCCAGGTCTCCGTAACGCCCGGCGTCGATGCCCGCCGCGCCGAGTTTCGCTTCCTGAAAGGCGCGCTCGACAGAGAACGTCACCGTCTCGAATGCGAACCCGGCCTCCAGCAGTTCATCCCCTTGCATCGGCTTCGCCCTCCTGTCCAGCGTCGATTCCAGCGCGGCGGGCGAGCGCCCCGGCGAAAACCCAACTCAGCGCCGCCATGCCGGCCGCCGCCGCAAGGCTGGCGACCAGGCCGCCCATCTGGAAGCTGAGACCGGAGAGCAGCGTGCCGACAAGGCGTCCGGCGGCATTGGACATATAATAGAAGCCGACATCCATCGTCACGCGCTCGGCGCGGCTCAAGGCCAGGATCAGATAGGAGTGCAGCGAGGAGTTGAGGGCGAAGACGCCGCCGAAGGCGAGCAGCACCGCCACCAGAACGGCCGTCAGCGCCGCGCCTTCCATGGCTGCCGCTGCAAGCGCCAGTAGGGCCGGAATCGCGGTCAGAGCGCCAACCCAGACCTGCGCCAGCCGGATGGCGTCGCCGATGCTCTTCTCCCGCGCACGCAGCAGTTTGGGGGCAAGCGCCTGCACGGCGCCGTAGCCGACGATCCAGAGCGCCATGAAGCCGCCGACCAGGAAAAAGGCGGCGCGGGCGGACTCCGGCGTCCCGTCCGACAGCACCGTGTAGAAGTAAACCGGCAACGCCACGACGAACCACACATCGCGGGCAGCGAACAGGAACAGACGGGCGGCGGAGAGGCGATTCACCAGCGGGCTTCTGGAAAACACCTCGCGGAACTTCGCCTTCCGGTCGCCGCGCGGCAGGCCCGCCGGCATCCAGATCATGACGGCTGCGAGGATGACCGCCAGCACGGCCGCCATGCCGATCGCGGCCGCCTCGAAACCGGCAAGCGCCAGCAGGGCCGCGCCCAGCAGGAATCCCAGGCCCTTCACCGCGTTCTTCGAGCCGGTGAGCGTCGCCGTCCAGCGGAAGAGCGCCCCCTGCTCCTCTGTCGGGGCAAGCAGCTTGACGGCGCTTTTGGCGCTCATCTTGGAGAGGTCCTTGGCGATACCGGAGAGGCCCTGCGCCGCCATGACGAAGACGACGGAGAGCGCCGTCGTCCAGGCGGGGTCGAGCTGCGTCAGCGCCGCCAACGCGACAATCTGCAAGCCAAGCCCGGCATAGAGCGTCGAGGTAAGGCCGAAGCGGGCCGCAATCCAGCCGGCCGAGAGGTTGGTCGCAATGCCCATGAATTCGTAGAGCAGGAAGAGGTATGCCAGATGGACCGGCGAGAAGCCGAGCGTGTGGAAATGCAGCAGCACCAGCATCCTGAGCGCGCCGTCCGTCAGCATGAAGGCCCAATAGGCCGCGGTAACGGCGATATAGGCGGCGACCGCGCCGCGCCCGTCCGGCAATTGCGCGCTCATTCGAGACTGTCCGACACCAGGCCTGCTATGTCCGCAAGGCGGGAACTATAGCCCCACTCATTGTCGTACCAGGCGTAAATCTTCGCCTGCGTGCCGTTCACGACCATGGTCGCCGGGCCGTCCACGACGGCCGAGCGCGGGTCGTCCAGGAAATCCGTCGAGACCAGCGGCCGCGCCTCGAAACCGAGAATTCCGTCGAGCGGCCCCTCGGCCCATTTCGCAAACAGCGCGTTGATCTCCGCCCCGTCGCTCTCGCGCGCAAGCTCGAACACGCAGTCCGTCAGCGAGGCGTTCAGGAGCGGCACCCGCACCGCATGGCCGTTCAGCCGCCCCGCAAGCTCGGGATAGATGAGGCCGATGGCCGTCGCCGAGCCCGTCGTCGTGGGCACGAGCGCATTGAGCGCAGAGCGCGCCCGGCGCAGGTCCCTGTGCGGCCGGTCCGCGATGGTCTGGCTGTTGGTTGCATCATGGATTGTCGTGATTGAGCCGTGGCGTATCCCGATCTCCTCATGCAGCACCTTGACTACGGGCGCCAGGCAATTGGTCGTGCAGCTTGCCGCCGTCACGACATCGTGCCGCCCGGGGTCGTAGAGCGCGTGGTTGACGCCATAGACGAGATTGAGCGCCCCTTCTTCCTTGACCGGCGCGGACACCAGGACCTTGGCGACGCCGGCGTCGAAATAGGGGCTGAGCGCCGCCAGCGTCTTGAAGCGGCCGGTGCAATCCACAACGAGGTCTATGTCGCGCGCCGCCAGCGGCAGGTCCCCGATACGCTCCGCCTCGACGACCTCGATGTCATGCCCGTTGACGGAAACCGCGCCCGGCCGGTGGCCGATCCGGGCGGCCCAGCGCCCATGCACGGTGTCGAACTCCAGCAGATGCGCGTGGGTGGCGGCGTCGCCCACCCTGTCGTTCGCCAGCACGACCTCGTCCAGCCGGCCGGCATCGTTCAGCGCCCGCAGGAACAGCTTGCCGATACGCCCGAGCCCGTTGACCGCAATGCGCGCCATCGCCCCAACCCCGGATTTGCGGAACGCGGCGATCGTAATTGCGGTTTATGAATTTCCGGTTGCAGCGCCGGTCAGAGCGGCCGGTCGTCCTCGCGATAGAGGAACATCGGGCTGCTCCACGCCTGGAACCCGTCCTCCGTGAACACCGAAACCCAGATCGGGTTGTCGCCCTTCGCCGTGAGCGGCACTTCCAGCTCCGTCGAGAACTCCCGGCAAGTCAATTCTTCCGGCAGCCGGAAGACCCTGATCCGTCGCTCGAGGCCGCCCGCTTCCATGACCCGGTCTTCGCGGCCGACGCCGGAGAGCGGATGGTCGAGCGCGCCCAGATTGCTCGTCAGGTGCAGCATGCTGTCCGGCGTCTCGTCGAGCCAGACATCGAAACCGCCGAAATTGCCCGTGGTGATGGCGTCGAACAGGATGGTGTCCGGCCCCCTCGGTTCCAGCAGGCGCTCCTTGTTCCAGGCGTTGATGGGCTCCATGCGCAGGATCGACGCATGCTGGAAGCGCGCCCGCCCCTTCCAGTTGGTCTCGCGCCCGCGACCGCGATATTCGGCGCCGCTCCACAACACGCGGATGCGGGAGCCGAGCGGGTCCCCCTCATGCGGGCGCAGCGTCCGGAACACCCCGGCGCCGTTGCGGATTTCGATCCGTTCGATGGGCGCCTGCGTCACGACTTCGAGCGACAGCGTGACCGCCGCATCGTCGGTTTGCGCGATATCGCCCATCATGACTTCGTCCACCGGGCGCGGCGCCTCGCCCTCGAAGGCGCGCGGGTCGCGCTCGAAGAGCCTGCCGCCGGTCGAGAAGCGGGCGCGCACATCCAGATGCATCCGGGTGCCGGTCGTGCCGTATGTATGGCGGCGGCGCACGGCATCCATAATGCCGTCCCGGCTGAGCTCTTTCGCGTAGAAGCAGGTGAGCCCCCCATAGGCCCCGAAGGTAGAGGCGCCCGGATAGCTGGCGCCGGGGCGGCCCTTGTGGCCATCGCTGTTGCAGACCACGCCCGAACGGTGGCCGAGGGGGAAGCCGTCCGTCAGCAGCCATTCGAAGGTGCCCCAGGCCGAGTGGATCTCCATCGCGACTTCCCGGCGCGGGTCGTGCGCATAGGCGATGTCGGCATAGCGGCCGCCGACATGGGCGTAGATGAAGCAGTCCTCCTCCGCCAGCATCTCGAACAGGCGGTTGGCGTTGGGCGCATCCGTGTCGAGGTCGGAGCGGTCTGTCAGCAGGGCGTGCGAGGAGCGGTGGATCGCCCGGCCCTCCTCGCGGAAATAGACATTGCGGTCGCCGCCGACGGCCGTGTTGCCGGACCATTCGTAGCCGGGAAAGGTCACGAACCGACCGTCCTCATGGTGCTCGGCCGTCAGTTCGTTCACATGCGCCCAGAAAGTGTTGTTGACCTGGAAGTCGTTGGCCTGGTGCGCGATGGCGTCGAGGAACGACTTGTTGCGGGCGAAGTCGAAATACTGCCGCGCCGTGGTGATGCCGATGCTCTCGCCGCTCTGGCCGTGCAGGTCGCCCCAATAACCGCCGAACGGCCCGTCGCGCACGATGAGAGGATGCGACTCCGCCGCAATCCCTCCGTCTTCGCCCCTGACCGCGATACGCAATATACCCGGCTCGTGGACGGCAAGGTCCTCGAAGCAGAGCGACTTGCGCCCCAGCGGATAATCCACTTCCGCCGGCAGGCCCGCGACCGGCATGGTGCATTCCAGCGCGAAACGCCCGCTCGCCCGATCGGTCGGGTTGCCCCAGACATCCTCCGCCTTCAGGCCGAAACGGAAGGGCTCGCCGGGGCGGCGGAGCGACGGCAGCACCGCGCGCCAGCAGACCGGCGGCCCCGGCACGACGGAGATCGCCGGCGAATTCGGTATCGGCATATGGTGGCCGACCGCGCAGACATCGGCGAGCACGCGGAACTGGAAGTCCATTTCCACCATGGTCTGCATGCGCATGCCGGCGGAGCCGCCGGACGTGTCGCCGAAGGTGATGTGGATGGCGTCTCCCTCGCGCAGATAGCCGCCCATCACATGCGCCGTCAGCACCTTCCAGCGCGGCCGCGGCCCGCCATGCCCGGCATAGGAAAGCCGGATCGGCACACCCTTGCTGGAGCGCGCGGTGACATAGTTGTCGGCGGCCGGATCGTGCATCTGGAGCCCGCCCCAGTCCCCGAGCGAACGGAACGCAACGCGGATGCTGCCGGTATCGTCCAGACCGTAGCGGCCCACGGTATAGACCAGCTCGAAGGTCTGCAGGCTGCGCACCTCGACGGGGTCGTTCGGGCGAAGCTCCGCATAACCGTAAAGCACCGGGTCCGCCCCCGGCTGCACCGCCGGCCAGGCCTCGCCCATCATCTCGTCCGCAAGCGGCCCGTCCCTGAATTCCTTCATCTTCGGCTCCCGGCTTTCCGGCAATGCGCGGGCCTCACACCGGACCCGCCACGCTCCTGCCGGCCGACTCATAGACGACCTGCGCCTGTCCGGCAAAGGCGCCGGGAAGTTCTGAACAATCGGCCTGTGCCGTCCGGCCGGGCGTCGCCGGGACAAGGTTGCAGCCCGGCCCGAAATGCCATCGAATGGGCAAATCGGGAGGGGCGATTCATGAGCGTGTTGGCATATGTCATCGATAGAGGGGCGCTGGCGACCGAGCCCGCCGCAACGCAGGCTCTGGCCTACATTCTGAATTCGAGCCCGGATATCGCCGGGGCGTTCGTAGGAATGCTTCCGGACGCAAATATCGGATACGTGCCGGACCGTATCGAGGCCGAACTGGAATATGGCGAGGCCCGGCCGGACCTGACGATCCATGATAGCGATAACCGTCCCCGGATTTTCGTCGAGAACAAATTCTGGGCCGGGCTTACCCCTGCACAGCCCGTCTCCTATCTGGAAACTCTAGAGAAACTGTCGAAGGGTCATCCGTCCGCCCTTATGTTTATCGTTCCCGAGCAGAGGATGAGTTCGGTCTGGGCCGAACTCGCGGAACGATGCAAGCAAGCTGAACTTACAGGCGATGAAGCACGGAACGAGCAAGGCGTGATCTGGAACCGGATCGGCTGCAGCATCATGCTCATAACGAGTTGGCGATACGTCCTCGAAAGGTTGCTGGACGCAGCTCGCGCCGGGGGTGACGAAAACATCAAGCACGACATTCTTCAACTACAAGGGCTGGCGAGTCGAGAGGACCTGCAGGCCTTCCTGCCGCTTCGCGCCGATGAGGCCACAAATCAGGAAATGGCGCGTCGGCTGATAAATTACAATGACTTGATTCTTGAAATCATAGACAAACTTGAGCACTTCGGAGTCGCCAGCAAGAAGGGCTTCGGTGTTGGTCATGGTTTCTACTACACTGGCCGCTACTTCGGAGTGTATGACAAATTTCAGTTATGGCTGGGGGTTTACCTTGAATCATGGCGCGATACCGGGATCACACCTTTATGGTGCGATTTCAAAGGCAAGAATGCCATTACGGCCGACCACTTTAAGACGAAGCCCGAACTCGTTGCGGATGCCATATTCTACGGTGGAGGGAAACTATTTGCACCTATCCGCCTCAAGACCGGTGTCGAACGGGACAGGATCGTGGACGACGCCGTTGTACAGATAAAACAACTTGCGGACACCCTTCTGGAGGTAATTCCGGACAATTAGCAGGGCTTGAAGCCGACGAATGCGATCCAGTCAGGATCGTCGTCTTGCCGGACGGTCCAGAAATCGCCGCTCATACGCCCGCCATATGCGGTGAGAGCCTGGTGACTGGAGCCGCAGGATGCTTCCTGTCCTCCGCATTGGTCTGCTGGGACTCTATTTCGGCGAGATGGGGTCTCGAGGGTAGCCTTTTCGGCCCCGAACTGCGCAGGCCGTTCGCGCATGAAAGCCGTTCGCCCTCGACCGGCTGTTTTTGCGTCGAACCGTCCCGACTATCTTTCACTAAACATGGCCCGGATCGTGTCGATAGCGATGAACATGCGTTCCGGATGGTCCTGGAAGCTCTGGAAACCGAGACGCCGGTAGAACGCCATGCGGCGCGCAAGGACCTCGTTTCCACCATCGTCGATCGCATCCAGGACGACCAGCTTGAGACCGGTTTCACCGGCCACATGCAAGGCGCGGCCGAGCGCGTCCACCGCAAGGTCCGAGCCGAGTCCCCGGCCTTGCCAGCTTCGGTCCACGGCGATCATGGAAAGATACAGCGCCGGAACGCTGCCGGTGTTGGGGGCCCGTCGGGGCCTGGCCGCCCCGAGGTCGCCGGTCGCAACCGCATGCGCATTCAGCGCATAGTAGCCGAGCACTCTGGGCGATCCTTCGGCAACCGCGACGAATACCCTCGTAAAGTCGTCCTTCTGCTGCTTTCTGGCGCTGAAACGCAGGAAATTGTCGAGTCGATCCGTACCGCAGGCAAAGCCGGACCGGTCATGCCGGGCGGAGTCGAACGGCTCGATAACGATTCCGGGCGCGGTCGCGCGATCACCCTGCATTAATGACCCGGGCGCGGTAGCTGCGTACCGCATCCCGGGCCGCCGGCGTCGGCGGCGGCGGATTGTCCAGCGCCTCCAGCAGCATCCGTCTGTCGCGTTCCGAAAGCGCCGTGGTCTGATGCTCGCGCAAGACCCGCTCGGCCTCCCTTGCAGCCGACGCCCTGACAAACGTCGTCAGCTTGACCCCCGACAGTTCGGCAGCCTGCGAAATACGCTCCTTGTCGCTCGGCTTTACCCGCATCTCAATATGGTCGGTCGCCTTCTCGTTCGAAGGCGATTCGACATCGCTGAAGTTCAACATCGCTCCACCTTTCCAATTGTCCCGACAATGTAGGGCCCAGTGCAGCAAGCGCCAATTGCCGGTCCCGTCCCGATCCGTCAGGGCTTGCTGCCGATAATCGTGAGCCAGTCGGGGTCGTCGTCTTCCCGGACGGTCCAGAAATCGCCGCTCACGCGCTCACTGTATGCGGCGGGAGGCTTCATGCCGAGGCGCCGGTACAGCTCCGTATCTTCGGGCCTGCCCCTGTAATACATGAGCACGGCCGCGCCGCCCGGCTTGAGAAGCCACTGGATTTTCTTCGATACGAAACCGGCTCCGCCGATATAGGACGGCGCGCCGCACAGTGCCAGGACGAGATCGAATTTCCGTCCCGGCCAGTAATCCTCGAACCGGGTTCGGACCGGGCGGTCCCGGAATTCGGGATGCTTGTCCGCGAAGACGCCCAGCATCCCCCGGCTCGGATCGACGCCGGTATAGCGCTCCGCAACTATGTCGGCGAACCGGAAATCCACGAGCGCGCCGCTGCCGCAGCCGATGTCCAGAATATCGGCGCCGGGTTCGATCCCGACCGAATCGTAAATCCGTTGCGTGCGCTCGGCTTCGGACCTGTTTCTGTGGATGCCGAGGTCATAGGCGTCGGCGACGGCCGCATAGGGGTCGGAACCGGTATCGTGGATGGCCCGGTTGACGAGGATGTGGTCGAGGTCAGCCCCCATCGTCCAGTATTTGTAGCCGTTGGCGGTGAAACGGCGGTACCACCGGCCGCCGAACAACTCCTCGACGCGCTCCACGGCCCGCATCTTGTGCAGCGCCTCGACGAACAGATCCCCGCTCTCCCAGGTCCGCTTGAGCGTGTAGGAATGCGGCGCGCCGGGCATTGTGCGGGCGAACCGGTATGAATGCGCCTCCAGAAGCGCCGTGAGTTCAGCACAACTGTCGAAGACTTCCTCGCTCCAGTCCGGCGCGCCCTCCAGAGGACGGAACCTCTTGTCGTCGGGCGTCACCGGCCCCCCTCCGCCGCGCGGTCCGCGCCCACCCTGGCGGCCAGCGCCGCGCTCAGGAAGTCGTCGATATTGCCGTCGAGCACGCCCTGGGCGTTGCCCTTCTCCACGCCGGTGCGCAGGTCCTTCACCATCTGGTAGGGCTGCAGCACATAGGAGCGGATCTGGTTGCCCCAGCCGATATCCGCCTTCGCCGCCTGCTCCGCCGCCGCTTCCGCCTCGCGCCGCTGGAGCTCGTATTCGTAGAGCCGCGCCTTCAGCATCGCCATGGCTGTCGCCCGGTTACGGTGTTGCGAGCGGTCGTTCTGGCACTGCACGACGACGCCGGTCGGCACATGCGTGATCCTGACGGCGCTTTCGGTCTTGTTGACATGCTGCCCGCCGGCGCCGGACGCGCGATAGACATCCACCCGGAGCTCGCTTTCATCGATCTCGATCTCGATGCGGTCATCCACCACCGGATAGACCCAGGCCGAGGCGAAGCTGGTATGGCGGCGCGACTGGCTGTCGAAAGGCGAAATGCGGACCAGGCGGTGGACGCCGCTTTCCGTCTTCAGCCAGCCATAGGCGTTCTCGCCCTTGATGCGCACGGAGGCGGACTTGATGCCGGCTTCCTCGCCGGGGCTTTCCTCGATCCATTCCAGCTTGTAGCCGCCGGCGTCGGCCCAGCGCACATACATGCGCAGCAGCATCTGCGCCCAGTCCTGGGCCTCCGTGCCGCCAGCGCCGGCATTGACCTCCAGATAGCAGTCATTGCCGTCGGCCTCGCCGGAAAGCAGGCTCTCCAGCCGGCGGCGGGCGGCGCGCTCCCGAATCGACTCAAGTTCGGCTTCGGCTTCGTCCAGCGCGGCTTCGTCCTCTTCCAGTTCGCCGAGTTCGTAGAGCGTCAGCGCATCCTCAAGCGCGCTCTCGAGCGCGCGATAGCCCTCCAGCCCGTCGGCTAGCCGCGTCCGCTCGCGCATCACCTCCTGGGCGCGCGCCGGGTCGTTCCACAGCTCGGGCGTTTCGGCTTCGGCGTTCAGCGCCTCCAGCCGAGCGGAAGACGCATCCCAGTCAAAGATGCCTCCGGATGAGGGCAAGACTGTCGCGGATGTCGTCCACCAGGGCCTGCGCTTCTGCACGCATCGAGCCGTCTCCACCGAAACCGGGATCGGGTCAATATATACCGGAAATGCCTTCGCCGCCGCCCGCCGGCGTGCGGCCCGACCGCCGCGGCTCGGTTCCGGGCTTGAAGGCTTCCAGAATGATGTCGGCCTCGCCGGGCGCCGCCGGCTTTCCGCTGGTGCGGCCCACGCGCAGGAACGACATGTCGGGCGGAATCCGGAAGGGCGCAGCCGGCGCCCCGGCAAGCGCATCCTGCATGAAGGCCCCGAACACCGGCGCCGCCACCGAGGAGCCCGTTTCCGCATGGCCGAGCGTGCGCGGGCGGTCGAAGCCGACATAGACGCCCACCGCCAGGTCGGAGGCGAAGCCCACGAACCACGCATCGATATAATCGCTCGTCGTGCCGGTCTTGCCGGCAAGCGGCTTGCCGATAGTCCGCAAGCGCCGCCCGGTGCCGCGCAGCACGACGCCCTCCAGCATCGACACGACCTGATAGACGCTCTGCGGGTCGGCGATCCGCTCGCGCGGGTCCGGCGGATAGGGCACGTCCGGGCCGAGCTCGTCCAGCGCGTTGCAGCCCGCGCAGACCCGGCGCTCATGGCGGAATACCGTGCGCCCGTGGCGGTCCTGAACTCGGTCGATGAAAGTGGGCGCAATGCGCCGGCCGCCATTGGCGAGCATGGCGTAGGCCGCCGTCATCCGGGCAAGCGTCGTCTCGCCCGCCCCGAGCGACATCGACAGCACCTCCGGCATATGCTCCTGAATGCCGAACCGGCCCGCAATGGCCGCGACATCGTCCATGCCGACGGCCTGGGCGAGGCGCACCGTCATCAGATTGCGGGATTTCTCGATGCCGATGCGCATCGGCACGATCCCGTGGAAGGAGCCGGCGTAGTTTCGCGGCCGCCAGAGGCCGAGCCCGCTGCCCTGGTCGATGACGATCGGCATGTCCGCAAGCAGCGTCGCCGGCGTGTAGCCCTCCTGGAGCGCCGCCAGGTAAACGAACGGTTTGAAGGCCGATCCGGGCTGACGCATTGCCTGGGTCGCGCGGTTGAACTCGCTGCGCTCCGCGTCATAGCCGCCTACCATGGCGAGCACATGACCGGTATGCGGGTCCATCGCGACCAGCGCGCCCTCGACCTCGGGGATCTGGCGCAGCGCCCATGCGCCGCCGGAGTCCGCCGGTTCCACCGCAACGAGGTCGCCCGCCTGCAGGATCGCGCCCATGCGCTTTGGCTCCGCGCCGACCCTCCCCTTCGCCAGCGCCCGCCGCGCCCACCGCGCTTCGTCCAGCGGGATGCGCCCGGTTCGGCCGTCCTTCAGCAGAATGTCGGCGCCATCCGCCGAAACGCCGGTGACCGCGGCAAGGCGATAGGGGGTAAGGCCCGGCGGCCGGGGCGCGGCGGCGAGCGCCGTTTCTAGATCGTCCTTGTCCAGCCGCGCGACTGGACCGCGCCAGCCGTGGCGGCGGTCGTAGTCCTGCAAGCCCGTGCGCAGCGCGCGCTCGCCGATCCGCTGCAATTCCGGATCGATGGTGGTGCGGACGGAAAGCCCGCCGGAATAGAGCTTCTCCTGGCCGAAGACATCCATCAGTTCCCTGCGGACTTCCTCGGCGAACCAGTCGGCCTCGAAAAATTCCGTCTCGCGGCGCGAGCGGATTTCCAGCGGCGCCGCGATGGCTTCCTCGGCCTCGACCGGCGCTATGCGGCCGTCTTCCAGCATCCGCCGGACGACCCAATTGCGGCGCGCAACCGCCTGCGCCCGGCGCCGCACGGGATGGTAATTGTTGGGCGCCTTGGGCAGGGCGGCCAGAAACGCCGCTTCGGCGACCGTCAGTTCGTCGAGCGAGCTGTTGAAGTAGTTCAGCGCCGCCGCCGCTACGCCGTATGAACCGAAGCCCAGGTAAATCTGGTTCAGGTAGAGCTCGAGGATGGCGTTCTTGGGCAGCGCCTTTTCGAGCCGCAGAGCCAGGATCGCCTCCTTGATCTTCCGCTCGAAGGAGACCTCCGCGCTCAGCAGGAAGTTCTTGGCGACCTGCTGTGTGATCGTCGATCCGCCCACCGGGCGGCGCGCGGCGTTGGACAGCCTGCTGCGGACATTCGTATAGACGGCGCGCAGCAGCCCTACCGGGTCGAGGCCGGCATGGCTGTAGAAGGTCTTGTCCTCGGCGGCCAGGAAGGCGTCCACGACCCGCATGGGGATCGCCTCGACCGGAACGAACAGGCGGTGCTCGACGGCGAATTCCGCCAGCAACCGACCGTCGCCGGCATGGACGCGGGTGGCGACAGGCGGCTCGTAGGTCGCAAGCCAGCCATAGGCCGGCAGGCCGCGGGAGAAATGGTCCGTCACAATGAGGGCGGCGACGCCGGCGGCGGCCATGCCCGCGGCGGCAATCCAGAAAAGCCAGGAGAAGATTCGCAACAGGCGCCTCATCGCGCCCCCGAAACAGGCGGAACTTCGTGGCAAAATCAAGGCTCACCTTCGCCGCCCGGCAAAGTAACGCGCCAGCGCCGCCTCGATGGCGTCGGCCACCTGTTCCCGCGTTGCCGGCCGCCTGAGCCGGCGCTCGTCGGACGGGCTCGACAGGAAGCCCAATTCGATCAGCACGGAGGGCACTTTCGGCGATTTGAGCACCCGGAAAGCGGCGGACCGGTGCGGCCGGCGCAGCAGGGGACCGCGCACTCCCAGTTCGAACAGCAGCAGCTTCGCGAATTCCACCGAGCGATTGGTCGCGCTGCGCTGCTGCATGTCGATGAGATGGTCGGCGACATCGGCGTCTGCATCGAATTCGAGCCCGCCGACCAGATCGGCCTTGTTCTCCCGGGCGGCAAGCTCCCTCGCAAGACTGTCCGACCCTTTCCCCGAAAGCGTGTAGATCGAGGCGCCATGGGCGCTCTTGCGCGCCACCGAGTCGGCGTGCAGCGAAATGAACAGGTCGGCGCGCGCGGCCTGCCCGATAGCAACGCGCCTGCGCAACGGCAAGAAGCGGTCGTCATTGCGCGTCAGGTGGATATTGTAGTTCCCGCTGGCGGCCAGCCGGAGCGCCAGGATCGCAGCAAATTCCAGCACGACCGCCTTTTCGTGAACGCCGCTGCGGCCGATCGCTCCCGGATCGACGCCGCCATGGCCGGGATCGATCACGATTGTCGGCCTCGCCAACTCCGGCGGCAGACGCGGCACGGGCGCGGCCGGGCGGCCCGTCTCCGGCTTCCAGTCCCCGAAAACGGCGTCTGCCGCCTCTCCCGGGCGGAGCGGGGCCAGATCCACCACAAGCCGGTAGCCCCGGCCGTGCGAGGGAGCCCAGACGCCGGCCGCCTCGATCCGCGCGGGCGCGTCGAGATCGAGAACAAGGCGCCACATGCCGGCCTCGAACGCGCCCGCGCGGAACCCGGCGATGGGCCCCGCGCGGCGCGTCGGCAAATCGGGGGCAGCCGCCGGCGACGGCAGGTCGACGATCGCCCGGGCCGGGCGGGCAAGCGTGAAGGCGCGGAACGGCGTGTCCGCCGAGAGGTCGAGCACCGTCCGGGCGCCGGCGCCGCGCGCGATCAGGCGTATGCCCTCGATCTCGAAGGCCGCGGCGCCGACCGGAAGAACGGCGAGAAACGGGACCGCCCGGATTAGCGCCAAGATTAGCGTTTGCCGCAAAACGGTAATCGGGGTAATATAGAGAACGCTTGTCGGTCTGCGTTCCTGTGCCGAGCGGGCCGTTCCTGTCGCCATCCGAATAGCTTTTTCGTTTGCGCCGCCAGTGATAGTTCGGCCGGCCGGGGTCTACACGGATTGGCGATGCGCGTTCAATGTCCCATCCACGGCGCGCCCGGGCGGTCGAGCCCGCGCGATCGGAGGCCGGAATGACCGTTACGAGCCTGCCGGATCGCTGCCCCCGCCCTTGCGCTGCCGCATACCCGGAGCCCTATCTTTATGACCAGGAGCATGCTCATCGATGCAGCGCATCCGGAAGAAACCCGGATCGCTGTCGTAAACGAACGCCGGCTTGAGGACTTCGACTACGAAGCCGCAGCCCGGACGACCCTGAAAGGCAATATCTATCTGGGCAAGATCGCCCGGGTCGAAGCGTCGCTGCAGGCGGCCTTCGTCGATTACGGCGGCAACCGGCACGGTTTCCTGCCCTTCGCGGACATTCATCCGGACTATTACCGGCTGCCGCAGGAGGACCGCCAGGCGCTGATCGAAGAGGAAGCGGCCGCGCGCCGCGAAAGCGACCTCGAAGGCGGCGAGGTGGAAGACGAGGACGGGGAGGAAGCCGACGCCCCGCCCAACGGCCGCGACGACGCGCAGGAGGACAGGCGCCGGGCCAACAGGCTGCGCCGGCAATACAAGATCCAGGAGGTCATCAAGCGCCGCCAGATCGTGCTCGTGCAGGTCTCGAAGGAAGAGCGCGGCACCAAGGGCGCGGCCCTCACCACCTATATCTCGCTCGCCGGGCGGTATTGCGTGCTGATGCCGAATACAGGGCATGGCGGGGGAATCTCGCGCAAGATCACCAATGCGGCTGACCGCCGAAAGCTGAAGGCCATCGTCGAAGGGCTGGAGGTGCCGGACGGCATGGCGGTCATCATGCGGACCGCCGGCGTGAAGCGCACCAAAACGGAGATCAAGCGCGACTACGACTTCCTGACCCGCACCTGGGAGCGAATCCGCGAGGACACGCTGTCGAGCACAGCGCCGGCGCCGATCTACGAGGAAGCCGATCTCGTAAAGCGCGCGATCCGCGACATTTACGGACGGGACATCGACGAGGTGCTGGTCGAGGGAGACCATGCATATCGCAGCGCCAAGGACTTCATGAAGGCGCTGATGCCGAGCCATGCGAAGCGGGTGCAGCAATACAAGGACCAGTCGGAGCCGTTGTTCGTCGCTCACGGCATCGAGGACCAGCTCTACGACCTGCACACAGCGCGGGTGGAGCTTCCGTCCGGCGGCTATCTGGTGATCGATTCGACCGAGGCGCTGGTGGCGATCGACGTGAATTCCGGCCGATCGACGCGCGAACGCAATATCGAGGAGACCGCGGTCAAGACCAATCTGGAGGCGGCGGACGAGGTAGCCCGCCAGCTCCGCCTGCGCGACCTTGCCGGCCTCATCGTCATCGACTTCATCGACATGGACGAGCGGCGCAACAATTCACAGGTCGAACGCAGGCTCAAGGACGCGCTGGCCACGGACAGGGCCCGCGTCCAGGTCGGGCGGATCAGCGCGCTCGGGCTGCTGGAGATGTCGCGCCAGCGGCTGCGCCCGAGCATTCACGAAAGCAGCACCATTGTCTGCCCGCATTGCAATGGCTCCGGCTTCATGAGGTCCGTCGAGTCGAGCGCCCTGCAGACCGCCCGCGCCATTGAGCAGGAAGCACTGAGCGGCGGCCATGCCGTGCTGTCCGTGTATCTCTCCACCGACACGGCGCTCTACCTGCTGAACTACAAGCGCAGTCTGCTGAACCGCCTTGCCGGCGAACATGGCGTCGAAGTCCTGCTCCAGCGCGACGACACGCAGCCGCCCGGCACCTGGCGCTTCGAAAGCCTCTCGCCGAAACCGCGGGAAGAGGAGGCCGAACCTGCCGCCGATGCAGCGGAGGACGAGGCGCCCGACATCGAAGCCGAGGCCGAGGACGAAGACGGCGGGACCAAGCGCAGACGGCGCAGCCGGCGGGGCGGCCGGCGTCGGCGGAGCGGCGCGTCCGAGGAAGCCGAGACGGTCGAGGCGACACCGGCCTCCGATGCCATCGAGACGGACCCTGCCCCCCAGGCAGAGGCGCCAAAGCCTCGCCGGAGGCGCCGCGCTGCCGCCCCTGCGGAGCCGGAGGCTCAAGAGCCCGAAACACCCCCTGCCGCCGGGTCGGACGCTGTAGAGGCAGAGGCCGCCGAGGACGCGCCGAAGCCGAGGCGGCGGCGCAGGACACGAAAGAAGGAGGAGGCGCCGGCCGCGCCCGACGCCGAACCTGTAGCGGAGGGAGCCGAGGCTGCCGCCGCTCCGGCGGAGGCGGATGCCGCCGAAGCGCCGGAGGAGACCCCGAAGCCGAGACGCCGCCGCACCCGCCGTAAGAAGGAGGAAACGCCCGACGCCGCCGCTCCCGAGACGCCGCCGCAGGAACCGGCGGCAGAGGACGCGGTGTCTCCCCCGGCCGTCGAGGAGACGTCGCCGGAGCCGGCGACAGCCGAGCCGGAAGCCGCGGAGGCTGAGGAGACCGTCGAGGAGGCGCTGCCGGCAACAGCCGAGCCGGGAACGGCGGAGGCTGAGGAAACCGTTGAGGAGGCGCCGCCGGCAACAGCTGAGCCGGGAACGGCGGAGGCTGAGGAAACCATTGAGGAGGCGCCGCCGGCAACAGCCGAGCCGGGAACGGCGGAGGCTGAGGAAACCATTGAGGAGGCGCCGCCGGCAACAGCCGAGCCGGGAACGGCGGAGGCTGAGGAAACCGTTGAGGAGGCGCCGCCGGCAACAGCCGAGCCGGGAACGGCGGAGGCTGAGGAAACCGTTGAGGAAGCGCCGCCGGAGCCTGCGCCGGCTGCCGAGGCGGAAGCCCCGCGCCGGGTCGGATGGTGGCGGCGGCAACTGGACATGGTTTGACTCCGGAACGAGAGGACCCGACCGCGCCATGACAAGCAATGGCAAGATGGAGCTGCGCTTCGACGACGGCGTGGCAATTCTGGCGTTTAACGATCCGGCGGTGCTCAACGCGATCGGCCACCGGATGCGCGAGGATTTCTCCGCCGCGCTCGATCGGATCGAGGCAAGCGATGCGCGCTGCATCCTGTTGACGGGCAATGGCCGGGCCTTCTGCTCGGGCGCGAATCTGAGCGATCCCGACCGCCCGCCCCGCGACCGCGAGGCCGAAGCGAGGGGCGAGCAGAAAGGCGATCTGGAAGGTTGGTACAACCCGACCCTGGAGCGTTTGCGCGCCTCTTCCATCCCGGTGGTCTCCGCAATCAACGGCGTCGCCGCCGGCATCGGGATGAGCTTCGCGCTCTCGGCCGATATCCGTATCGCCGCGCGCTCCGGCTATTTCCTCCAGGCCTTCGCGCGCATCGGCCTCGTGCCGGACGGGGGCGCCACATGGATCCTGCCGCGCCTGGTCGGCATGGCCCGCGCGATGGAGCTGTCCATGCTGGCGGAACGGCTGCCGGCGGAGACGGCGTTCGAATGGGGCATGGTCAACCGGGTCGTGGACGACGAGGCGCTGATGCAGGAGGCGATGGCGATGGCGCGCCGGCTTGCCGACGGCCCGGCCGCCCTCGGCATGATCCGCCGGCTCTACTGGCAAGGCCTCGAAAACGACTACAGCGCGCAGCTCAAGCTGGAGGCCGACACACAGACCGCCGCCGGCCGGACGGCAGACCACGAGGAAGGCGTCGCCGCCTTCCGCGAGAAGCGCCGGGCCGCTTTTTCGGGCCGCTGATACGGTATCCGACGGTAATGAAACGAGGCGGCGCGGCCGCCCTTCGATACGCGCCCCCTTCGGCAAGCTCAAGGTAGGCTGCTGACGAGGGCGCTACTCAGGGCAGCGGAAGCGAAGACAGCCCCCCGCGCCGCGTTTGTTGCGCGGCCTCAGCCATATTTGCCTGCATAGCCGCCGTCGGCCTGCGGTTCGACGAAATGGATGAGCAGGCCGCCGCCGAAATTCGAGGGATGGACGAAGCCGATCAGCGCGCCGCGCCCGCCGGGCCGGCCTTCGAGGTCGATCATGCGCCAGCCGTCATCGGCGAGCTTCGGCAGCAGCGCGTCGATATCGCGCGTGGCGAAGGCGACATGCGCCAGGCCCGGCCCCCGTCGCGCCACGAATTTCGCGATCGCGCTCTGGTCGCCCTTGGTATTGCCCTTCTGCTCGCCGAGCCCGTCCCTGGGCTTCAGCGCCGGGTCGTAGTCCATCAGCATTTCGAGCTCGCAGTCGCCGATGTTGATGAAGACGTCGCGCAGGCCGCCCAGGATCTCCGCCTGGCGCGAATGATAGACCGCGCCGTATTTGTCGGAGACGAAGCTCTCGGTCACATTTCGGATCTCGATGTCGGTCTGCATGCTTTCGACGGGGCAACCGAGATTGTCCGAGAACACGCGCACGGTGGCGTCATTGTCGTCGGTCGCAATGCCGAGATGGTCGATCTTGTAGGCGGGGCCGTCGCCCGAGGGGATGTCCAGCGGTTCAATGAAGCGGGTGCGGATGCCGACGGTCTCCCGCGGATCGACGGCAACAAAACGCCTGCCGTCCGGCCCCGCGCCCTCGGCCGTAGCCGTGAGGCCGTGCGCGGCTACAGTCGCGGCGGGGTCGGATGCAGCGAGCGCCATATGATGGACGCCTGGGAATTGCGGCTCTTCCAGATAGGGATCGTAGGGGTCGAACAGCGCGACGGCGGACTTTCCCACGCCGAAGAACGGAACGGTGCTGCCGCCCAGTGCGACATCGGTCCGCTCCAGGCCGAGCGAGCCGCCGAGGAACCGGCAGGCGGCCTCCACGTTGCGGGCGGCCAGCGCCAGATAGTTCAGCGAGTAACCGGCCATGGGTCAGACCTCCTCGCGTTGGACGAAATGCATCAGCACGCCGCCGATCATGGTGGGGTGCATGAAACCGATGAGCGCGCGGCGCGATCCGGGCCGACCCGCCGTGTCGATGGTCCGGTGGCCCGCCGCCCGGAGCTTCGCCAGCGATCCGGCCACGTCCGGCGTCTTGAAGGCGATGTGGTGCAGCCCCGCGCCGCGTGACGCGATGTAGCGCGCGATGGCGCTGCGGTCGCCGCGCGTGTTGCCGGCCGCGTCGTGCCGCGCCGCATCGACTTCGTTCCCTGTCGTCAGATCCTGGATGAACTCCAGCTCCGTGTCGCCGACGGTGATGAAGGTCACGCGCATGCTGCCGACGAGATGAGACGGCCTTGTGTGGAAAATGTAGTTGTAGGTGTCGGAGGTGAAATTCTCCGAGACCGTCTCGGTTTCGCTGTCGGTCTGCTCGCTTTCATAGACGCAGCCCAGCCTGTCGATGAAGGCTTCGCGCGCCGCCCGGTTGTCGGCGGACGCGACGCCGAGATGGTCGATCCGCTCGACCATGTCCGACGAACCGGGCCCGACGCCGAGCGGCGCCGCAAGGCGCGTCCGCACCCCGCCCGTAGCCTCCGGCGAAAGCGCCACCTGCGGCCCGCCGCCTAGGCCCTCCGAGACGCCGCCCGCCAGTTCGATGCCGGACTCCCGCGCGGCTGCCTCCGGGTCCGCGGCGGCAATCGCCATATGGTGGACGCCCTTCTTCGCATCCGGCCCGAGGAACGGGTCGTCCGGGCGGAAGAGGGCGAGGGCCGAACGCCCGACCGAAATGACCGGTACGCGGGAGCCGCCGCAGGGGAAGTCCTGCCGCGGCAGCTGGAAGTCCGTCTCGAAGATCGCCGCACTGGCCTCCGGCTCATCGACGGCGAGCGCCACATAGGCAAGGTCGGGAGCGGTCATGTATCCTCCGTTCGGCTATCCTGCCAGAATGCCACCCTGTCGGACTCGAACCGGGACGGGAGGCTTGCCGGCGCACAATCTTGCAGCCGACGAAATTTCGCATATTGTTCTCCAACCCTTCCGAAGAAGGTGCGGATCAAACAATCTGTTGCGGAGCGATGGTAGCATATGGCGGACCAATCGACGGGCGAACGCATTGCCAGGCTGGAAGGCGGCATGAACGGGATGCAGGAGCAGCTGCACATGCTGAGAGAGCAGATGCGCATGCTCGGTGAGCAGGTCGAGAAGCTGGACCGCAGGCTCGATGCCAATACCTGGCGGTTGGTTGGCGCTATCGGTGGCAGCACGGCGCTTATCACAAGCCTGATGGTGGCGCTGAAATATCTGGAAACGACCCGAGCCTCTTGCAGAACCGTCGAGCGGACATGGTTTCTGCGCTGATCTGAGATGATTTCGGTGTAGCTGTTTTCGGTTCCGGGGTCGCCTGGCGGTATTTTGGGTTTGCAACAGCCACAAGTGACCGCGGAGGCGACC
>JAJECF010000238.1 GCA_022822125.1 Alphaproteobacteria bacterium
TCCTGATCGTCGCTGCCCTCTACCAGATCATCCAACGTCAGCCGGTCGTGATTCTGCACTGCCCCGTCGTGTACGATTTCGCCCGCGAGGCGTTCCAACCGTCGATATAATGCATGCTCAATCGCCGCGATACTTGAAGAAGAAAGCTTGCGGTATGTCGTCATAACGAAACCAATAGCTCGCCCGGCCATTCCGCGGCTATCGC
Organism: Alphaproteobacteria bacterium; assembly: GCA_022822125.1. The sequence continues at coordinate 206 of JAJECF010000238.1, forward strand.
CCGCCCGATAGCCGCGCCGTAGATAGTCCTGCAACAAGCGTTGAAACCGTCTGGTCTCCTTTGACGGTGTGACGGCAACACGGTGAATCTGCTGCCCGTGAAAGATAAAATTACCGTCCGCGTCCGTGACCTCGCTCTTCCGGTTGCGGAGTATTAACTCGCTTACGACTTCAGGATTCGCCGCCAGCGTATGGATTCGTTCGCGCAAATCCGGCCGGACTAGGTCCAGCAGCGCAATGAACCTATCAGCATAACCTTGGTGTGGAGTGCCGCTGAGGAGAAGGAAGGCGTCCGACATGCCGCGCAACTCTTCCGCCAGCCGATAGCGCTCCGTCCGCTCGCCGCTGGCATACCGCGTCAACTTGTGGCCTTCGTCGAAGACGACTATGTCCCAACCGGGTGCTTGACGAAACAAGCCGAGATGCTCTTCCCGTTTTGCCATGTCGATAGACACAATGACCTGATCGTAAAGTTTCCAGTGTTCACGCTTCTCGATCTGGATATTGCGACCATAGATCATGTAGTGCTGGTCGAACTTATACTGCATCTCATCCTGCCACTGGCGGGTCAGACCGGCAGGTGCGACGACAAGTACTCGGCGTGCTTGGCCTTTCCGTTTCATCGCCGCCAGCAGTAGGCCAACCTCAATGGTTTTGCCGAGGCCGACGTCGTCTGCGATCAACCAGTTATAGTTTCCGGAGCTGAGGATACGATGGACAAGCTGAATCTGGTGTGGCAGAGGATCGACATCGAGCCGGTCAAGTGCTCCCGTCAGGTGGTTCCAGTTTTCCAACGCGTGCGCCAGCAGCCGTAACCGTAATCGCTCAGCGTGGTCGGCGATGCGCGTTTCGGCCCGCTCATAGCGCAGGCGGACACCTTTGATCCGGCGGAGGTTTTCATAGGGTAGCCAGACCGAGCGGCCGTCTTCGTCGAGTTGCACCAGAATCTGCTGGCGTCCACCGAGCTCCCGACGACTAACGACGGTGCCGGTGCCGAGCGGCTTCCGTGTGTTTGAGATAGGCACGTCCTGCACCGCCCAGCCTAGGCTGAACCCGGAGACGAGACGTTGCGGATCGTACCATTCGGTGTCGCCGTTGCCCCATCGCACCTTCACTTGGTCCCCGGCCTTCCCCGGCCTGCGGCCTTCGACCTGACCGGGCGTACGCCGTTCGGCATCCTTACGCATCACCCAGCAACCCACGACCGGAACGAGGCCTTCAGTTGCCATCGCCGTTTCCTCGGACATTATTTTGAGAGGCGACACCCGCCGGGCTGTTGGGCTGTTTGTCAGAGGGCAATGGGTGTCCCCAGGCTATAGCGTGGCTCTCCACGTCGCTGAACGCGCTTTCGACTTGGTTCCGGTGGTCCCCGAACTCGTCGGGCTCGCTCTGCTGCAGGTCGCTCCAACTTGGCACATCCTGAAACGTCTCATCGACGGCCATCACCTTCATTCCTATGAATTGTGGAAAATTCCGGCACTTGTCGTCGTAGGGGGGTAGACACAGCCATTCATGCATCCAAGAATCGTCGATCATGTATTCCGGTGGAAAATCTGATCGCGCCTCGCAGATCGAACGGGCCAGTTTCCAAGTCAAAGCGGTGTCGCCGTTGCGCAAAGTCCTGACACTGCGACCCCATCCGTAGCGGCCGAGCCACCACTCCTGCCGGTCCTCCCAGATGTCGCGCAGCGCTGCCATGTTGCGCAGAGTCTCGCTGCTAACCCCGCTGTCCACTGCGGCGAGAATGGCGCGGTAGGTCGTGGGGTGATTGCGATGCTGGAACAGGTCAATCAGCCAAGGCAAGATTGCATGCCGTTCCCGTTGTGAAGTGAAGGATAGCCGGGAGACGACTTCGGCCGCCTTCTGTCGCGCGCGCAGCGGCAGGTCAGCAACATCTTCCGGATCATCGTCCCAGACGCTCTGGTGCGCTTCTGCATCGTAGTCGAAGAGCTCGATCTCAATGTCGGGTCCCGTTTCGAAATAGTCTGCATCGGGATCCTCTGAGTACCCAAAATCTTCCTCTAAATCGTCCTCGTCCCAGTCGTCTCCCTTATCCTCGCCGTCGATGTCTACGACGGGTGGGTTCTCACTTTCTTCTAGGAGTGGCGGTTCTGCACGCGCTTCTTCTTTCTGCTGCGCTTCCGGCTGTTCCGCGAAACTAGGATCAAGTGGCAGTGGCGGGATAGGCGTCGCGTGTGGTGGAGATTCAGGAACCTCCGGTTCGACGGTTTCCCGCGAGACAAGCCGCTGCTCTGGCATGTCTTCGTGCCAAGGATCGAAGATCGCCTCCTCGTCCTCGCTGGTCTGTAGGAAGTCTTCGTTTTCCCATGTTTCGAGCGTGGCGGAGGGAGCCGGTGCGGTGGCGCGGAACAACGGCCGGCGAAGGCGGCCAAACCAATCCCGGACGAGGGGGCGCCTTGGGTTTACCTGCTTTGAACCGCGGGAGGTCACAACAAACCTATCCCCCCAACACTTTCACCGGGTACTCCCCGGACGGCTTCGTCAAACTGCATACATCAGCAAAATCAATATAGACCTACAATGGATTTTGGAAATCGAAGCTGTTTCCCAACTTTGGGCACCTTATCGTTTATTCACTACGCTACTGCTGCCTCGGCCTACCCGCAGGCATACTCCGCGGCGAAGCGGCCGGCGCGGCGGCCGAACACGCTGCCGGACATGAGGCCGGAGCCGCCCGGATAGTTCTCGAAAAAGAGGCCGCCCACCAGTTCGCCCGCGGCGTAGAGCCCGTCTATGGGGCGCCCGGAAAGGTCCTGGACCCGGTTCTCGTTGTCGATCTGCAGGCCGCCGAAGGTGAAGGTGATGCCCGTGGTCGTCACGAAGGCCACATAGGGCGGACGGTCGATGGGCAGCGCCCAGTTGGTCTTGTCCGGGCTCAGCCCCTCGGTCGAGACGCCGTCCAGCACGGCGGGGTTGTAGGCGTTCGAGGACCGGCAGGCGGCGTTGTAGTCGCGCACCGTCCTCGCCAGCGCCGCCGGATCGACCTCCAGGCCCGCCGCCAGCTCCCCGATCGAGTCCGCCTCCACTTTCGTGACCTCGCGGATGCGGTATTCGTCGCGCAGCATGTGGACGGTCTTCGCGTCGAAGATCTGCGCGCACCAGCGGTGCGGCTGCTCCATGATGGCGCGGCCGAAGCGCACATAGGTGAGGTTGCGGTAGTCCTCGCCCTCATCGACGAAGCGCTCGCCGTCGAGGTTCACCATGATGCCGAGCGGGTAGCTGTGCTTCTGGAAATTGTCGCCGACGGCGCGGTCCCCGTAGGGCGGGGCGGAAATGTCCCAGCCGACCGAGTGGCAGCCGGACCAGTTGCCGTGCGGCCGCGCGCCGGCCTCCAGCGCCATGCGGATGCCGTCGCCGGTATTGTGGCGGGTGCCGCGCACGCGGGCGAGGTCCCATCCGTGCCCGAGATAGCGCGCGCGCATTTCCGGATTGGCCTCGAAACCGCCGCAGGCCAGCACCACCGCCCCGGTCTCCAGAGTTTCGTAGCCGGCGGGCGTGCGCAGCCGGAGCCCGGTAATGCGCCCGTCTTCGTCCTGCACGAGGCCGGTTGCGCCCGTCTCGTAACGGATCTCGATGCCGACCGCCTCGGCGCGGCGCAGCAGGAAGTCCACCAGCCCCGCGCCGCCGCCGACCGCCTCGATATTCACGCCGCCGTAGAACACATGGCGGCCGTCCACCTCATAGGACTGGCGGCCGAACATCGGCACGAAGCGCACGCCGTTCCCGCGCAGCCACGCCATGGCCGGGCGCGAGTCGTCGATCAGCGTCCAGGCGAGATCTTCCTCCGCCTGGTGGCGCGTCACCTTCATCAGCGTGTCGTAGAAGAACTGCCGGTCATGTGTCGGGAGCTCGATGCGCGCCTTCTCCGCTTCCGAGAGGTCGGTCAGCACATCCGTGCAGACATCCTCCAGCCCGTCATGGACGAAGCGGAAGCCGCCGGCGGTGAAGAAGGAATTGCCGCCCCGCTCCTCCTCCGACGCCTTTTCCAGCACCACCACGCGCGCGCCCTGCTCGCGCGCCGAAATCGCCGCGCACAAGGCCGCGTTGCCGCAGCCCACCACTGCGACATCCCATGCCGTCATGGCGTCAGCCCCCCTTGGGTCAGGTCTTCGTTCAGTCTTCCAGCAGGCCCGTCGCGGAGCCGAGAACGACGGTCTTGCCGTCCTGGTTCTTCGTCTCGACGCCGATCTCCGCCACCGCCCGGCCGTCCTCCTCGCGGATGTCCTGCACGGTTGCGGTCGCGGTCAGCGTGTCGCCGGGCCAGACCTGGTTGGTGAAGCGCACGCCGTATTTGCGCACATTCTCCGCCCCGAAGAGGTCGGTGACGAGCGTGCCCGTCATGCCCATGGTCAGCATGCCGTGGGCGAACACGCCCGGATAGCCGGCCGCCTCCTTGCAGTAGAGGTCGTCGGTATGCAGCGGGTTGTAGTCGCCGCTGGTGCCCGAATACATGACGAGCTGGGTGCGCTTCAGGTCCTCGACCACGACCTTCTCGAAGGTCTGGCCGACCGAGATTTCGCTGGCTTTCATCCTCTGGTCCCCCTTATCCCTGATCGACCGGCCGTTCGGTCCGCACGCCGACGCCGCGCGCCCGGCAGACATGGTTGCCGTCCCGGTCGTAATAGTCGACCAGGCGCTCGGTGAAGGTGAGCTTGCCGGCGCGGCGGCTTTCCTTCTCCCAGGTCTCGCCCTGGCTGTAGCGCGCGGTCAGCACCTCGCCCGGCCGGATCGGGCGGGTATATTCGAAATGCTGCTCGGCATGGAGCCCGCCGGAGGTCGCCGGCTTGCCCTCGATGCCGGACGGACTGCCGCCCGAGCCGAACCAGGCCTCGCCGTCCTTGATGCGCAGCGGATAGTCGGGATCGAACTGGGCCACCGCCTGCGGGAAGGTCGGCGGGACCGCATGCGCGCCCATCGGGTTGCCCTCGCCATCGCCCGGATCGTGATAGGCGGGGTTGTAGTCTCCGATCGAACGGGCGAACAGCATCACATGCGCGCCTTCGACCGGGAAAGTGACCGTCTTTTCGTCCGACACGGGGCCTCGTCTCCTTGCTTCGGTGCCGATCCGGCGACTATAGCGGGGCGATGGACGCGGACAAGAGCGGGCTGCACCTCATCAAGCTTTCGGTCGGCACCGAAAGCATCGAGGGGCTGGCGGACTGGCAGGAGAGCCGCCGGGCTTACTGGAAGGCCGTGGAAGGCCGCGCCATCGCAAGGCACATCACCCGCATGACGCCGCGGCGCGGGGACGAAATCCTGGCCGGCGGCGGGTCGATCTACTGGGTCGTCAAGGGCTTCGTGATGGCCCGGCAGCGCATCCTCGCCTTCGAACCGGCGCCGGGGGCGGGCGGCAGGCCCAGCTGCGCCATATTGCTGGACGATACGCTGGTGCGCGTCGCGCCGCGCGCCCACCGCCCCTTCCAGGGCTGGCGCTATCTGCGCGGCGAGGACGCGCCCGCCGACCTTCCCGCAGACTTCGCCGCCGAGGGCGACACACTCCCCCCGCGCCTCGCCGCCGAACTCGCCGAACTCGGGCTGCTGTAGCGATGGCCGCAGGCGAGCCGCAATCCCGGAACAAGACGATTTGATCGATAGGCAAGTCCAGTTGAAGTTGCCCAACGCTGACCGGGCAATCGTCGACCGCCGCAAGATCGTCGATTATTGCCTCAATCCCGAACACGACGACGGCGTCCACAAGGCCCGCTTGTTTCAAGTAATCGTCGGCGTGAACCGAGAGAATTCCGGCTTGCTGATCGACGCGCTCCAGAGAGCTGCTGTTGTCGGTGACGCAATCCCGGGTACAGGCGACAAGTACGGGCAGCGATACACTGTCGACTTTGAGTTCGAAGGTCCAGGAGGCACAGCCGTGGTCAGATCCGCATGGATCGTAAGAACGGGCGAGACGTTGCCGCGACTGGTTACCTGCTATATTCGGTCAATGGAAACCATCCTTGACCCCGGTTGATAACATGACCGAACCGCGACGACCGGAATTGCTGGACCTGGTGGCCGTGCTCGCGAGTCCGGGGGATCCGGAGGTTCGCGCCGGCGATGTCGGCACTGTCGTCGAATTCCTCCCGCCCGATGCCGTGGAGGTCGAATTCCTGAGCCGTGACGGCCGGACCCGGCATGTCGGCACGCTGCGTCTGGAGCATGTTCTGGCCCTCAACCGCGAGCGAATCCGAGTCGCCTGATACCAGCGGCTGAAAGCAGGAACCGCTGATTCGTCGCCCCGGACTACGATCCGGGGCCTTGTGCGGCCGGGTCCCCATTGCGGGGAGGTCCCGGATCGGAATCCGGGGCGACGCTGGGCGGCATCGTTGGTATGACCCGCCTGAGCCGGGCGCCTGCGCTTTCTTTCAGGCCGCGAGCGCAAGCAGGTGGTCCAGGTCCAGATGCGTCTCCAGATGATCCGCCAGGCCGTCCAGCACGGAGTCGATCTCTGCCTCCCAGGCCCGCTGCCGCTCCCTGCCCATCTGTGCGAGAAAGCGCGCGCGGAAGCCGTCATTGGCGAACAGGCCGTGGCAATAGGTGCCGAACACGAGGCCATCGTCCGAGATCGCGCCCTCCGGCCGCCCGTCGAGATGCAGGAACGGCCGCGCGAGGCCCGGCCCGAAGCTGCGGCCCATATGGATTTCGTAGCCGGTGAGCCCGTCGGCGGTGCGGACCGGGACGGTGCGCTTCTCCGCCTCCAGCACCGTCTCGATGTCGAGCAGGCCGAGACCGGCGCTCTCTCCCGGCGGCCCCTCGATTCCCTCCGGGTCCGACACGATCCGGCCCAGCATCTGGAAACCGCCGCAGAGCCCGAGCACGCGGCCGCCCCGGCGCAGATGGGCGCGGATGTCGATGTCCCAGCCCTCGGCCAGCAGGAAGGCGAGGTCGGCGCGCGTGTTCTTGCTGCCCGGCAGCACGGCGAGGTCGATATCGGCGGGCAGCGCCTCGCCCGGGCCCACGAAACGGACGCCGACCTCGCCCGCCAGCGGGTCGAGATCGTCGAAATTGGCGATGCGCGGATAGCGGAAGGCCGCGACGCGCGGCGGCCCCGCCGGCGAGCGGCCGGCCTCCAGCGCCATGGAATCCTCCGCCGGCAGCTTGCGCGCGTCCTCGAACCAGGGCACCACGCCGAGGCAGGGCAGGCCCGCAAGCCGCTCCAGCGCCGGAATCGCGGGGTCGAACAGGGCCGGGTCGCCGCGGAACTTGTTGACGATATAGCCGCAGAGCCTGGCCGCATCGCCCGGCGGCAGCACATGGCGCGTGCCGGCGATCGCCGCGATAACCCCGCCGCGGTCGATGTCGGCGACCAGCGCCACCGGCAGCCCGGCGGCCTCGGCGAAGCCCATATTGGCGATGTCGCCCGCGCGGAGGTTGATCTCGGACGCGCTGCCGGCGCCCTCCACCAGCACCAGGTCCGCCTCGGCCGCAAGCCGGCGAAAGGCCCCCAGCGCGCCCTCCAGCAGGCTGCCCTTCAGGCGCGCATAGTCCCTGGCGTCCGCCCGCCCGATCGCGCGTCCCGCCAGCACGACCTGCGCCCCCCGTTCGGATTCGGGCTTCAGCAGCACCGGGTTCATATCGACATGCGGCGCAACCCCGGCGGCGCGCGCCTGGAGCGCCTGGGCGCGCCCGATCTCGCCGCCTTCCGGCGTGACTGCGGCATTGTTCGACATGTTCTGCGGCTTGAACGGCCTCACGCGCAGGCCGCGCCGCGCCCACGCCCGGCAAAGGCCCGCCACGATGAGCGACTTGCCGGCGTCCGAGCCGGTTCCCTGAATCATCAGTGCTTTTGCCGGCACGAGGCGGCGGCCGCTGCGAGAGGAACCGGCCCGCTAGAACCGGCCCAGCGCCTCGCGGAGCCCGTCGGCGGCCGGGTTGGCGTGGGCGCGATCGATGACGATGGCGCGAGGCGTTGCATCGTCGCCGTAGAAGGCCCGGTTCCAGTCCTGGCGGCGCGCGATGACCGCGCCTTCCAGGGAGGCGCCGGCGAAGAGGCCCTGGCTTGTGGAGAAGGAGAGGATGTCGGCGCCGATATTGCTGGTTGTCGCGCCGTCTATGCCCGCGCCTTTCGGGCCGGCGGCGACGGAGGCGTCGGCGCCGAGTTTCATCTGGTCCTCAAGCACCGCCTTGAGGGCGCCGGCCGTGCGCATCAGCAGCATGGCCTCGGCGGTCTGGCCGCCGATTTGCAGGCCGAAGCTGATCGAGGCCATGGTGAAGAAGGCCGGATAGCTCCATGACCCCTTCTCGTTGCGCGTCAGCAGCACGCCGCTGCCGCCCTCGCCGCCGAAGAAGAACGCGCCCTTGATGAGTGTCGGGAAGATGAGCACCGCCCTCGCCTCGCCGAGGAAATGCCGGAGGCTCGGCCCGACATCCGGGTCGCGGGCGAGGCGCTGCACCGTAATGCGGGCCTTGGCCACAAGCTCTGTCGCCTCCGCCTCTTCGGTCGCAGCCGTTGCGGGCGGCGACCACAGGGCGGCGACCAGCAGGAGCGGAAGAATCGGACGGGCGGACATGTGCTTCATCGGCGCCATGCTCCTAGAATTCGATGCCGATCTGCGCCTTCACGCCGGCGCGGAAAGGGTGCTTGACCAGGGTCATCTCGGTCACAAGATCGGCAGCTTCGATCAATTCGGGCTTCGCATTGCGTCCGGTGACGACGACATGCAGGCCGTCCCGGCGGTTCGTCAGCACGGACAGGACCCGGTCGAGGTCGAGATAGCCGTAGCGCAGCACGATGTTCAACTCGTCGAGGATCACCATGGCGTTGGACGGGTCGGCCATCATGGCCTCCGACATCTCCCAGGCCGCTTCGGCGGCGGCGATGTCGCGCGCCCGGTCCTGCGTCTCCCAGGTGAAGCCCTCGCCCATGGCGCGAATCTCGATCAGGTCCGGGAAGCGGGCGAAGACCTCGCGCTCTCCCGTCTTCCAAACGCCCTTGACGAATTGCACCACACCGACCCTGAGGCCGTTTCCGACGGCGCGGGCGGCCAGCCCGAAGGCCGCGGTCGATTTGCCCTTGCCCTTGCCGGTGTGGACGATCAGAAGGCCTTTTTCGATGGTCTTGGCGGCCAGCATCCGGTCGCGCGCCGCCTTGCGCTTGCGGGCTTTCTCATTGGCCCGGGCGTTGACGGCCTCCTCGTCGAGGATGCCGGGGTCTCGGCTCATGGGCGCTCTCCGCTGGCCAGCGAGCGTAGCAGATCATAGCCGAAATTGGCTCTGGGCCGCCACAGGCCCCGGTCCAGCGCCTCCAGGAATCGCGCCGCCGTCTCGCGGAGCGCGGCCGGGTTGCTCCGCTCCATGAACGCGCACACCGCCTCGTCGCGGATATAGGCGTCGAACAGCATCTCGAAATGCCAGTCGCGCGCCACACCCGTCGTCGCGGCGAAGGCGAAGAGGTAATCGACCGTGGCGGCGATCTCGAAGGCGCCCTTGTAGCCGTGGCGCATGACGCCCTGAATCCATTTGGGGTTGGCCGCGCGGGCGCGCACCGTGCGGGCGATCTCCTCCTCCAGGCTCATGATGCGCGGGCGTTCCGGGCGGGTGTGGTCGTTGTGATAGACCGCGGGCCGGCGCCCGGAGAGCATGGTCGCCGCCGCCGCAAGCCCGCCCTCGAACTGGTAGTAGTCGTCGCTGTCCAGCAGGTCGTGCTCGCGATTGTCCTGGTTGTGGACAACGGCCTCGACGCGCGCGAGCCGGCGCTCGAAAGCGCGGTGCGCGGGCCGGCCTTCCTCGCCCGCGCCATAGGCGTAGCCACCCCAGGCGACATAGGCGCGCGCAAGGTCCTCCGGGCCGTCCCAGCCGCCCTCGTCGATCAGGGCCTGCAGGCCCGCGCCATAGGCGCCCGGCATGGAGCCGAACACCCGCCAGGTCGCCTCGCGGAAGCCGTCGCCTTCCGGCGTGTAGAGCGGGTTGTCGTCCTCATCCAGCCGGGCGACCGCGCGCACCGCGCTGTCGAACAGGTCGATCAGCCCCGGAAAGGCGTCGCGGAAGAACCCGGAAATGCGCAGCGTGACATCGACGCGCGGGCGGTCCAGCACACGGCGCGGCACGATCTCGAAGCCCGTGACCCGGCCCGAGTCGTTGTCCCATGTCGGCCGCACGCCCATCAGCGCCAATGCCTGCGCAATGTCGTCGCCGCCGGTCCGCATGGCGCTCGTGCCCCAGGCGGAGAGCGCCAGCGCGCGCGGCCAATTGCCGTGGTCGCGGACATGGCGCTCGACCAGCAGCGTCGCCGAATGCCAGCCAAGCTGCGCGGCGGCGGGCGTCGGCACGGCGCGGGTATCGACGGAATAGAAATTGCGCCCCGTCGGCAGCACGTCAGGCCGGCCCCGCGTCGGCGCGCCGGAGGGGCCGGGCTCGACGAAGCGCCCGGCAAGGCCTGCCTTGAGGCCGGCCATTTCCGCCGCGCCCGAACGGTCGAGCGCCGGGGCCAGCGTCTCGTTCAGAAAGTCGAGCGCGGCGGCGCTTTCGGGCCCGGGCGCCGCCGCCGCGCCTTCCGCCAGCCGCGCCATCGCCGCCTCCAGCCGCTCCAGCGTGTCGCCGGCCGTGCGCCAGAGGCCGTCGCCCGCCAGCAAGGCCGGCCGCGGGCCGGTCCAGGGCGCGGCAAGGTCTTCGCCGAGTTCGAGACCGAGATCCGCCATGAGCGCCGGCAACAGCCGCGAGCGCATGGCGGCCACAAGCAGGTCGCGCCGCTGGCGGCCCTCGGGAGAGGCGCCGAAGACATGCAGCCCGTCGCGGATCTGCAACTCCTTCAGCTCGCAGAGATAGCCGTCGAGCTTGCCGAGCGACGCCGCCTCGCCGTCCTCCGGGCGGATGCCGCAATCGGCCGCCAGGCCATCGCGTCCCGCAAGGTCGAGGATCGCCTCGGCCAGCACCGGCAGGCGGCGCGGGTCGAGCGCCGCGGCCTGGAAATATTCGTCCACCAGCCGTTCCAGCTCCACCATGGGTCCGTGGCTTCCGGCGCGCGTGAGCGGCGGGGTCAAATGGTCCACGATTGCGGCATGAGTGCGGCGCTTCGCCTGCGAGCCCTCGCCCGGATCGTTAACGATGAAGGGATAGAGGTTAGGCACAGGGCCGAGCACGGCGTCCGGGAAGCAGTCCCGGGACAGCGCCAGCGCCTTGCCCGGCAGCCATTCCAGATTGCCATGCTTGCCGAGATGGACGACCGCATGCGCCCCGAAGCCGCGCCTCAACCAGCCATAGAACGCCAGATAGGCGGGCGGCGGCGGCAGGGCGGGGTCGTGGTAGCTGGAAGCCGGGTCGATATCGTAGCCGCGCGAGGGCTGCACCGCGACAGCGATATCACCGAACAGGAGCGCCGGTATTGCGTAATCCCGGCAGTCGAGGCCCCAGCGTTCCCGCACCGCGGCCAGCGCGCCGGCGGGCAGATCGTCCAGAAAGGCCCGGAACGCGCGTTCCGGAAAGACCGGACCTTCGGTCCGCGCCTGCTGGAGCCGGCGCATGAGCACGTCGCCATCCGCCGGCAGACCTTCGGCCCCGAGCGCGCGGAGCACGGCGAGCGCCGAGGCGGGGGTGTCGAGACCGACGCCATTGCCGATGCGCCCGTCCCGCGTCGGGTAATTGGCGAGGATCACGGCGATGCGCTTGCGCCCCGGACGGCGGAGCCTGGCCCAATTGGCGGCGAGCTTCGCCACGAAACGCGCCCGGTCGCGGACGGGCCGGTAGCGGGCGATGCTGCATTCCGTCGCCTCGTCGCGCCGGCTCGCGGCCTTGAAGGACACGGCGCGCGAGATCAACCGTCCGTCCACTTCCGGCAGCGCAATGTTCATGGCGATGTCGCGCGGGGACAGGCCGCGCGTTCCCTCGCGCCATGCGGCCTCCGCGCCGCCGGAGAGCACCGCCTGGACCACCGGGCAGTCATAGCGGTCGAGCGGCCCCGGGCCGTCCGCGCCGCGCGCGGCGAAGCCGGTGGTGTTGACGATGACGACCGGCGGCTCCTTCGCGAACAGGCGCGCCAGCAGGCCGAGAGAGTCCGGGTCCTTCAGACTGGAGACGGCGACCGGCCGGGGCGCGAGACCCGCCGCCGCCATTTCCTCCGCCAGCATGTCGATGGCCGCGACATTGCCCGCCTGCAGATGCGCCCGGTAGAACAGCAGCGGCGCTACCGGGCCGGCGCCAGCGGGGGCATTGTAGGGTTGCGCGCGCGGGATCGGCGCGGGCTCCCGCCAGGCGGCGGGCCGGCCGAGCAGATGGGCCGCATAGCGCAGGCAGTTGAGCGCATTGTCGGGGCCGCCCTCCGCCAGATAGCGCCAGAGGCGGCGGCAGCCGTCCGCATCGAGGCTGGACCAGGCGTCGAGCTCCGGGTCCGGCCGGTCGTCGCCCGGCAGCAGCGCGACCGGCGCCTCCAGCGCGCCCAGACGCTCGACGCCGTAAGGCCAGTAGCCGCGCCCGCCGAGCAGGCGCGCCACGACCAGCCGGGCGCGCGAGAGCACCCGCTCGACATACAGATCGACGGAAAGATTGTGGCCGAGCGCCATGACGTTGGCGAGCCGGAGCGTCGGGGCGCGGCTGTCCTCGGCGAGGCGCTTGCGCTGGGCTTCGGCCAGCAGGGCGAGTTCGGTGTCGGCGGCGCTCAGGATTACGATGTCGCCCGGCGTCTGGCCGAGATCGACCGCCTCGCCGTCCTCAACCGCGCCCGGGGTTGCGGCTAGGAGATGCACCGCCCGCCGAGCGTCCGGGCCACGGCCTCGCGGTCGAGGCCGGCGAAGCCGATCACCACCAGCCGCGTCGCCGGCGCCTCGCCGGCCCGCCAGGGCCGGTCGTACCAGGTCTCGGTGCGCGCGCCGACGCCCTGCACGGCGAGCCGCATCGCCTTGCCCTCGACCGCGGCGAAGCCCTTGATGCGCAGCACGTCGTGGCCGCGCGCGGCGTCCGCCATGCGTTCGGCGAGCGCCGCCGGCTCCACCGGCCCCGCCTCGACGGCGAAGCTCTCGAAGTCGTCATGATCGTGCCCGTCCTCGCCGTCATGGTGCGAGGGGCGCGCGTCGAGGTCGTCTTCCGCCGCCGCTTCCAGGCCGAGCAGCAGGCGCGCATCAACCGCGCCGCCGGTGGCGCCGACCGTCTTGACCGCGGGCGAGCGGAGTCCGGTCCGCACCCGGTCCAGCACGCCCGCCCAGGCTCCCGCATCGAGCAGGTCGCGCTTGTTGACGACGACGAGGTCGGCCGCGGCGAGCTGGTCTTCGAACAGCTCCTCCAGCGGCGCATCGTGGTCGAGCGCCGGATCGGCAAGCCGCGCCGCCTCCACCGCTTCCGGGTCGGCCGCAAAACGCCCGGCTGCGACGGCCGCGGCATCCACCACCGCGACCACGCCGTCCACCGTGGCGCGCGAGCGCACCTCCGGCCAGGCGAAGGCCTGCACAAGCGGCTTGGGCAGCGCCAGGCCGGAGGTCTCGATCACGATATGGTCGGGCGGGTCGGGCCGGTCGAGCAGCGCCTGCATGGTCGGCAGGAAATCGTCGGCGACCGTGCAACAGATGCAGCCATTGGCGAGTTCGACGATATCCTCGTCCTCGCAGCCCTCGATGCCACAGGCGCGCAGAAGATCGCCGTCTATGCCGAGATCGCCGAATTCGTTGACGACCACCGCCAGCCGCCGCCCGCCTGCATTCTCCAGCAGGCGGCGGACAAGGCTGGTCTTGCCGGCGCCGAGAAAGCCGGTGACGACGGTTGCCGGGATTTTCGGTTTCAGCATGGAACGAGGATTTCCGCCGGTCGGGAAGAGCCCGGCCGGCTTACCCGGCGGAAAGTTGCGATGCAATCAGGGCATCGAGTTCACGACGCCGATTGTCCACAGCCAGTTCGAGCGCTTCCAGGACCAGTCCTGGCTGTGCGCGGGGCAGCACGACGGACGTCTCCAGCTCGAGCGGACCGGATGGCGCCAGCAAATCCAGCATCGTCGCTTCGGCGGTTCTGCGCCCGATGTCGAGCCGCCACATCTCCCGAACGCACAGGCGGCGGTAAAAGGCCGGCTTGTCGGCGTCGCCCCGGCTGCGCTCGACCTCGATGACGAGATCGGGGGGCGTCCGGTCCTCATAGGCCTCCAGCACGGCTTCGCCCTGTCGGCGGGCTTCGACCCACCGCTCCGCCCCGGGGCCGAGGTAAAAGCAGGCATCGGGTTCGGCGCCGGTCTTCTCGGGGTCCTCGGGGCGGCGCCAGCGGGTTGCTCCGAGCGCGATGGCGCGGATACCGAGCCTTTCGCCGATGGCGATAGCGGTCAATCCGGCGCCCCAGGCATAGCGCTCATGTTTCGAGGACGGAGACATGAGCGCTATGACGCCGCTTGCGGGGTCGATGAACACGCGCCGCGCGATCCTGCTCCAGTCGAGTCCCGCCAGAACCGGAATTTCCTCCGGCGCGAACCGGAACCGGGTGAACTCGGAACCCATGCTGCCGACGGTGCGTTCCATATTTCCGGGCTCCCGACTGCCGGCGCCGATACTAGGCCGCCTCGCGCTGCGGCTCCAGCCCTGCGCCTGCCTCGGCCTTCACGGCTTGAGCACCAGCGGCAGGCCGGCGGCCACGAACACGACGCGGTCGGCGATGCGCGCGACTTCCTCGTTCAGCCGCCCCTGCGCCTCGCGAAAGCGGCGGCCGAGCGGCGTTGCGGGCACGAGGCCCATGCCGGTCTCGTTGGAAACCAGCACCGTCTGCGCGCTGCGGCCCGCGAGCGCCTCCAGCAGCGCGCCGGTGTCGGGCTCCCGGCCGGCGGCGAGCGCATTCGAGAGCCAGAGCGTCAGGCAGTCTACAAGCACCGGCGCGTCCCGCGCGTCCGCCAGCGCTTCCGGCAGCCGGCGGGGCGCTTCCACGGTCGTCCAGCAAGGTCCCCGCCGGGCGCGATGGAGGGCGATGCGTTCCGCCATCTCGGCGTCGCCCGCCTCGGCCGTCGCGATATAGACGGCAGACCCGTCGAACAGCGATTCGGCGTAGCGGCTCTTGCCGGAGGCGGCGCCACCCAGCACCAGGGTCGTGGCGGTCATGGACAGTCTGGTAACGGTGTTTCGTGCGCCGTTCAAGCCGCGCGCTCCGGGTCGACTTTCCGGGCCCGTCGGGGCATATCCCGGTGCATGTTCACGCTGCTCCGCCGCATCCTCGCCTTCTATCTCGGCATCGGGCTTCTGCTGGGGCTGGTTGCGGGTTTCTCGCGCCTGTTCGTCCATATCGTCCACGGTCTCGGGCCCGGCGAATTCGGCCCGGCGCTCGGCGATGCGGCCTTATGGGGTCTGATACGGCTCGGCCTCTGGCCGTGGCAGTTATGGACTCAGGTGGTGGAGGGCGAGCGCACGCTTCTCGGTTGGCTGCTGGCATGAGGGCGCGGGCGGGCGCATAATCCGGGCTGCACCGCAGCAGGGGAAAGACGGCGATGGAACTTGGATTCGTAGGCGTGGGAGCAATGGGCGCACCGATGGCGGGACGGCTGCTGGACGGCGGCCACAGCCTCATCGTCCAAGACATCCGTGCGGAAGCGGTGGCGCCGCTCACGGCCAGGCAAGCGCGCGAAGCCGCAAGCCCGAAGGCGGTTGCAGATCTCGCGGAGACCGTCATCGTCTCGTTGCCGACGCTTGCCGCCTGGCGCGAGGTGGGCCTGGGCCCGGAGGGGCTCGCGAAGGGCGGGCGGATTGCGAAGCTGGTCAATACCTGCACGGTCGGCTCGGGTTTCATCCGCGAGATGGCGGCGGCGCTGGCCGGGTCCGGCATCGAGATGCTCGACTGCCCGATCAGCGGTGGCCCGCCCGGCGCGGCGGCAGGCACGCTGTCGGTCATGGCTTCGGGCCGCCGCGCGCTGTTCGACGAATTGCAGCCGGCGCTCGCCTGCTGGGGGCATACTGTGGTTCATGTGGGCGAGGAGCCGGGCGCGGCGCAGACGGTCAAGCTCGTCAACAACATCCTCTCGGCCGCCGCGCTCGCCGTCACCTCCGAGGCGCTCGTAATGGGCTCCAAGGCCGGGGTCGATCTCGAGGCGATGCTGGAAGCGGTCAATGCCGGCTCCGGGCGCAACAGCGCGACGGTGGGCAAGGTGCCGACCTCGGTGCTGGACCGGTCCTTCGCCTATGGCGCGGCGCTGGACATCCTCATGAAGGATATCGAATTGGCGCTGGCGGAGGCGGAGCGGCTGCAGGTGCCGTCCTGGGTCTCGGCAGCCGTGCGCCAGTTCTTCCGCCACTGGCACATGCAGGGCAAGGGCCGCGAGGACATTACCTCCATCGTGCAGATGGTCGAGGGCTTCGCCGGCCACACCCTGCCGAAGACCCGCTGAGAAAGGCTCAGCCGCCGCGCTCCAGCAGGCAGGCGTCGCCATAGGAGAAGAAGCGGTAGCGTTGCCCGATGGCATGGGCGTAGGCCGCGCGCATACGCTCCAGCCCGGCGAAGGCCGCGACCAGCATGAAGAGCGTCGAACGCGGCAGGTGGAAATTGGTGAGCAGCAGGTCGGCCGTCCGGACAGGCCTGCCGCCGGGCCTGAGGAAGATATCCGTCTCTCCCTCCCAGGACGCGACCGCGCCGGAGGGGTCCGCCGCCGTCTCCAGTAGGCGGAGCGCCGTGGTGCCCGCCACGACCAGCCGGCCCTTGCGGCCCCTTATGCGCGCGGCCGTCTCTTCGGTGATGCGCCCCCATTCGCTGTGCATCCGGTGCTCTGCCGGATCCTCCGTGCGGACCGGCTGGAAGGTGCCGGCGCCGACATGCAGGGTGACGGCGACCCGCTCGACTCCCCGCGCCTCCAGCGCCGCCAGCAGGCGCGGGGTGAAATGCAGCCCGGCGGTGGGCGCGGCTACCGAACCCGGCTCGCGGGCGAACACGGTCTGGTAGGCGTCCCGGTCGCTCGCGTCGCCCCCTTTCGGACGCTTGATGTAAGGCGGCAGCGGCATGGCGCCATGCGCCTCCAGCGCCGCGTCGAGTTCCGCGCCTTCCGCCGAGAACGCCAGCGCGACTTCGCCGCCTTCGCGGCGCCCCTCCAGCACCGCTTCGAGCCCGCCCGGAAAGGCGATCCGGTCGCCTTCCCTGAGACGCCGTCCCGGCCGCGCGAAGGCGAGCCAGCGCCGCTTGTCGAGGCGCTTGTGCAACAGGGCCTCCACCGCAGCCGCCCCGCGCCGGCCGAAAAGGCGCGCCGGGATGACGCGCGTGTCGTTGACGACCATGAGATCGCCCGGCCGCAACAGGTCCGGCAGGTCGGCGATGCGGCGGTCCGTGAGCCTGTCTGCGACATGCAGCAGCCTGGCCGCATCGCGCGGCTCAACGGGCTGTTGCGCGATCAGCCCCGAGGGGAGGTCGAAATCGAAGTCGCTGGTGCTCAGGGTCACGGCCGCCGGGCTCCGCCGCGGGCCGCGACCATCGCAGGCCGTGCCGGGCCTGTCAAAACGGGCCGGTATTTGAGATAAACAGCCTTCGATACGGAAGCGCCGGAGCGGGACCCAGGGCATGGCGATCGGACTTAAGGAAGGCCGCAGGATGGCCGCCCGGGCCCGGCGCTGGATCCTGCTCAAGCGGCTTCTGCTGCTGGCGGCGCTGCTGGCGGTCGGCGTGTTCGCCTATGAGACCGGCGCCACCCGCACGCAACACCGCATCGGCCGCATGGAGCAGAGGCTCGCGGCCCAGGACGCGGATATCCTGCGGCTGGAGGCGGAAATATCGGAACTCGACCGGCGCCGGCTCGCGGCGGTCCAGAACGAGAAGGCGCTTCGGGCCCGTTACGACCGCGATGTGCCGACCGGCGAGCGCAAGGCCCTTTACGAAATGCTGCTGGAGCGGATCGACGCCGGGCTCGACACGGCCCGGATCGCCTTCCTGCTGCGCGAGGCGGACCCGGAACCGGCCTGCGACCCGGAGCCGGTCACCAAGCGCTTCGTGCTGGCGACGCCGCTGCATGACGGCGCCAATGCCTCGGCGCAATTCGCCGAGGGCGCCATCACCGTCACCGGCGAGGGCGAGGCGGAGTTGACGGAGGCGGGGCTGCCCCAGGCGTGGTTCGACCCTGCGGCCGCGGTCAGGCTCCGCTTCACACTCATCGGCGGCGATGCGACGGAGGCCGAGGGCAAACTGCCGCTCGACCATTCCCTGCGCTTCGCCGGCAATGAATACCGTTTCGCCGCCCGCGCCGGCCCCCGCTCCTTCATCCACATCACCGCGCTGCGCTGCGACTTTCCGGCATAGCCCCGATACGGCCCCGCCGCGGCGTCATGCCAGCGGTTCCGATCAACGACCGCTGGTATGAGTCCCAAATCGAGGCCGTTGGTATCAGGCCTCCCCGCGCCGGATGGCGGCGACGGCGGTCCGCGCCGCGGCCGGATAGCCGTTCGCCGTGACGGCCAGCCTGTCGCGCAGCACCCGGTGAAGCGCCGGCAAATTGTGGCACGGCACGGCCGGCCAGGCGTGGTGTTCGGCGTGGTAGGGCATGTTCCAGGCGAGGACGCGCGCCAGCCGGTTGGTGAATGTCGTGCGGGTGTTCCGCAGCATGTCGGGGACATGCGGGCAGCCGGTATGTTCGGCAAGCAGGTAGAGGCGCAGGAACGGCTGCCCGAGCAGGAGAGGGATCAGCCACAGCCACAGCAGGGCCGTCGCGCCGAACTGGATCGAGAGCGCCGTCGCGGCCGCATAGAAAGCCAGGAACAGCCGGGCTTCGCGAGCCACGGCGCGGCGCGCCGCCCGGGGCACGAAAGCGTCGCGGTTCCGGCCCGCCGCATTGGCGAGCAGCACCCGCGCTTCACGGACCCAGTAGGAGCCGCCCGAAACATGCCAGGCAAGGCCCGGCCAGGACCGGGACAACGGCCGCGCCAGTTCCGGATCCCGCTCCGGGTCGTGGGTATGGCGGTGATGCGCCAGGTGGAAATGGCGGAACCAGGCCGGCGGCAGGAAGACCGCGAGCCCGACGCCCCAGGCGGCCGCGGCGTTCAGCCAGGCGCTGCGGAAGGACGTCCTGTGCGTGGCTTCGTGCTGCAGGCAGAACAGGAAGGCCAGCAGCACGCCATGCAGCGGCAGCAGAAGCGGCCAGCCGGGCGCCTCCAGCGCAATCGGCAATCCGGTGATGCCGAGCGCCGCAAGATGGCCGGCAAGACGGACAAGGCCCTTCCGGTTCGAGCGTTGCAGCAGGCCCCGCCGCTCGGCGGCGCCCATGCAGCGCAAAAGGTCTAGATGGCCGCCGCCCGCCGGGCCGGGCGCCGATGCGCGCACGGGCTAGCGGGAGTAGAACTCGACGACCAGATGCGGCTCCATCTGCACGGCATAGGGCACATCGGCGAGGCCGGGGCCGCGCTGGAAGGTGCCCTTCAGCTCGTTGAAATCGACCGAGAGATAGTCCGGCACGTCACGCTCCGGCGACTCGATGGCCTCCAGCACCAGCGCCATGGTGCGGGACTTCTGCTTTACCTCGATCGTGTCGCCGTCGCGGACCCGGTATGACGGGATGTTGAGCCGCCGCCCGTTCACCCGGACATGGCCGTGGTTCACGAACTGGCGCGCGGCGAAAATGGTCGGCACGAACTTCATGCGATAGACCACGGCGTCCAGCCGGCGCTCCAGCAACTCGATCAGGTTCTCGCCGGTGTCACCCCGCCGGCGCACCGCTTCATGGTAGAGGCGGCGGAACTGCTTCTCGGAAATGTCGCCGTAATGCCCCTTGAGCTGCTGCTTGGCGCGCAGCTGGAGGCCGAAATCAGTGGGCTTGCGCCGGCGCTGGCCGTGCTGGCCCGGCCCGTATTCCCGGCGGTTGTAGGGGCTCTTGGGCCGCCCCCATAGATTGACGCCGAGGCGCCTGTCGATCTTGTGTTTCGCGCTTTCGCGTTTTGCCATGGCTTTTTGCCGCTCGCTTTCGCGTTTGTTGTTGTCCCGATAGGTCCGGGCGCGAAGGCCAGGACGGGGCGGAGCCGCCCGCGTTCTCGGGAATGGCGCGGGTTATAGCGCCGACGGGCGCGTTGTCAAACGCAGGCGGGGCGCGCCCGGTCACTCCGGCGGCTTGCCTCCCGGCCAGACCGGGCTTTGCGCCAGCTCCGGCCAGGCGACGGGCGCGCGGCAGCCTTCCGCCGCCGCAGCGGGCTCTAGCGCCGCGTCCCAGTTCCCGGCGATATAGCGGTGCCCGGTCCAGGCGCCTCCGTCCTCCGAGCAGAGCCACAGCACCGGCGGCGCCATGGCCGAGGGCGGGACCAGCGCCGCGCGGTCGAGGCCGGACTCCAGCGGCACCATCGGCGTGTCCGCCGGGCCGCCCGGCACGACGACATTCACGGTCACGCCCCGGTCGGCGAATTCGGCGGCATGGCCGGCGGACATCGCCTCGAAGCCGGCTTTCACCGGGCCGTAGGGATGGAACTTCCCCCGCAGCATGGTGAAGAAGCTGGTGGTGACATTGACGATGCGCCCCCATCCCCGGTCGAGCATGCCCCCGACCGTGGCGCGGGTCATGTACCAGGCCCCGGACAGGTTGACCGCCACGAACCGGTCCCAGACCTCCGGCTCGATCTCGTCGATGGCGACCAGCTTCGTCATGTGGTCCGCCCGGATGACGCCCATGCCGACCGCGCCGTTATTGACGAGGATATCCGGCCCGCCGAGGCGCTCCCGCACCTGCCCGACCGCCGCCTCGCAGGCGTCGAAGCTCGCAATGTCAGCCGCCAGCGTAGCGAGGCGCCCGGCGGCGGCGGCGTGTCGAGCCTCAAGCGCGCCGAGCCCGTCCTCGTCGATGTCGAGCGCCGCCACCTTCGCCCCCGCGTCCAGCAGGCCGGCCACCAATTCCCGCCCGATCCCGCCAGCCGCCCCGGTGACAATGGCGACCCTGCCTTCGAGTGTCCCGGTCATCTTCAGTGCCCCGTTACGAAATTGTCGCGACACTGTATTCCCCGTCGTCCCCGAATGCAGCCGGGAAAGCGCTCTCTCCAGATATCTTCGCCGGTCATTGTCGGGGGCTTCCTCAGTGTCCACACTCGCCGCCGGGCGAGAACGGCGAGGCAGTATCAGGAGGATTCACTTGACGAAAGACAACACCCCCCTTCCCCCGCCCCGCAGCGGCGCCGTCCGGCGGTGGCGGGACGGGCTGGCGGTGTTGGCGGCGCAGGACGGGCGTATCCGGACGGCGCTGGACGAGGTCGGGGCGCCGCCGATGGCGCTTCGGGGGGCGGGCTTTGCGGCGCTGCTCCGGGCGATTGCGGCGCAGCAGGTTTCCGCCGCCTCGGCGCGGGCGATCTGGGGGCGGCTGGAGGAGGCTGCGGGCGGCAGGGTTACGGCCCGCGCCGTGCTGGCGCTCGGGCCGGAGGGGCTTCGCGCTGTCGGGCTCTCGCGGCCCAAGGCGGGCTATGCGCTCTCCATCGCCGGCGAGCTTGCGTCCCGGCGCGTCTCGCTCCGGCGTATCCAGCGGATGCCGGACGAGGAGGCCATTGCCGCGCTCTCGGCGCTCAAGGGCGTCGGGCGCTGGACGGCGGAGGTCTGGCTGCTGTTCGCGGCCGGTCGCCCCGACATCTGGCCGGCGGGAGACCTCGCGCTCTGCGTGGCGCTGCAGAAGACCCTCGGCCTCGACGCCCGCCCGGCGCCCGCCGAGGCGGCGCGGCTTACCCGGGTCTGGTCGCCCCACCGCAGCGCCGCCGCGATCCTGCACTGGCACATCTACCGCACCGCGCCTTCTTGAAGCGGTATCCGGCCGTGGTGAAACGGGCGGCTGCCACCCCCTTCGGCAGGCTCAGGCAGGTTCCTTCGATACGTCGCTTCGCGGCTACTCAGGATGAGGAAGTTCCAGGAGCGCCGTCTTCACTCTGCCCTCGCCCTGAGTAGCGCCCGCGTCAGCGGGCGCGTATCGAAGGGCAGCCACCGCCTCGTTTCACCGCGGTCGGATACCGCTCTTGCCCGGCTTACCCGGGCCGGGAGCCTTGCGCGGCGAGGCCGGCGGCGAGCGCGGCGAGCACCGCCCATCCCTGCCAGGCGCCCATCGCCAGCAGGGTGAGCGCCGAGAGGGCGAGCCAGAGCGCGGGCGGGAGGCAGAGGAGCGCCGTCCAGCCGCTGCGCGGGGCGAGCGCGACGAGGCCGAGCGTGGCGATGGCGGTCGGGTCGGGGTGAATGGCGGCGACCTCCGCCTCACGCCAGGACCGCCCGTCGAGCGCCGCCAGAAGAGGCCAGGCGAACAGCGCCGCCGCCAGGAGACCGATGCCCGCGCCGGCCCCCGGGCCCCGCCGGGAGAAGGCGAGGCGGCCGGAAAGGCCGAGCGCCGCCAGAAGCGCGGCTTCCGCATAGAAGCCCCAGGCGAACCGGGGCGCGGCCCAGTTTATCGCCCCGTAGCCGAGCGCCACGAACTGCCAGCCGGTCCAGAGCCAGACCGCGCCGAGCGCGGGGCCGAGCCAGCGCCCGGACGGCCGCCGGCCCCTGAGCAGGCCGCAGAGGAGCGCCGCGCCCGCCGCCAGCAGCAGCGGCTGGACCGGCCAGAGCGCCTCGTTTTCCAGCGCAAAAAGCCGCCAATAAACGCGCGGCTCGAACGGCAGCAGGTCCGCCAGCGCCCGGAACCCGTCCATGATGGCGCGCTAGAGGTCGCGCATATGCGCCGCCATGGGGCCGAAGGCCGCGGACTTGTTCTCGCGCACATGGTCCACCCGCCGGGTCGCCGGAATGGCGGCGGTGACAGCGGGATGGGAGAGGATGAATTTCAGCAGGAATTGCGGCCATGTGGGGACGCCGATTTCGGTGGCCCAGCCGGGCATGCGCCGCCCGGCGAGCCGGTCCGGCAGCCGGCCGCGCTGGAACGGCCGGTTGCAGATGACCGCGATGCCGCGCTCCCGCGCCAGCGGCAGCAGGCGGCGTTCCGCCTCCCGGTCCACGATATTGTAGGTGAGCTGGACGAAGTCGGGCCGGCGGCGGCGCATGACATCCTCCAGTTCGGCGTGCCGGCGGCCATGCGAGGTGGTGACACCGCTATAGCGGAGCGCGCCGTCCTCCTTCATCGCCTCAAGAATGTCGAGGTTCCGTTCCCAGTCGATCAGGTTGTGGACCTGGAGCAGGTCGAAGCGCGCCACGCCCCAGCGCCGGGCAGTCTCGGCGATCTGCGCGCGCGCATCCGCCGCGCGGGTCCAGACCTTGTCGGCCGAGAAGAGGCCCGCCGGGCGGCCGAGCGTCGCGAACGCATCGCCGATGACCTCTTGCGAGGAGCCGTACATGGGCGAGGAATCGATCATGCCGCCGCCCGTTTCGAAAAAGGCGGCCATCACGTCACGGCATTCGGCGCGCAGTTGCGGGTCCTTGCCGACATTGAAGGTGATCCAGCTTCCGAGCCCGACCGCCGGCACAAGCTCCCCGGTCGCCGGAACGGGTTTCAGTAGCGCCCCGCCGGCCGCTGCGCCCAGAGCCGGCGCCGCCAGCGCCGCGCCTGCGCCGGCCAGCACCGTCCGCCGGGTCGCGCGCATGGAGGGCTCCTTCCCTTCCTGCCGGCCGCGAGAGTAGCGCCGGGGCCGGGACCGGCCAAGCGGCTGGCGGGGCCGGCGGCTTTCGTGGCAGAGTGCCGATGGTTCCGGAAACTCGAGGCGAAAGGGGGCGTCCGCCATGACGGTGCTGAGGATTTTCTCCTATCTGCCCAATCCGCGCGTCTGGAAGGCGACGATCGCCGCGCGGCTGCTCGGCGTCGAGGTCGAGGTGGTGGGCGACCGTCCGAAGGCGCTGTCGGGCTGGCTCTGGGACTTCGACGCGAGGCCGCTCGAGGAAGCCGAGAAGACGCCCGGCAACCCGCATGCGCGGGCGAGCAAGCGCGGCTTCAGCGCCGCCATGCTCTACAAGACGGACGCCTTCCTCGCCGCCCACCCCTTCGGCACCGTGCCGGCGGCGTTCGACCCGGAGGGCGCCACCGGCGTGTTCGAATCGAACAGCATCCTGCGCGCCGTCGCCCGCGCGGCGGCGCCGGAACGCCGCCAGACCGAACAACTCGCAGCGTTGGGCGCGGCGGCCGGCGGACTCTATGGCGAGGGGCCCTATGAGGCCGCGCGGATCGACAGCTTCCTCGATGCGGGGCTCGTCTTCGCGCGCGAGGCGCAGGCCTATCTGCTGGCGCTCACGGCCCGCGAGGCGTCCCGGGAGCTTTCGGGCCGTATGCGCGAGGCCTACGCCTTCTACCTGGACGGCATAGACAATGCCGCGAGGCTCGGCGGCGAAGGTCTGGCGGGCCCGTTCTCGATCGCCGACATCGCCTTCGTCTGCGACTTCGCGCAATTCCGCCGCGAGGAGCGCATGGCCGACCGGCTGTCGGATTGCGGCCTCGAGCCCATCTACCGGCCCGGCGACCACGCCCATGCGCACGCCCATTTCGACCGCCTGCGCCGCCTGCCTGCCTTCGCCGCCGACCTGGGCGGCGGCTATGTGCTCGAAACGCAGGCGGAAGAGAGGAAAAGCGCATGAGTTCGCCTGTCGCGCTCGTCACCGGCGTCGGCCCCGACGGGGGCACGGGCGCCGAAATCGCCCGCCGCTTCGCCAGTGGCGGTTACCGGACCGCCATGCTCGCCCGCGATGCGGAGCGGCTGGCCGCGCTGGAGGCGGATATCGAGAACGCGACCGCCTTTCCCTGCGATGTCGGCGATCTCGATGCGCTATGCGCGACCGTGGCGGCCGTGCGCGAGCGGCTCGGCCCGCCGACAGTCGTCGTGCATAACGCGCTCCGGAGCACGCGCGGGCCGTTCCTGGAGCAGGACCCGGAGGAGCTCGAACGCAATTTCCGCGTGAATGCGACGGCGCTGCTGCATCTCGCCCGCGAGACGATTCCGGGCATGCTGGACGCCGGCGGCGGCGCGCTGCTGGTCACCGGCAACACCTCGGCCACGCGCGGCAAGGCGCATTGGGGCTTCTTCGCCTCCACCAAGGCGGCGCAGCGCATCCTGGCGGAGGCCATCGCGCGCGAATTCGGGCCGCAGGGCATCCATGTCGCCTATTTCATCATCGACGCCGCCATCGACACGCCGCGCACACGGCCGTTCATGGCGCCGGACGCGCCGGACGAGTTCTTCGCCAAACCGGCGGCCATCGCCGAGGAGATGTATCGCGTCGCGCATCAGGACCGCTCGACATGGTCCTTCACCGTCGAGCTCCGCCCCTTCGGCGAGACCTGGTAAGCCTATGCTGCCGCGATGTCGGTCTGCGAGAAGTTCTCGCCCTTGAACAGCAGCGGCTCGCCCGTAATGCTCGCAAGCGCATAGGCGAAGCAGTCGCCGAAATTCAGCGCCGCCGGATGGTTGCCCCTGCCGAAACGCCGCCAGGCCCGCCGGGCCGCGTCCATCCGCTCCACCGTCACCGGCACGGGCTCGATCCCGGCGCGCGCCGGAAAGGCATCAAGCTCACGTCCTGCGGCCGGTCCGCTGCGGCCTTCCGCTACCATGAATGCCTCCAGGATGTTGGCTACCGACATGCGGCAGTTCGGGGCAGCGAGCATCGCCTCCTGATAGCGCTCGGCGTCGCTCTCGCGGTTCAGCACAGCAAGCACGGCCGAGCTATCGACGGTCACCTCGGCAGGCCCCGCTCGTCATAGAGGAAATCGCCATGCTCGACTGCCGAAAAACCGGGACCCATCAGCTTCGCGAAACGCTCTGCAATAGCGCGCAGATCCCGGCGCCGCTCCTCGATGTCGCGCATCCGCCTTTCCCGCTCCAGCCGCTCCCGCAGCGCCGCGGTTATCGCGCCGGTCTTGGTCTCGCCGGTGAGGCGAGCCAGCTCGGCGGCGAGCCGGCAGGTTTTCTCGTTCGAGGCACTTGCAGAATTGAGGTTCTGAGGAATAGCGGCTGAGATTTTGGATGCGGTTTTAGGTTTGCGTTGCGTTTGGGGCGCTGCGGCTGGCCTGATTGGGTCGCGGGTCGTGTCTGCGGTCGGTTTTGAGGCGAG
>JAJECF010000090.1 GCA_022822125.1 Alphaproteobacteria bacterium
TCCCCTGCCACAAGCCACGGTCACGCGGTCCATCTACGCCGCCTGAGCGAAACTGGCATGTGAGGAGCCGGATGCCCTAATGCGGGCAAGTCCGGATCTGTGGGGGACGGGGCGCCGCAAGGCCCCCGTCTACCCGGCCCCTTCGATACGGACTTTCCCGCGTCCGACGGCTGCGGTTTTTCGCTGCCGATTTATCGGCGCGGCAGAAGCGGTAACCGGTCGTTTCTTACGGTATCCGGCGGGACAGGGCAACGGATACCGCCCGGCGAAGGGAACAGGCCTTCGCCCGCAAACGATGTTAGAGTGGGCGCCATGAGCGGGGCCGGGCAGGCAACATCGCCGAGAAAGGTCGCCATTATCGGCGCCGGCGTATCGGGGCTGGGCGCAGCCTGGGCATTGCACCGCCACCCGGACCGGTTCGACTTCCGGCTGTTCGAAGCCCGGGACCGGGTCGGTGGCAACGCCATTACGGCCGATATGCCGCAAGGTGACGGCACCTCGATCCCGTTCGATATTTCCGTTACCGCCTGCATTCCCTCGGTATATCACCATATCGTCCTGTTCATGCGGCAGAACAATATCGGTCTGGTCGATACCAGGTTCAGCTACAGCGTGAAGCATCGCGGCGAAATCTATGCTCACGATCTCGACTCGAAAATCAGGAGGGAGTTGCAGACGGAAATCGAGAAATTCCAGAAGCTCCTGAGACATTTGAGACGATTGGGCCGGCTCAACCGATCCAGGTCCAGACTGCTGAATGCTCTCAATCCGTTCAATTATATGAGCATGAATACAATTCTCAATATCGGAAGATTCTCCGCAGACTTCAGATACAAGATACTCAAGCCCATGTTCGTCAATTTCCTGATGGCGACGAACGTGTTCGATATGCCGGCCTCCCTGTTTTCCCGTTATCTGGAGTTTTTCGATATAGAAACCGCAACGCCGATGCAGACTTGGGACCGGGGCGCGCGGCGCGTCCATGAAGAAATGTCAGCTGGGTTTCGGGACAGGATTTATCTCGAACGGCCTGTCAGGAAAGTGTATCGGCGGGCCTCCGGCGTGACCGTGGAAGATGAGGACGGCAACACGGAGAGGTTTGACGATGTCGTTTTCGCATGCAACGCGAACCAGACGATGATGATCCTGGACAAGCCCACTTTTCTGGAGAGCTTCCTTCTTTCGTCGATCCGGTACGAGAGCGAACTGCACAACCACACGGTCGTTCACTCGGACGCTTCCGTTCTTCCGGACAACGAAGCCGAACCGCTCGCCACGCGGAGCAACCACATAGAGCAGTACGGCGCCAGGCCCGACAATTACGAAATCACATACATCATGCACAACCAGCAACCCTGGGCGAAACAGTCGGACAAGCCGTGCCTGGTGACCTACAATCCGGTCAATCCCATCGATGAAGAAAAGGTCGTCGGGAGATGGTGGTTTCAACACATCGTCCACGATGTGCGCCACATGGCTTTATTGATCCATCTGTTCCGCTTCGTTCAGGGCAGGCGGCGAACCCGGCACTGCGGGGCCCACACGCTCATCAACAGCCAGGAGACCTGCTTCGTGTCCGGCCTCGTCACGGCGCGGCAGATGGGGGCAGACTACCCGTTCCAGGACCCGGAAGCGCGAAATTGGTTCAACTTCTACGGGCGGCTCATGTATGGCTGGCGGTTCAGGAAGGTATGAGGCCGGCGCGTCGGGGCCGTCAGCCGCCGCCCAAAGCCCGGAGGCGCTTGACCGCCCTCTTGTGGAGCAGGTCTTCATAGGCATCCTTTGCCGGCAGTTCGACGGCGCGCTTCAGAAGGCCGCGTGCCTTCTCCCGGTATTCGTCCTCATCCAGCGCCAGCAGCCCGAGCGCATATTCGAGCGGAACGGCCTTTTCGTCGGGGGCGAGTTCGAAAGCCCGTTCCAGGGAAGCAAGGGCATGCGCTTCCCGGGCTCCAAAGGTGATGCGCGCCAGGAAGGACCCCACCATGCCGACCACCCCGGCGTGCCACCGGCCCAGGCTGAGGTGGGCGGACACCATCTCGGGGTCCAGGCGAAGGGCGGTTTCCGTCGCCTCGCGAATCTTCTCCGCATATCCTTGGTTCGCAGCCTCGAAGGCGCCGATCGCCTGCGCGTAGCGGCCGAGCGCGCGCGCCAGTTGCAGATGGGCATCTGCATTGCCGGAGTCGAAGCGGACCGCTTTCCGGGCCAGTTCCACCGCGCGCCCAAGCAGCGCTTCCCTCTCGTGCTTCCCGGCGATGTAGTAGGCGTGGATCGTCAGCGACCGCGCGGCGAGCGCCAGCCCTTTCGATGTCCCGATGGCCTCGCCCATCCGGGCCGCGTCGGCGAAGCGGCCCTGGGTGTAGGCTTCCCGCGCCTTTTCGATGGCCTGGGCTTCGGCAGCGCTGGCCGGCGGCAGGAGGTGCGCCAGCGCGAGACAGCAGGAAAGCAGCAAACCCGTCGCATATCCCGCACGATGGACAGGCCGCCCCTTCATCCGGCTGTTCGCCCCTTCGGTGTTGTCTTCCCGTCGCCGGACTCTCCGAGCGCGGCACCCGAGGAGATGAGAGCGTCGATATCCGCAGGGTCAAGCCCCCAGTCCGCGAGCGCCTGCTGTGTGTCCTCGCCGGGGGCGGGCGGCGGGCGGAAGAGCCGGCCGGGCGTGCGGGAGAAGCGGGGCGCAGGCCCCGAGTGGACAATGCCGCCGCTTGCGGCGAGCGCGCCCCTCGCGGCCATGTGCGGATGGCCGGGGGCTTCCTCCAGGGACAGTACGGGCGCGAAACAGGCGTCCGTGCCTTCCAGAATTTCGCACCACTCCCCGCGCGTCTTCGTCAGGAAGAGCCGTCGGAAGCGTTCAGTCAATTCCGGCCAGCGGTCCCGGTCCATCCGCTTCGGCAGGTCCTCGCCGTTGAGGCCCGTCAGCTTCAGGAAGGCGTCGTAGAACTCCGGCTCGATGGCGCCGAGCGCGACCCACTTGCCGTCCCTTGTCTCGTAGCAGCGGTAGAAGGGCGCCCCGCCGTCGATCAGGTTCGCCTCGCGCTCGTCCCGCCACCAGCCGGCCGCGGCCAGCCCCTGCACGAAGGTCATCAGCGAGGCCGCGCCGTCCACCATGGCCGCATCGACGATTTGCCCCCGGCCCGAGCGTTCTCGCTCGAACAGGGCTGCCAGAATGCCGAAGGCGGCATAGAGCGCGCCGCCGCCGAAGTCGCCGGCGAGATTGAGCGGCGGCACAGGCGGGCCCGATGCGGGGCCGATGGCGTGGAGCGCGCCGGTCAGCGCCAGATAGTTGAGGTCGTGGCCCGCCGCTTGGGCAAGCGGCCCCTCCTGCCCCCAGCCGGTCAGCCGCGCATAGACGAGCTTCGGATTGCGCGCGAGCACGGGTTCCGGCCCGAGGCCGAGCCGTTCCATGACGCCCGGGCGGAAGCCCTCCAGCAGCACATCGGCCCTCTCGGCGAGCGCGAGCACTGCCTCGACGGCGCGGGGCTGCTTGAGGTCGAGCGCGGCCGACCGTCGGCTGCGGTTCAGCAGGTCGGTGCGCGCATGGACGCGGTAACGCGCCCGCACCCGGTCGATGCGCAGCACATCCGCGCCCATGTCCGCCGGCAGCATGGCGCAATGCGGCCCCGGCCCGACGCCAGCGATTTCCAGCACCCTGAGCCCGGCAAGCGGCCCGGTCATGCGGCCGTCCCGGGAAGCGGGCGGCTAACCCGGATTTCTCACCGGGTGTAGGTGCATCGGGGCCCTGCATGTGAGAAAGTTCTTTTGTGACAAAGACTTGTCCTGTTGCAGAGGAACGCCCCGATGCGCACAGGGTGTAACCCGACGCGGATGCGATTTGCACGCCTGAAAGGCCGCGATGTCGTGGCCGATTTCGGTGGCGGGAGGATGACCACGGACGCCGGGGCGCTGCTTCTGGGGGCGACGGACCGGGCGGTCGGTCTGGTGGATCGGTTTTCAGGTTGCTTTTCTGACGGTCGCTCTGCGGATCGTGTCGTGCATGACGTGGCGACGCTGGTGGGGCAGCGTGTGTTCGGGATTGCGCTGGGCTACGAGGACCTTGTGGACCATGACG
>JAJECF010000241.1 GCA_022822125.1 Alphaproteobacteria bacterium
AAGATGTCGGAGTACAACGCCGACGGCGTAATCATGTCG
Source organism: Alphaproteobacteria bacterium (assembly GCA_022822125.1). The sequence continues at coordinate 40 of JAJECF010000241.1, forward strand.
CCGGCCATCGGCAGCACGGCGCAGGACATCCTCGCGCTGCGGCAGGTGATGCCTCCTCTCGTGTTCGTGTCCCGGACCATGTTCGACCTGCCGTTCGATCATGTCGTCAACGACGACCACGAGACATCGGTGCTGGCGGTGGGTCGCCTCGCGAGCCTCGGGCACCGCCGAATCGCGTTCGTCGGCGGCGACCCGAGCGTTACCGCCTGTCGAGAGCGCATTCGCGGCTATCGTGCGGGACTGGAGACCGCGTCCCTGGAATTCGACGAATCGCTGGTCAGGTCCTGCGTTCCGACCCGCCTCGCCGGATTCGAGGCGGCGCGATGGATTGCCGGGCTCCAACCGAGGCCGACCGCGGCGATCGGATACAACGACGCCGTCACGCTCGGGCTCTCCGCGGGCCTGCAGCGAGAAGGCCTGGTTCCGGGCCGGAGCTTCGCCCTCATCGGTCACGAGGACGTGGAGGAGGCGAGTCTTGCGAATCCACCGCTGACCGTGACGACGGTATCGCGCGACGAGATGGGCCGGCAGGCCGCGTCGGTGCTCCTGGATCGTATCGAGAACCCTGACGCCCCGCCGCGGCGCATCGTCCTGAAGACGGAGCTTGTCGTCAGGGAGTCGTGCGGTTTCTTCATCGGCTCGAATCAGTAGTCGTCCTCATCACGATGCATGTCGGAGCTTCGCGCGGGCTCCGTTCCTTCATCCGCCGTCCTTTCCGCCGGGGAGCCTGCAAGGCCACACGGAGGGATTCTCCGACAACCCTGTCCGCCGGCGGCCGCGGCGCCCCCCCAAGGGTTGCGCCTGTCTTCAAAGTCCATTCAACTCCACGGTGACGGCGGCGTCCGCACCGGGAGCTTCGAGCTCGTGGACTCCGGAAGCGCCTCGGACCGAGTGAGCCGACTCCTGGCGCAAACGGGCTCCGTCACCCGGTGCAGCCATCGAGGGAGGCACCCGAATGCAGGACATCATCCAGGCCCTCGAGGCCAAGCGCGCCGCGGCCCGGCAGGGCGGCGGGCCGGCCCGAATCGAGGCACAGCACGCGAAAGGACGCCTCACCGCGCGCGAGCGGATAGAGGTGCTGCTCGACGAGGACTCGTTCAAGGAGTGGGACATGTTCGTCGAGCACCGCAGCGTCGACTTCGGCATGTCCGAGCGGCGCGTGCCCGGCGACGGCGTGGTCACCGGCTACGGCACGATCAACGGACGGCTCGTGTTCGTGTTCAGCCAGGACTTCACGGTGTTCGGCGGCTCGTTGTCGGAGGCGCACGCCGAGAAGATCTGCAAGGTCATGGACCACGCGGTCCGAATCGGCGCCCCGGTCATCGGACTGAACGACTCGGGCGGCGCGCGCATCCAGGAGGGCGTGGCGTCGCTGGGCGGTTATGCCGAGATCTTTCAGCGCAACGTGCTCGCGTCGGGGGTGGTGCCCCAGATCTCCCTGATCATGGGGCCGTGCGCCGGCGGTGCGGTCTACTCGCCGGCCATGACCGACTTCATCTTCATGGTGAAGAACAGCTCCTACATGTACGTGACCGGTCCGGAGGTGGTGAAGACCGTCACCCATGAGGAGGTCACCCACGAGGAGCTCGGAGGGGCGGCGACCCATTCCACGCGCTCCGGGGTGTGCGATCGCGCCTTCGCGAATGACGTGGAGGCCCTGCTGATGGTGCGCCGTTTCGCGGACTACCTCCCCGCGAGCAACCGCAAGCCGCCGCCATTCCAGCCGACCCGGGATTCCGGCTCGCGGGTCGAGCCGTCCCTCGACACGATCGTGCCGGACAACCCGAATCAGCCGTACGACATGAAGGAGGTGATTCTGAAGGTCGTGGACGACACGGACTTCTTCGAGCTGCAACCGGAGTTCGCGCGCAACATCATCATCGGGTTTGCCCGCATGGAAGGGCATCCGGTGGGAATCGTCGCCAACCAGCCGATGGTGCTCGCGGGCTGTCTCGACATCTCGTCCTCGATCAAGGCAGCGCGGTTCGTGCGCTTCTGCGACTGCTTCAACTTCCCCGTCCTGACCTTCGTGGACGTCCCCGGCTTCATGCCCGGGACCGCGCAGGAGTACGGCGGCATCATCAAGCACGGCGCGAAGCTGCTGTACGCGTACGCGGAGGCGACGGTGCCGAAGGTCACCGTCATCACCCGCAAGGCGTACTGCGGCGCGTACGACGTGATGAGCTCCAAGCACCTGCGCGGCGACGTGAACCTGGCCTGGCCCAGTGCCGAGATCGCGGTGATGGGGGCGAAGGGGGCGGTGGAGATCCTCTACCGCAAGGATGCCGACGATCCCGACCGGCTCGCCGAGCACACCGAGACGTACGCGGAGGCGTTCGCCAATCCGTTCGTCGCCGCGCGCCGGGGGTACATCGACGACGTCGTCATGCCTCGCGCGACGCGCCCGCGGACCTGCCGCTCGCTGTCGATGCTGCGCGACAAGGTGCTCGAGAACCCGTCGAAGAAGCACGGGAACATGCCGCTGTGAACGCACCTTCCCGTCCTCCGTTCCCGAAGATCCTCATCGCCAATCGCGGCGAGATCGCCTGCCGGGTCATCCGCACCGCGCGGCGCATGGGGATCGGTACGGTGGCGGTGTACTCCGACGCCGACGCCCGGACGCTGCACGTGGAGCGGGCGGACGAGGCGGTGCACATCGGCGGCCCGGCCCCGTCGGAGAGCTATCTCCGCATCGACGCGATCGTCGACGCGTGCCGCTCGAGCGGCGCCGAGGCCGTGCACCCGGGCTTCGGGTTCCTGTCCGAGAACCGCGCGTTCCGCGAGGCGCTGGAGGCCGCCGGCATCGTGTTCATCGGGCCGCCGGCGGGCGCCATCGAGTCGATGGGCGACAAGATCACGTCGAAGCGCATCGCCGAAGCCGCCGGGGTCAGCATCATTCCCGGCCACGCCGGCGTGGTGCGCGACGCCGACGAGGCGGTTCGCATCGCGCGCGAGGTCGGCTACCCCGTCATGCTCAAGGCGAGCGCGGGCGGCGGCGGCAAGGGCATGCGCATCGCGCGCTCGGACGACGAGCTCCGGCAGGTTTTCGGCTCGACCGTGAACGAAGCCGAAAGCGCCTTCGGCGACGGCCGCGTCTTCGTCGAGAAATATGTCGAGGAGCCGCGCCATATCGAAATCCAGGTCCTGGCGGACGCGCATGGCAATACGGTGCATCTCGGCGAGCGGGAATGCTCGATCCAGCGCCGCCACCAGAAGGTGGTCGAGGAATGTCCGAGCCCGTTCGTCGATGAGGACCTGCGCGCGGAAATGGGCGCCCGCGCCGTCGCGCTCGCCCGCGCCGTCGATTACCGCTCGGCCGGCACGGTGGAGTTCATCGTGGACCGCGCGCGCAATTTCTACTTCCTGGAGATGAACACCCGCCTCCAGGTCGAGCATCCGGTGACGGAAATGGTCACCGGGCTGGACCTCGTGGAGCAGATGCTGCGCGTGGCGGCGGGCGAGCCGCTCGGTTTCGGCCAGCAGGATGTCCGCCTTGACGGCTGGGCCATCGAGGCGCGTGTCTATGCGGAGCGGCCGGAGCGCAATTTCGCGCCGTCCATCGGGCGGCTGGAGACGTTCCGCCCGCCGGCGGAAGAGGGCGGCGTGCGCATCGACACGGGCGTCGTCGAAGGCTCCGAGATCGCCATGTTCTACGACCCGATGATCGCCAAGCTCGCCGCGCATGGCGCCACGCGCGAGGAGGCGCGGCTGAGGCTCGGGGAGGCGCTGGCGCGCTTCGCCATAGGCGGCGTCGGCCACAATGTCGACTTCCTGGCCGCGGTTGCGGACAACCCGCGCTTCGCCGAGGGCCGGCTCAGCACCGCCTTCATCGACGAGGAGTTCCCGCAGGGCTACGACCCCGCCGCCGGCGCCGCCCGGCATAGCGGGCTGTTCGCCGCCGTGGCGGTGGCGCTCGCGCGGGCCGAGGCGCTGGCGGCGGGCGGCGGCGAGCGGCGCGACTGGGCCGTGCTGTTCGAGGTCGATATCGCAGCGGTCGCGGCCGAGCCGGACGGCGAGGGCCTCAGGCTGGAGATCGACGGCCGGGCGGCGCGACTGGAGGGCACCCGCGTACCCGGCGGAACGCATTTCGAGGGACGGTTCGACGGCGAGGCGGTTGCGGTGCGGGTCGAGGAAGACGGCGCGGGCTGGCGGCTCTCTTTCCGGGGCGCGCAGGCGAAGGCGCTGGCCGTGCCGCCGCGCGTTGCGGAATTCGCACGCCTCATGCCGAAAAAAGCCCCGCCCGACACCTCGAAAGTGCTGCTCTCGCCCATGCCCGGCCTGCTGGTGTCGCTGGCGGTGGCGGAAGGCGACGAGGTGGAGACCGGGCAGGCGCTTGCGGTGGTCGAGGCGATGAAGATGGAGAATGTGCTGCGCGCCGAGCGGCCGGGGCGGGTAAGCTCCATCCCGACCGCCGCAGGAGACAATCTCGCCGCCGACCAGCCGATCCTCTATTTCGAGTGAGGAGCGGGTCGGCGACACGGCAACAGGGAGCTGCGCCATGCCGGAAGATCGCGACCATTTCATGGGCCTTGCGCTCGAGGAAGCCGAACGGGGCAAGGCCGAGGGCAATGTCCCGGTCGGCTCCGTCATCGTGCGGGACGGCAAGGTCATCGGGCGCGGGCGCAACCGCGTCGATTCGGACCGCGACCCGACCTGCCATGCCGAGGTGGACGCGCTCCGGGACGCCTGCCGCAATCTTGACAGCCGGGACCTTTCGGGCGCCGCCTGCTACACCACAATGGAGCCCTGCCCGATGTGCTGCTGGGCGCTGCAGGAAGCGCGGATCGACCGGCTGGTCCTGGGCGCGCGCCATGCGGAGATGCGCCGGACCGATTACGGCCGCTACAGCGTCGAGACGCTGCTGGAGCTGACGGGCCGCTCGCTGGAGATCGAGACCGGCGTGCGCAGGGCGGAATGCGAGGCTATCCGCCGGAGCTGGACCGGCCCGGCGAAGCCCGGGGCCTGAACAGGCCGGCCGGCGAAGGGGAGGCGGAGATGGAGACGAAGACGGCAAACGGAGACCTGTTCGCCGTGCTGGGCGAGCAGCGCTACCGGATCGACCGGCCCTGGGGCCGCTGGCCGGCGCATATCCCGGTGGGCGTCATCAGCAAATGCGCGGTCGATGCCGCGGGCAATCTCTATGTCTGCCAGCGGCGCTCGACCCCGGTGCTCGTGTTCGATCCCGAAGGCAATTTCGTCCGAAGCTGGGGCGACGGGCAGATCGCGGACCCGCACGGCATCGCCGCGGCCGCGGACGGGCGCATCCTCGTCGTGGACCGGGACGCGCACCAGGTCCTCATATTCGACGCCGAAGGCCGGCTGCTGCAGGCGCTGGGCGAGCGGCACCGGCCGCGGACGCAGGCGCCCTTCAACCACCCGACCGACGTCGCGGTCGGGCCCGGCGGCGACTTCTATGTCTCGGACGGCTACGGCAACACCATGGTCCACCGCTTTTCGCCGGACGGCGCGCATCTTGCGAGCTGGGGCGGACGCGGCAGCGGTCCCGGCGAATTCACCACGCCGCACGGCATCGGCGCGCTTGGCGACGGGCGCGTGCTTGTGGGCGACCGGGAGAACAACCGCGTGCAGGTCTTCTCGCCGGATGGCGGCTACCTGACCGAGTTCGGCCCCTTCTACAAGCCGATGGACATCCATATCGACGGCGGGGAGCGCATCTATGTCACCGACCAGGTCCCGCGCGTGACGGCGCTCGGCCCGGACGGGACGATCTTCGGAAGCTGCAAGCCGGTGGCGGTCATGCCGCACGGGGTCGCCGGCGCCGCCGACGGCACGCTCTATTTCGTCGAGACCCACACCACCGTCATCACCCGCCTCGCCCCGGTTTCCTAGTATCCCGATTTTGAACTTTTGCCGACAGGTCGACGCCCGCTTTGGACTATAGGCCGAGGAAGGCCGAGATGCGGGCGATGATGCGCTGGTGCAGCACCGCACGGTCGGTGCCCGGCGGGTCGTCGCAGATCGGGTCGTCGCCTTCGGCGGCCAGGATCGCCGGGCCCCTCGGCTTGCAGGACGGGAGCGCAGAGAAATGGGCGGCCGGGGCCATGATCTCGACCTCGGCGCCCGGGAGAAGGGCCGCGAACCCGCTGCCGGTCTCGCTGAAATCGGTCGCCGGGAGGCGCGTCTCGGCCGTGCCGAGGCCGATCAGCAGCACCTTTTCCACGAGATCGCGCGCATGGGGCTGCCCGAGGCCCCAGGTCAACGCCGGTTCGATGGCGGCGACGGCGTGGACGCGCTCATCCTTGCGGCCGGCGTTCCATTCGGTCGGGGCATATGCAGCAAGGTCGGCCCCGCGCCTCGTCAGGTCGGCGCACTGCCAAGGCGAGGGAGGCGCAATCTCGCAATGGGCGGCGTAGCCTTCGAGATCGGCGCGCAGCCCGCCAAAGGAGAGCGCGGTCCAGCCGCCGGCGGAGAACCCGACCGCATAGATGCGGGAGACGTCCGCATGGTGCGCCAGGTCCGGTTGCGCCGCGAGCCAGGCCAGTGCGGCCCGAAGGTCCTCCGTCCGCGTCCAGTGCTTCAGCCCTTCCTGGAGGTCGAAGTCCTTCCGCGTGCTGTTCGGATGGTTGACGGAGATGACGAGTGCGCCCGCCTTGGCCAGGCCGGCCGTCAGCCAGCCGAGCGCGACGATGTCGCCGCCGAGGCCGTGGCTCGCCAAGATTACGGGGAACGGGCCGTCGGCCACGCGGGCGCCATCCAGCACCGGAGTGCCATGGAAAACGCCGCTCTCGCCGAATGAAACCGCTTCGCCGCCACCGGATGACGGATACCAGACGGCGCCGGTCATCTCGCGCCCGTGATGCGCCGCGGGGATGGTGAAGCCGCGAAAGCCGGCAGGTTCCGCCGTTGCGGTCTGGACCGCCAGAAGCAGGATTGCGGCTCCGGACAGGGTCTTCATCGTTCGTCTCGCAGGCGCGATATCTTCCGTTCCCGCCTGCCGGCTCCGTTAGACCCAACTTCAACAGTGACGATTAAAAGTATTTGATAGAACAGGGGGTTACACCGGCGTCGGCGGGTGTACCCACTACATTTCGTTGATTTTGGGGACGGTCAGGCTTTGTGTTCGCGCCAGTTGGGCGGGAGGGCGAT
>JAJECF010000008.1 GCA_022822125.1 Alphaproteobacteria bacterium
GCATTAGCAAGCATCCCCTCTTCCTCATCCTGAGTAGCGACCGCGTCAGCGGGCGCGTATCGAACCTCATCCTGAGTAGCCGCGTCAGCGGCGTATCGAACCTCATCCTGAGTAGCCGCGTTAGCGGCGTATCGAAGGACGGCCATGACGGCGGAGGCTTCGGTCGGGGTCATGGAACCTTCCCGCAGGAGGCAACCGGGAGAAAAACGCCGGAGGAACGACGAGAGCGCCCCTCCGGCGGTCGGCCCGGGGGCGCAAGGCGTCGGGGATGACGCCTGAACCCGGGCCGGCCAGTCGAGAGAACCCCGGCCGCACGGGGCGGCCGGGGTCCGGGTTGGTCGCTAGAGGTTAGCGATGGCTACTATCTCTCTGCGCCGAACGCTCCCACGATGTGGGTCGTGTTGGAATGGGCATCGAACATGCCATGCACGCCGGTAGGCGCTGCGGCGACTCCAGTCCCTGCAGCACCAGTCCCGCCATAGAATTTAGCGGACCATTCTCCGGTGCCGGTGCCGGACGTCTTGCCGGACACTGAGCCATTATTGCTCGAAACGTCGTCAACGCCCAGCTTCACGGACCAGTCGCTCATGCCTTCGCCGCCGCTGAAATTCGTGATTTCACCGGTCAGCGTTGCTGTGGCGGGGATCCCAGCTTTATCCCAATTCGCCAAGAGTTCGGCGGCGGCAGTGAAGGTCCCGGACATGGCGGCCAGGGTATCCCCCTCGCCCGTCTTGTTCACATAGATGCCGGCGGCGGGTCCTTTATAGGTGGCCGTGCCGGTCAGTGTGCCCAAGTCGCCAGAAATGTCAGGTGTAGCACCGGCGCCGCGGTGGAACACTTCGACGTCGTAGACGTAGTCACCACCGCTATCGGCCTTGGACGGAAGCTTCATCCACCAGCCGAAGCTCATGTAGCTGGTGTCTTCCTGAATGCCCTTCTGGCCGTCTCCCGGTGTGAAGGTCCAAGTGCCAGTAAGAGTATAGTTATCGTTGGTGTTGGCTCCTGGGGGAGTCACGGAGCAGTCGTCTCCGTCGCACTTATACGTTCCGCTGGCTCCCCGGAATGTGCCCGGGAACTCCCTTTTGTGCTTATCGGACGAAGCAGGTCCGTATGTGTACTTCTTGCCTCCGGGCTGCGGGAAGCGCGACTTGTCAAGAAAGGCCCCTTGCGTCTTGGACAACGACGTAGCATCAAGCGTTAGGTGGCCGCTCTCCGCGACGAACGCTACGCCACCGGTACCGGTGGTGTAGAGCCCACCTGTACCCCCGAAAGCCTTCCGCTTCGCCGCTTCCTTGTTCGTGTAAACGGCCGCGGTCTGCCCTTTGACGTCCAGCCTGTCCCCTTCGAACATCATTCCGGACCAGCCTTCGGCCCCCGCCGAGGCGGCGGCAGAACTGGTCCACCCGCTGACGGAAATCATGGCTGCGCCGGTCTCGCCACGGGTGATCTTGGCCGTCGGAGCTTTGCCCATGCTGGGGTTCATAAGGGCCACCGCAACGCCGAGCGCGCGCTCATGCATTTCGGCTGCATCCGCCTTCGCTTTGTCGTCCTTCTCCTTATTTTGTGCGGTCAGCGCCATATCCGCCGCGTCGGTCAGCGCGGCTGTGACCGTGCCGCCCGTCGAGGTGACCGTGGAGCCATCGATCGTCACCACGCAGTCTTCGCCCGCGCAGGTGAACGTCACGCCGCCCGAGGTGGCCATTCCACCAGCCTCGATCTGATACGTGTTTTCCACGAGCGCATACATGTCTCCCTCGGGAAGTGTCGGCACTTCCACGGTAACCGGCGCGGTATCCGCCGGCGTCGTCGGAGCCGTTGCAGCGGGTGCGGCAGGCTGCGGAGTGCTGCTGCTGCTGCCGCCTCCGCCGCAGCCGACCAGCATGAGCGCCATGGCAAGCGCACTTGCCGTCAGCGCCAGTTGGGTTTTTCTGATTTCCATCTCTTCGATGTTCCTCTGTCTCTATGCGCCGGCGTGAGCCGGTCGCTGATTTCCTGGATTTCCGGTTCGCGTCGGGCTCAGAAGCTGAACGTGATGCCGGTGACGAAGCCGGCGCCCTCGACGCTGGTGCCGTCGGCACGGTCCTTCTGGGCCGCGATCAGCGAGGTCCTGGAAACGATGCCCGGCGCCAGCGTGTAGCTGCCGGAAAGCATGGTCCCGGACTGCTCGGTGCCGTCATCGGCCTCCACCATGGTGTGGCTGAGGCTGACCGCCATCGGGCCGTCCGAATACATCACGCCAACAGCGACCACCTCATTGTCCATCGAGGCGTCCTTGACGATCTGCTCGACCACCCACGTCTCATTGGATTCATCGTTGTTGGTCGCGCTCTCGGCTGCCTTGTTGTCCACGCCGTCATTGGTGAAATCGCCCATATTGGAGGGGTCGATGACCATGCCGCCCGCGGACGTGAGATTGTTGGCGGCCGCATAGGCGTCCATTTGCGCCTGCGACATCTTCATCGGCATGGCCGCGACCTTGTATTTGCCGCTGTCCTGCGTCAGATAGGCGACATCGAAGCTGAACGCGCCGAAGCCGACATTCAGTCCGAAGTTCGAGACGGTTCTGGAATCGGCCTTGGCCATCATCGCGGAAGCGGCGTCGATGGCGTTTCTCGCATTCGCAGCTGCCATGTGAGTATTCTCGACCATGCCAACGGCGACCGTCTTTGCCGGTGCCACTGCCATCAGGTCGCGTGCGCCTTCATATGCTGCGATGGCTTTTTTGTGGGCGGCATGCTGGTACTGCGAAAGGCGCGTATCCGTTACACCGGCCCCGGGCGCGGCGCCGGTCACATAGGCCATGCTTTCGCCGACCTGGCTCGCCTGGTAGTGGCCGGCGGAAACCGCAATGCTGGCGCCGCCCATTTCGCCCTTGTAGTTCGCGCCGATGGACCAGGCGTCCATGTCGTTGTTGTTCAGGTCGGCTTTACGGCCTTCCTGTCCGGTATTCGGGACATAGGTCGCGCCGAACTGCACGCCGTTCAGGCGCGGCGTGTAGTAGGTGATATTGTTCCTGTCGCCGAGAGCGTGGGCGGCAGTGCCCATGCCGCCCGGGCCGCATTCGTCGATGCCGTTGATCCACTTGCCCATGTCGCCGCAGAGCATGCCGAAGCCGACATCCCGGACGCCGTGATGGGTGATCGTGATCGCCGGGTCCTCCGAGCCGAGCACGACTTCGCCGAACGCGCCGCGCACCGTGGCCTGCGACTCGTCGATCGCTCCGGACCCTCCGTCGCCCTCGAGCTCGACCTTGACGGAGAAGGTCAGGCCGTTATCGGCTTCGAGCCGGCCCTTGAAGAAGATTTCACTGTCCGACTGCTGGGCGGTGCCGCCTTCGACGGCCGCGTTCGCCGTGTCGTCCACGCTGACCATACCGATCCATTGCTGCATGTAGCCGCCGACGCCGACGCTCATCTTGTCGGCCGCCGACGCCGGCGCCGCCGCCAGCCCGCCTGTAAGGGCGAGGGCTGTGGTCGCCATGAGTAAATTTCTCATATTCCCCATTACGCGAGCTTTTCGCGGGGCCAATTGTTGCAAAAACGCCACAGTGATTTTCGCGATATCGGGGGCCGCGCGGCGGCTCTCCGGGCGGCCCGCGGCGGCAGATCAGGGCCGGGGCGGCGAAGTGTGGGGGGCAAGCACTTGACATGAGAGAAATCGTGGTAAACTGGAGGCGGAACAGGGCGGCCTCCTCCGGGGCCGCCCTTTCGCGTCCGGGGCAGGAGGAAGCCGGGAGATATGCTGAGAACAGACGAGCCCTATGCGCCGGGCGCATGCCGATCATGACAATTCATGACACTGCGCGGGGCCTCCTTCGATACGCGCCTGCTGACGCAGCCGCTACTCAGGATGAGGAAGGGGGGACGCCCGCTGGCGCAGCCGCTACTCAGGATGAGGATGAGGAGGAAGCGCCTGCCGGCGCAGCCGCTACTCAGGATGAGGACGGGGAGGGAGGCCGCTGGCGCAGCCGCTACTCAGGACGAGGGAGGGAGGAAGCGCCTGCTGACGCAGCCGCGTATCGAAGGAGGCCCGCGAACCGATGGAGCGCAGACCGCAGCATGACAAACATGACATCGCATGACATGTCGCCGTGGGGCGGAGAGCGAGCCCTAACCCCCTTCTTTCCCTTTCCCTGCCGACAGCGCGGCCTGGGCGGCGGCGAGGCGGGCTATGGGGACGCGGTAGGGGGAGCAGGAGACGTAGTCGAGGCCGATTTCGTGGCAGAAGGCGACCGAGGCCGGATCGCCGCCATGCTCGCCGCATATGCCGAGCTTGAGGTCCGGGCGGGCGGCCCGGCCGCGTTCGGCGGCGATGCGGACCAGTTCGCCCACGCCCTCGATGTCCAGCGTCTCGAACGGGTCGTTCGCCAGGATGCCGCTATCGCGATAGGCGCCGAGGAAGGAGCCGGCGTCATCGCGGGAAATGCCGAAGGCGGTTTGCGTCAGGTCGTTGGTGCCGAAGGAGAAGAACTCGGCGGCGGATGCGATCTCGGCGGCCCTGAGCGCCGCGCGCGGCAATTCGATCATCGTGCCGACCGAATAGGCGAGCGCGGCGCCCGTCTCCGCCGCCACCGCCGCCGCCGCCCGGTCGATCATGGTCCTGATACGCTCCAGCTCGCTGCCGGCGGCGACCAGCGGCACCATGACCTCGGGCCCGGCCCCGGTTTCGGCGGCGGCCTCGAAGATCGCGCGGGCCTGCATCTCGTAGATTTCGGGCCAGGTGATGCCGAGCCGGCAGCCGCGATGGCCGAGCATCGGGTTGGCCTCTTCCAGCCGGAGCGCGCGGCGGCGCAGCTTGACTGCATCGACGCCCGCCGCCGCGGCCACTTCGGCGGTCTCCTCCTCGGTGCGCGGCAGGAATTCGTGCAGCGGCGGGTCCAGCAGCCGGATCGTCACCGGCAGGCCGTCCATGATCCGGAACAGGTCGGCGAAATCCTGCCGCTGCATCGGCAGCAGCTTGGCGAGCGCGGCGCGGCGCCCGGCCTCGTCATCGGCCAGGATCATCTCGCGCATGGCGAGGATGCGGTTCGCATCGAAGAACATGTGCTCCGTGCGGCAGAGCCCGATGCCCTCGGCGCCGAAGGCGCGCGCGGCCTCGGCGTCGCGGGGCGTCTCGGCATTGGCGCGCACCCGGAGCCGCCGGGCGCCGTCCGCCCATTCCATCAGCCGCGCGAAACCGCCGGTCACCTCCGGCTGGATGGTCGCGATCTCGCCCGCCATCACCTCGCCCGCGCCGCCGTCTATGGTGATCCGGTCGGCAGTCGTGAAACATCGCCCGCCTGCGAGCATGACCCCGCTCTCGGCGTCGATCCGGACCGCGCCCGCGCCGGAGACGCAGGCCCGCCCCATGCCGCGCGCCACTACCGCCGCATGGCTCGTCATGCCGCCGCGCGAGGTCAGGATGCCGCGCGCGGCGTGCATGCCGTGGATATCTTCGGGGCTGGTCTCGCTGCGCACCAGAATGACGGCCTCGCCGTTCGCTGCGGCCTGCTCGGCGGCATCGGCGGTGAAGACGATCCGGCCGGACGCCGCGCCGGGCGAGGCGGGCAGGCCGCGCGCAATCACATCGCGCTCGGCATCCGGGTCGAGCGTCGGATGCAGGAGCTGCTCCAGGGCTTGCGGCTCAATTCGCATGACCGCCTCATCCGGCCCGATGGTCCCCTCCTCCACCAGATCGACGGCGATCCTGAGCGCGGCCCGGGCCGTGCGCTTGCCCGAGCGGGTCTGGAGCATCCAGAGCCGGCCCGTCTCGACCGTGAACTCGATGTCCTGCATGTCGCGGAAATGGCGCTCGAGCCGGGCGCGCATCTCCATGAGCCGGGCGAAGGCCTCCGGCATGGCCCGCTCCATCGCCGGCAGCTGCGAGCCGCGCGCCTCCGCGTCCGCCGCCGTCAGGCTTTGCGGCGTGCGGATGCCGGCCACCACATCCTCGCCCTGGGCATTGGCGAGATATTCCCCGTAAAGCGCGTTCTCGCCGGTGGAAGGGTTGCGGGTGAAGGCGACGCCGGTAGCGCAGTCCTCGCCCATATTGCCGAACACCATGGCCTGCACATTGACGCCCGTGCCCCACGCCTCGGGAATGTCGTGCAGGCGGCGATAGGTCCGGGCGCGCGGCGTCTGCCAGCTTCGCATCACCGCGCCGATGGCTTCCCACAGCTGGGCGCGCGGCTCCTGGGGGAAGGGCGCGCCTGTCTCGGCCAGCACGATCTCCTTGAAGCGCGCGACGAGGCGGCTCCAGTCCCCGGCGTCGAGATCGGCGTCGGCGTCCACGCCCTTCTCGTCCTTCAGCAGCTCGATCTCTTCCTCGAACAGCCCCCGGTCCACGCCGAGCGCCACATCGGCGAACATCTGCACGAAACGCCGGTAGCTGTCGAAGGCGAAGCGCCGGTCGCCGGAGCTTGCCGCCAGCGCTTCCACCGTCCGGTCGTTCAGGCCGAGATTGAGCACTGTGTCCATCATGCCGGGCATGGACACGCGCGCGCCGGAGCGCACGGAGACCAGCAGCGGATCCGCCGCCCCGCCGAAGCGTTTGCCGACCGCCGCCTCGACCTCCGCCAGCGCCGCCTCGACCTCTGCCTCCAGGCCTTCGGGATAGCGCTCGCTATCGGCGTAGAACCGCGTGCAGACCTCGGTGGTCAGCGTGAAGCCCGGCGGCACCGGCAGGCCGAGCCGCGCCATTTCGGCGAGATTGGCGCCCTTGCCGCCCAGAAGCGCGCTCATCTCCGCGCGCCCGTCGGTCCTGGCGCCTCCGAAGGCGTAAACCCAACGGGTCATGCCTCAGCCCTCAATCCGCGAGAAGTCAGCCACTCCGGCGGTCGCCGCGCGGATGCCGGCGAGCAGCCGCAAGCGGTTGACGCGCAGCGCGGCGTCATCGGCATTGACCGTCACCTCGTCGAAGAACCGGTCCACCGGCGCACGCAGTGCCGCCAGCGCCTGCGTTGCAGCCGAAAAGTCCTCCGCCTCGACCGCGCGGGAGGCGGCTGCGTTGGCCTGCGCGAGCGCATCGTGCAGCGCGCGTTCGGCGTCCACAGCAAAGGCTTCAGGGTCGGCGTCCGCGCCATAGGAAACGCCGTCCTTCTTCTCCTCGATGGCGAGGATGCTGCCGGCGCGCTTGCAGGCGGCCAGAAGATTGGCGCCGTCCTCCTCGTCCACGAAGCGTTCGAGGAAGGAGACACGCGCCATGAGCCGGGTCAGGTCGTCCTCATTGCCGAGCGCGAAGACGGCCGATACGAGGTCATGCCTGGCGCCGCGCTCGCGCAGATGCGCCTTCAGCCGGTCCTCGAAAAAGGCGAACAGCGCCCCGCCGCCTTCCTCCGCTTCATAGTCTTCCAGCGCGGCGGCAATCGCCTGTCTGAGCGGCAGGCGCAGGCCGTTTTCGAGCACGATGCGGACGATGCCGAGCGCCGCGCGGCGCAGCGCAAACGGGTCGCGCGAGCCGGTGGGCCGCTCATCGATGGAGAAGAAGCCGGCGAGCGTGTCGAATTTGTCGGCCAGCGCCGCGACGATGGATACCGGTGCGGCCGGGGCTTCGTCGCCCGGCCCCTGCGGCCGGTAATGCGCCGCCAGCGCGTCGGCAATCTCCGCATTCAACCCCTCGCCGAGCGCGTAGTAGCGGCCCATGACGCCCTGCAATTCGGGAAACTCGCCGATCATGCCCGTCACCAGGTCCGCCTTGGCGAGACGCGCCGCCTCCCGGCAGCGCCCGGCGTCGGCGCCGGGAACGAAGGGCGCCAGCCATTCCGACAGCCGCTCCAGCCGCCGGACCTTGTCGCCGACGCTGCCGAGCTTCGCATGGAAGACCACCTTGTCCAGCATGGGCAAACGGTCTTCGAGCCTGCGCGCCCGGTCCTGGTCCCAGAAGAACCGGGCATCGGCGAGGCGCGCGCGCAGCACGCGCTCATTGCCGGCGCGGACCGCTGCATTGCCGTCGGACGCCTCGATATTCGCGACGAACAGGAAACGCGGCGCAAGGCCGCCCGCCCCGTCTTCCACGGGGAAATAGCGCTGATGCGCCTCCATGCTCGTCACCAGCACTTCGGGCGGCAGTTCCAGAAAGGCCGGATCGAAACCGCCGACGCCCGGGGCCGGCCATTCGGTCAAGCCCGCATTCTCGGCCAGCAGCCGTTCGGAGAGGCGCGCGCCCTCCGGCGCTCCGTCGCGGATGCGCTGCATGCGCTCTTCGGCGTCGATCAGCACGAAGGCCGCGCGGAGCTTCGCCTCGTAATCGGCGAAACCGGCGACGGGGAAGGCCGCCGGAGCCATGAAGCGGTGGCCCTGCGTGCTGTCGGAGAAGGCGAGCCGCCCTTCCGCGCCGCCGATCTCGACGCCGCCCGGCAGGGCCTCGCCGCCGAATAGGGCCAGCACGCCCCGCAACGGCCGCACATAACGCATCGGCGCATCGCCCCAGCGCATGGATTTGGGCCAGGCGAGCCGGCCCACCGCATCCGCCACGATCTCCGCCAGAACCTCGCGCGCCGGGCGGCCCGGCACATTGCGAACCGCAAACCAGAACTCCGCCTTGCCCTGCTGCCGGCGCTCACATTCGTCGAGGCTATTGAGGCCGGCGGCCTTCAGGAAACCCTCCACAGCCCGGTCGGGCGCGCCGACGCGCGGCCCCTTGCGTTCCTCCACGCGATCCGGCTGGCGCTCCGGCAGGCCCTCCACGAGAAGCGCGATCCGGCGCGGCGTGGCGAAAGCGCGAGAGCGGCCGTGCGATAGGTCGGCTTCCTCCAGTCCCTTCAGAACGAGGCGCTCGAAATCGCGCCGCGCCCGGTCCTGCATCCGGGCCGGAATCTCCTCCGACAGCAATTCGACGAGGAGTTCGCTCATGGCGCCGGCGTTTCCAGATAGCCGCGCGAGCGGAGCCAGGCCCCGGCGGATGCGCGGGCAAGAGCCCTCACCCGCCCGATATAGGCCGCCCGCTCGGTCACGCTCACCACGCCGCGCGCATCCAGCATGTTGAAGGCATGGCTCGCCAGGATGCACTGGTCGTAAGCGGGCAGCGCCAGACCCGCTTCCACCAGCGCCGCGCATTCGCGTTCGGCGTCGGCGAAATGGCGGAACAGCGCCTCGGTGTCCGCATGCTCGAAATTATAGGCCGAGAATTCGCACTCGGCCTGGTGGAAGACGTCGCCGTAGGTAAGGCCCGCGCCGTTGAAATCGAGGTCGTACACATTCTCGACCCCCTGCACATACATGGCGAGGCGCTCCAGCCCGTAGGTGATCTCGCCCGAGACAGGGTTGCAATCGTAGCCGCCCACCTGCTGGAAATAGGTGAACTGGCTCACCTCCATGCCGTCGCACCAGACCTCCCATCCGAGGCCCCAGGCCCCGAGCGTCGGGCTTTCCCAGTCGTCCTCGACGAGGCGGAGGTCGTGTTCGCGCGCATCGATGCCGATTTCGGCGAGCGAGGCAAAATAGAGGTCGAGAATGTCGGGCGGGCTCGGCTTCAGCAGCACCTGGAACTGGTAGTAGTACTGCAGCCGGTTGGGATTCTCGCCGTAGCGCCCGTCGGTCGGGCGGCGCGAGGGCTGCACATAGGCAGCGCGCCAGGGCTCCGGCCCAAGCGAACGGAGCGTCGTCGCCGGGTGGAAGGTGCCGGCGCCCACCTGCATGTCGTAAGGCTGAAGCACGGCGCAGCCCTCACCCGCCCAGAAGCGCTGGAGGGCCAGAATCAGCTGCTGGAAGCTGGGCGCGGCCTTCATGGCGCGGCGGCGGTCCGGCGGCGCCGTTTTGCGGCAACGGACTTCCGCATCAGTCCCGGTCCCGCCTCCGGTAGGCGCCGCTTTCCGGGTCGCGTTCGAGGTCGATCGGCTCAGCCTCCTGCTCGTCCCGCACGCGGTTGACCAGCTTGTTGGCCTTGCGGGCCATGCCCTCGATCCGCTTCCAGCCGACAAACACCATGAAGATGACGGCGGCGACAAGCAGAAACTTCCAGAGCATGGGCGGGTCCTCCCTTCGCTGCCACCTTCATAGTCCGTAACGCGCCCAAAGCAACCGTTCCTCGACTGCATCGGCGAGGCCCGGCAGCGCCGGCAGCAGCGGGAAACGCCGGCGGCGGCGCAACGCGGTGCGCAGCCGGACCCGCTTGCCGAACCGCTCGCGAACCACATGGCGCATCTCGCCCAGGCCGTCGGCAAGGCCGAGCGCTACCGCCTGGCGGCCCGTCCACACCTTGCCGGAGAAGAGGTCGTCGCCGTCTTCCTTCAGACGCGCGCCCCGGCGCTCGCGCACCCATTCGATGAAGACATTGTGAATGTCCTCCTGCATGGCGCGCAGCGTTTCCACATCTTCCGGCTTCTCCGGCTGGAAGGGGTCGAGCATCCCCTTGCGTTCGCCCAGCGCATGCACCCTGCGCTCGACGCCAAGCCGTTCCAACGCGCCGTCGAAGCCGAACCCGGCGAAGATGACGCCGATGGAGCCGAGGATGGATGCCGGATGCACGAAGATCTCCGACCCGGCGCAGGCGAGCCAGTAGCCGCCCGATGCGCCGATATCGTCCACGAAGCTCAACACCGGCACGCCCTTTTCCTGGCCGAGGGCGCGTATGCGGTCTGCAATGCGCGCGGACTGGACGGCGCTGCCGCCGGGGCTGTTGATGGAGAGCGCGACCGCCGCCAGCCGCTTGTAGCCGAAGGCGCGCTCGATTCCGGGCGCGACGGACTCATAGGTAAGCGCGCGCCCGCCGCTCCGGCCCGGCACGCCGATGACGCCGGCGAGCGGCAGGACGGCGACGGTCGGGCGGCGGCCGAGCTTCATTTCAGTCGAGGTCGAAGACGTTGACGGGCTTCAGCCCGTCGTCCAGTTCATAGACGCGCGGGCGCCCGGTCGCGATCTCGAACGAGGGGATGTCCTCGTCGGAGATGCCCTCCAGATGCTTGATGAGCGCGCGAAGCGAATTGCCATGCGCGGAGATCAGCACCCGGTCGCCGTGCTGCACCCGGGGCGCGATCTCGGCGTCCCAATAGGGCCGCACGCGCTCGATGGTGAGCTTCAGCGTCTCATAAACCGGGACGCCGCCCGGCACGTCCGCATAACGCCGGTCGGCCGCCTGCTCCCGCCAGCGCGGGTCAGAGCGGTCCAGCGCCGGCGGCGGCGTGTCGAAGCTGCGCCGCCAGATATGCACCTGTTCCTCGCCGTGGCGCTCGCGCATCTCCTGCTTGTTGAGGCCGGTGAGCCCGCCGTAATGGCGCTCGTTCAGCCGCCAGTCGCGGATCACCGGCAGCCACATGCGGTCCATACGGTCGAGCGCGATCCAGAGCGTGCGCACGGCGCGCTTCAGCACCGAGGTGTAGCAGACATCGAAATCGAACCCGCCCGCGCGGAGCGCATCCCCTGCCCGCTCGGCCTCCGCGACGCCGGCCTCGGTCAGGTCCACATCCACCCAGCCGGTGAAGCGGTCCTCGCGGTTCCACACGCTTTGTCCGTGGCGGAGCAATACGAGTGTCGTCACGGCAGGAGGTCCATCGCCTGTTCGAGCTGGGCGATCCGGGCCCTGCGGTCAAGGCGCGCGTCGAAACGCAGGTTGAGCCCGTTTACGCCGCAATCCCGGTAGGTCTCGAAGCGGGCGCGCACCATGTCCGGCGTGCCGATGGCGCCGAAGGCGGTAATCATCTCGTCCGGCACGCGCTTCGCGGCCTCCTCGCGCTTGCCCTCGATCCAGAGGCGCTGAATCGCCCGCGCATCGTCTTCGAAGCCCGCCCGGCGGAAGGCGTCATTGTAGAAATTGGTGCGCGCGGAGCCCATCGCTCCCATCTGGAACGAAACGCCGGGGCGACGATCCTCGATCATCCGCTCGACATCCTCGCCGATGGCGACCGTGCAGGCCGTTTCCAGGTCGAGATCGGCGAGCGTGCGCCCGGCGCGCTCGGCGCCCCGGCGGAGATAACCCAGATGCGCTTCGGGATAGTCGGGCGAGAAGGAGGTGCCGAGCCAGCCATCGGCCGCCTCGCCGGTATATTCGAGCGCACGGGGTCCCAGCGTCGCCAGGTAGATCGGGATCTCCGCCGGCGGGAAATCCAGCCTTATCGTCTTGCCCTCGCCGCCGGGCCTCGGCAGCCGGTATTGCGCACCCTCGAATTGCAATTTCTCGCCCGCAAAGGCCATGCGCATGATGGCCACCGTCTCCCTGAGCCGAGAGAGCGGACGCGCATAGGCCGCGCCGTGCAACCCCTCCACGACTTGCGGCCCGCTGACGCCGAGCCCCAGCGCGAAACGCCCGCCGGAGAGGTGATGCAGGGATAGCGCCGTCATCGCGGTCATGGAGGGCGCGCGGGCGCTGATCTGCATGATGCCCGTGCCGAGGCGGATGCGCTTTGTCCGGCCGGCGAGGAAGGCAAGCGAGGTCGCGGCGTCCGCCCCCCAGGCTTCGGCGGACCAGGCGGTGTCCACACCCAGTCGCTCCGCCTCCTGCACGAATTCCGTAAGCTCCACGCCGCCGCTGCGGTCGTAGCCGCCGACGCTTACCGACGCCTTCATGGATGCATGTCCCTCACAAACTCCGGTTCAACCCCCGGCGAGCACCCGGCGATAAACCTCGATATCGATATTGCCGCCGCTCGCCACCAGGCCGACAGCCTTGCCCGCCATCTGTTCGCGCTCTTTCAGCAGCGCCGCCAGGGGTGCTGCGCCCGCGCCCTCGATCGCATTGTGGGTGTCAGTGAAATAGTGGCGCATGGCCGCCTCGATTTCGTCGTCGCCCACAGTGACGATGCGGGTCGCGTGTTCCATGATGATCGCGAGCGCAGCCTCGTTGGGCGTGCGGCAGGCCATGCCGTCTGCCATGGTGTCGGCGCTGTTTGTAGAGACCGCCCGGCCTGCCTCGAAGCTGAGCGCATAGCAGGGCGCCTTGCGGGCGACGACGCCGACGATCTCCGTCCTGAGCCCCAGCGCCTCGCGCGCGGCAATCGCCCCGCAAATGCCGGAGCCGAGGCCGATAGGCACATAGAGCGTGTGCAGATGCGGCGCGGCCTGCAGCAGTTCGTAGCTGTAGGTCGCCACCCCGGCCACGAGCGCCGGATGGAAAGACGGCAGGAAATGCAACCCTTCAGCGTCCGCAAGCGAGAGCGCATGTTCGAGCGCGTCCTGGAAGTCGCGCCCCTGCACGACGATGTCCGCGCCGAAGGCCCGCATGGCGGCATTCTTCTCGCGGCTATTGCCTTCGGGCACCACCACGGTCACCCGTTTGCCGGCCTGCCGCGCGGCATAGGCGACGGACTGGCCGTGATTACCGCGCGTCGCCGTCACCATGCTCTCGGCCTCGCACTGGGCCATATAGGCGAGTCCGCCGCGAATCTTGAAGGCGCCGATGGGCGTGTGATTCTCGTGCTTGACCCAGACTTCGGCCCCGGCCCGCTCGGCAAGCAGCGGCCAGGCGCGCTGCGGCGTCGCCGGGAACGCGCCGTAAACAAGCGCGGCTGCCGCCTCGATATCGGCCTTTCCAGGCAGTGTCATGGCAGTTCGATGGTCCCGCTGAGATAGGGCGCTGCGCGCCCGGAAATTACCACCCGGTCCCCCTGCATGGTGCAGGCAAGCCGCCCGCCGCGCTCCGAAACCTGCCGGGCCGTAAGCGCCGTCTTGCCGAGCCGGTCCGCCCAATAGGGAGCCAGAGCGCAATGCGCCGAGCCTGTCACCGGGTCCTCGTCAATGCCAGCGCCGGGCGCGAAGCAGCGGGACACGAAATCCACCTCGCCGCCCGGGGCGGTGGCCGCGGTAATTCCGCTGTTCAGCGCTGCGAGCCGGCGGAAATCCGGCCTGAGCGCCCGGACGGACGGCTCATCGGGGAATACCGCCACCCATATGAACGGGGCCTCCAGAACCGCTTCGGGAGCCGCCCCCAGCGCATCCGCCAGACCCTCCGGCTCCGCGGCCGTTTCGGGCGGATTGGCCGGGAACTCCATGCTCAGAACAGGGCCGTTGCGATAGACGGTCAGCCTGCCGCTGCGCGTCTGGAACTCGATCTTCTGTGTCTTCCGATGGACATGCTCGAAGACGACATGAGCGGAGGCGAGCGTCGCATGGCCGCAGAGATCGACCTCGACCTTCGGCGTGAACCAGCGCAACCGCCAATGCGCGCCCTCGGGCACCAGGAACGCCGTCTCGGAAAGATTGTTTTCGAGCGCGATGGATTGCAGCAGCGAATCCTCGGGCCATTCCTCCAGCAGGCAGACCGCGGCCGGGTTTCCGGCGAACGCCCGGTCCGCAAAGGCGTCCACCTGGTAGAGCGGTATCCTCATGGGGCCGCGACCATAGCAGCGGCGCGCCGAAATTCCAGCCGCTCAGGACCCCGCGAAATTCACGCGGACGAGGCTATGTCACTCGGGGTTCGCCATGACCTTGTCGATGATCGGAATTGTCAGCTTCGCCGTTTCAACGAACCGGCCGCAGAAATAGTCCGTCAGTTCGCCTGGCTCCTGCGTCTCCCTGTGCAGGCGCGCCAGAAGCGGCTCCCAGCGGCCGTGCTCTTCCAGGTATCGGTACCAGGACCAGGATGAAGTAACGACGAAGTGGCCGCGCAGGACGTCTTGGTGCTTGCGCAGGCGGCCGCGCAAGTCTTCGCGCAGGCTCTTCACTGCATCGGCGTCTCCGCTATCGCGATCCACATAGACGCCGACGAACCAGCTATTGGCTTTGGATTCATGGTTAAGACAGACCCACGGGAGAGCGTTGCCGGCTGCAGTCTGCCATGCTTGCCTGAATGCCCAGACGCCGTTCTTCGGGCTTGAGGCGCCTGTGAAGCCGAAATCGATTTGAAGATCGCCGCAGGCATGCAGGTCGGAGGCGATCCGCTTGCGCAACACCGCAAGATATTGCCCCACAACATCCTTCCTCGTGTGCGGCCAGGTGTCGATAACCGCAAGAGCCGTCCTGACGTTGTCGTCGCTAGCCAGAATGAAGTCGCGCACTTCCTTCTGTTCGCTTTGTGTCGTCACGATTCCTCCAAAAGTCTGGTGGCAGAACATCTCAAACTCGTGCAGGAACCAACGCAGGCGCTCTACATTGCATAGCCGCCAGCAGTCCTGCAGCCAGTCGGTTAATGCGAAAGGCAGGCGCAATGGGAGGGCGTCCTCGTCATCGCCGGCCGGCGCATCCGGGCAAAACGACATGACCGCCAGCCCGTCCTTGCAGACGTGCCGGGGAAGGCTCGTTTCAGAGGGCATACCGCCGTGCGAGGACAGGTAGATGAGCAGGAACCGCTCGCCATATTCCCGTTTCAGGAACTCGAGATAATGCTCGATCTGACCCTCACCGTCCGCGGCATAAGGCTTGTTCTCGATAGCGATGCAGGCCGGCTCCCGCCCCGGCGACCGAAGCTCCACGGAAATGTCCAAGAAGCCTCCGCCATGCGTCATGCGTTCCCGTACAACCTTGGCGCCGAAGTCGCCGACCCCGACGTCTCCATCCGCCGGCCATCGGTCCGATCCGACCAGGTTCTGGAATCGCTCAAGAAAGCCTGCCCCCTGACCGTGCGGGCCGTCCGGGTCGAGCAGGTCCGCGATGATTTGCGACAGTGCAAGTTCGTCCGTGCGCAGATAGATGAACGCATTGAAGCGCTTGGCATGGAGCCGGTCTTGTTCGCGTTCCTCGGCCCCCGCGCTCTTCATCCGCGCGCCCAAGGACGTGAAGAAACGCCCGTAACGGTCCCGGTCGGACTGTCTGACTGAGGCCAGGCGTTCCGAAAGCTGCTCAAGCCGTTTCGCGCTGGCACCGCTCATGCCGTTTAGGTCCGCTTCACTCTGCCGGACGTCCTGTTGTGCCGGGGTCGGAACTGTTTCAAGGAAACGAAGCCCATCTCCGGCTATAGTTGCCGCCGACCGTAGCGACCCAATCGCACAAGACCCCGGATCGCCCTGCGGGCGTCCGGGGCGACAGTTGGGGCCTTACGACCCCGCGAAGTTCACCCGGATGCGTCCGAGCGGTCCGAAATCGGAGACCGCCAGCGTGTCCGGACCCGGCACCGGCAGAACGCCCGTGCAGGACCCGGTGGTCACGAACTGGCCGGCGGCCAGGCCGAGGCCGAGGCCCGAGAGATGGTTGGCGAGCCAGCGCACCGCCTCCACCGGATGGCCCATCATCGCGCGGCCGGCGCCCCGTCCGACCTCCTCGCCGTTGAAGGTGAGGCTCACCTCCTCGTCCACGCAGTCGATGCTGCGCCAATCCTCGAACTCATGGGCGACGATATAGCGCCCGGTGCCGCCGTGGTCGGCGATGCTGCCGAGCGCGCCGTGCGGATGGCCGTCGGCGAGCCGGCGCTCCGGAATCTCGATGCCGGCGATCAGCGAGCCGATGGCGGCCTCGACCTCCTCGCGGTGGTAGGGCTCTCTCCGCGCCGGCAGGTCGGCGGCGAGCCGGAAGCCGTATTCGCTTTCGTAGATCGGCCCCAGCAGGTCGGCGAAGCGGTAGTCGATCTCCGTGCCCTCATCGACCATGCCCTCGCAGATATGGCCGGCGAACGGCCCCGCCACGCCCAGCGCCTGCTGCGCAGCTGCCGAGGTCGCGCCGATCTTCCAGCCGACGATCTTGCGGTCCTCCATTGCGTGAAGCGCCTGCCAGATCGCCCCGGCTTCGGCCTCGCTCCGGGGCGCGCAGTCCTCGGGAATCGCCGGTTCGCGCCGCCCGGCAAGCCGCGCCTCGCGCAGGAAGGCGGCGGCGGTTTTCGTTCTCGACATCAATGCGCCTCCTTGCGCGCCTCGACGATATCGTCGGCGAGCTTGCCGGACAGTTCCTGAAGATGGTCGAATTCCCAGTCGAACGTGCCCACGCCGAGCGTCAGCGAACGCAGTTCGATAATCATGTCGGACATTTCCGATTGCGGCAGGAAAGCGTCCACGCGGTCCCATCCGGCCCAGCCCTCGCGAGCGTCGAAGCCGAGGATCTGCCCGCGCCGGCCCGCCAGCAGTCGCTGGATATTCGCCGTGTATTCCGAAGGCACATGCACCTGCACCTTGAGGATCGGCTCCAGCAGGATCGGGCTGCAATTCGGCAGGCCCTCGCTCATGGCCAGCCGCCCCGCTGTCTTGAAGGCCTGTTCGGAACTGTCGACGGGATGGTGCTTGCCGTCCTTCAGCGTGACCGCAAGGTCCACCACCGGGAAGCCGAGCGGTCCTCGCGACAGGAACTCGCGCACGCCGGTCTCCACGGCCGGGATGAACTGGCGCGGCACCGAGCCGCCCACCACCTTCTCCTCGAAGGCGAATCCCTCGCCTCTCGGCAGCGGGGCGATATCGATCACCACATCGCCGAACTGCCCGTGGCCGCCCGACTGGCGCTTGAAGCGCGAATGCTGCTCCGTCGCCTTGCGGATGGTCTCGCGATAGGGGGTCTGCGGGCGCTCGATCTCGACGGCGATATGGTATTTGCTCTGCAGCCGCGAGACGCCGACCTGGAGGTGCTGGTCCCCCTGCCCCCAGAGCAGCAATTGATGCGTCTCCGGATTGGCCTCGATGCGGTAGGAGCAATCCTCCTCGGCAAGGCGCTGGAGGGCGCCGGAGAGCTTCACTTCGTCGCTGCGCTTCTCGGCATGCAGCGCGACGGCGTAGATCGGCCTGACCTGCACCGGCCAGGCATCGGGTTTTTCCGCGCCGCCGGCCGTCAGCATCTGGCCGGTCTCGAAGGCGTCGAGGCGCCCGATGGCGACGACATCGCCCGCCTCGGCCGAGGCCACCTTGGTCAGGCTGGCCCCGTGCATGCTGGCGAGATTGCCGAGGCGCTCGCCGCCCAGATTGTCGCCTTCCTTGAGCGCGCCGGACAAGACGCGGGCGAGATTCTGCTTGCCCTGGTGCTGCGCGTGATAGGTCTTGAAGATCTGCAGCGCCGCGCCGTCGCCGGCCTCGAAGCGGGCGGCGGCGCGCGAGACATCCGGCGTGTCGTGGCGAAGCGCCTTGAGCAGGCGGACGATGCCGTGGTCCCGCTCCGCCGCGCCGAGCATCACCGGCACGATGTGGCCGTCGGCCAGCGCAGCCTTGAAATAGGCGTAGATCTCGTCCCGCGCAGGAATCGCTTCTTCCAGCAATGCCTCGAGCAGCGTGTCGTCGAAGTCTGACAGCGCCTCCATGAGCTCCTGGCGCGCGAGCTCCGTATCGTCCCCCACCGATTCCGGCACGCTGATCAGGTCCGAGGGCCCGCCTTCATTGTAGCTGTAGGCGCGCTCGCTGATGAGATCGACATAGCCCGACACGGCTTCGCCCTCGACTACCGGGATATGACGCACCACCAGCGGCTTGCCGGAGACCCCCTGCAGGGCCTCCATGGTCTCCGCCAGCCCCTGGGTCACGGTGTCGATCTTGTTGATGAAGATGACGTGCGGAATGTTGCGCGCATCCAGGAATCTCAGGATCGGCGCCAGCATGATGGCGCGCGCCGGGTCCGGTTCGCAGACCACAACCGCGATGTCGGCGACGGCGGCGCCGTGCATCGCCTCCTGCAGGAATTCGACCGAGCCCGGGCAGTCCAGCACCGTCCAGTCGTCGCCCAGATAGTTGAAGCGCGCCGGCAGTATCTCCGTGCTCATGTTCCGGTCGCGCGATTCCGGCGAGGCGTCGCCGACCGTGTTGCCGTCCTTGACGCTGCCCTTGCGCGTCAGGGCTCCGGCGGCGTGCAACATGGCTTCCATCAGACTTGTCTTGCCGCTGAGATAGGGCCCCACAAGGGCCACGCATCGCGCATTCGTGCTCATCATCCCTCCCCGCTTCCGGCCCGTCCCGTCAGCCGGCGTCCAATGTTTCCATGCTGCGACACGCTCGGCAACGAAAAAGGCGTCAGGGCGCCGCTTGCGGTCACCAGCCGATAGCGCGGCCGGAGCGGCGCGGGTCGGCGCCGCCGCAGATCAGGCCGGTTTCCGGATTGGCGGCGATCGCGCAGACGCCGGCCACGGAATCGGACCGGGGGCCGTGCCATTCCACATCATGGCCCCGCTCCCGGAGTTCTGCGCCGACTTCGGGCGCGATGCCGTCCTCGGCGACGAGGCGGCCCGGCTTCGCCTCATGCGGCTCGAAGGAGTTCGGATGGCTGAGCGTGACAAAGCGCGGCGCTTCGACCGCCGGCTGGATGTCCATGCCGAAGACAAGATGGTTGAGCAGTACCTGGAGCATGCCCTGTGGCTGCGCATCGCCGCCGGGCGCGCCGAACGGCATGGCCAGCCGGCCTCGCGCCAGCGCGAGCGCCGGGTTCGGCGTCAGGCGCGGCCGCTTGCCCGGCCCCACGGCGGAGGCGTGTCCGGCCATGGCGAAGGATTGCGAGCCGCGCGAGGACGGGCAGAACCCCAGCCCCGGAATGGCCGGCCCCTCGAATGACACGTCGCTCGGGGTGGCCGAACAGATATTGCCGGCGCTGTCCACCGCACAGGCATAGGAGGTGTCGGCCGCCGCCATCGAGGCCGAACGGTCGGCGGGAGGCGTGAAGCAGGCCCCGCCATATCCAGGAACGTCGCCGGGCGGCGGCATGCCGGGCCAGGCGCGGGCGGGATCGATCTCCCGCCGGCGTTCGGCGGCGTAGTCCCTCGACAGCAGGCGGTTGATGGGCACCTCGACGAGATCCGGATCGCCGAAAAACTTCTCGCGGTCGGCGAAGGCAAGCTTGATCGCTTCCGCGAGCACATGGATGTAATCGGCGGAATTATGCCCGAGGCTGGCGAGGTCGAAGCCGTCCAGCAGCCGCAGCATCTGCAACAGGGAGGGGCCCTGGCACCAGGGCCGGCAGCTATAGACGCGCACCCCTTCGAATTCGACGCTGACCGGCGCTTCCACCGGCGTGCGGTAGCCGGCGAGGTCGGCGGCGGAGAGCAGGCCGCCATTCTCTTCGTGATAGGCGACGATCTTTGCCGCGATGTCGCCCAGATAGAAGGCGTCGCGGGCCGCGCGAAGCCCGCGCTCACGGCCGCCCGGGGCCGCGCTTTCCTCGTCCGCCATATATTGCAGCGTGGCGGCGAGGTCGGCCTGCACCAGCAGATCGCCCGGCGCGGGCGGTTCGCCGTCCTTCAGCCAGATGGCCGCGTTGGTCGGCCACATGCGGTAGCGGTCCCGGTAGCGCGCCAGGAACGCCGCCATCACCGGATGGACGGTGAAGCCCTCGCGGGCGTAGCGGATGGCGGGCGCGGCGACATCGGCGAAGGACATCGTGCCGAACCGCGCCAGCGCCGTGATCCAGGCGTCGGGCGCGGCCGGCACCACGCTGCGCAGAAGCCCGACGGGGATGGAGCCGCCATGCTCATTGAGGAACAGGTCGAGGCTGGCCGCCTTCGGCCAGTATCCGAGCCCGGCGATGGAGAACACCTCGTCGCGCTCGGCGGAATAGACGAGCATCGGCGCTACGCCGGAGAACTGCACCTGGTCGCTGTGGACCACGCCGAGCGCGATTCCGGCCGCAACGCCGGCATCGACCGCATTGCCGCCGGCCTCCAGCATGGCTGCGCCGGCCTCCGCCGCCAGATAGTGGCCCGCGACGCACATATGGCGTCGCGCCGTGACCATGGGCTGTTGCGGCAGAGCCGGCATGGCGGTCGCCTCCCTGTCGATAGTCGCTGTCGGGGAAATGGTGCCGCAGGAGAGACTTGAACTCCCGACCCGCGCATTACGAATGCGCTGCTCTACCGGCTGAGCTACTGCGGCCCGGGCGCGCAAGATAGGCAACGCGCCGAAGGCTGGCAAGGCGCGCTACGGCTCCAGCTTGCGGCGCAGCGCCTCGACCTCCTCTTCCAGCGACTTGTCCTCTTCCATCAGCTGCTCGATCTTGCGCACGCCGTAGAGCACCGTGGAATGGTCGCGCCCGAATTTGCGCCCGATATCCGGCAGCGAGAGCGAGGTGAGCTGCTTGGCGAGATACATCGCCACCTGGCGCGGCCGCGCGACGGACCGCGCCCGCCTCGGCGAATCCATCTCGGCGGGGCGGACATTGTAACGGTCGCAGACGAGCCGCTTGATCGCCTCCACGGTCGGCGTGCGATCATTGGCAGGCAACAGGTCCACCAGCACCTTCGCCGCGCGGTCCACGGACATCTCGCCGCCGAACTGGCGGAAATGCGACTCCAGCCGGTTGATGGCGCCCTGCAGCACGCGCATGTTGGAGGCAATCCGCTCCGCCAGGAAAACCAGCATCTCCGGCGGCGCCGGCAGGGTCGTTTCGAACGCCTTGCGCTCCAGAAAGGCGAGGCGCAGAGGGTAGTCCGTCTCGAGAGGCAGGATCGGCGCCGATACGCCGGTGCTGAGCCGGGAGCGGATCCGCTCGTCGATGCCCTCCAGGCCGACCGGCGAGGCGTTCCCGGAGATCACCATCAGGCGGCTCCGGCTCGCGAAGGCGTTGACGGTGTGCAGCAACTCCTCCTGAGTGCCCGCATTGCGGCTCAGCAGATGCACATCGTCGATCATCAGCACATCAAAGGACCGGACCTTGCTCTTGAATTCCGCGACATTCCTTGCGTTCACGGCGTCGATATAGTGCTGGCGGAAATCGTCGGAACTCAAATACAGGATGGAGCGGTCCGGCCGGTCCCGGCGCAGGCGGAACGCCAGCGCCTGCATGAGATGCGTCTTGCCGAGCCCGACGCCGCCGAACAGGTAGAGCGGGCCGGACGGCTGCACATCGCCTCCGGCGACGCCGAGGCAGAGGCCGTGGGCCAACGCATTCGACTCGCCGGCGATGAAATTCTCGAAGGTCAGAAGCGTCTGGAACGGCGTGGCGAAATCATCCGCGCCGCCATTGCTGATGGAGCCGGCGGGGCGCTGCGTCGGCGGGGCGGGCGGCCCCTGTATCGAGGACTTCACCTCGAAACCGATCTCCGACAGTCCCGGGTCCGCCTCGAACCAGAGCATGCGAATGCGCTCGCCATAGCTGCCCTGGACGCGGTCGCGCATGAAGCGCGTCGGCAACTGGATAGAAATGCCCCGCGCGCCCTTGTCCACCAGAGTCATCGGCTTCAGCCAGCTCTTGAATATCCCGTCCCCGTATTCGGCCTGCAACTGGCCGCGAATCCGCATCCATTCGACCTGGCGGTCGGGTTTCGCGCCCGCCATGTCCTACTCCTGCTTCCAGGGAAGGCCGGCGGCTTTCCACCCCCAGGCCCGGCCGCGATGACCCTCGCCGTCCCGGTCGCCCTCGAAGCCTTCCGAGACGTTGTAGCAGGGGCCGAGGCCGCGCGCCGTCGCCGCCGTGGCCGCATGGGCCGACCGGACGCCGGACCGGCAGATGAACAGCAGCGGCCCGCCCTGGGAGGCCGCCGCCACGTCATCCACGAAATTCGGGTTCACGCCCATCCCCGGCCAGACCTGCCAGGAAACCAGCGCCGCCTCGCGCCCCAGCGGGGCCAGATCGGGTAGCCCCACATACCGCCATTCCGGCAGGGTGCGGACATCTACCAGAATCGCGTTTCCCGTCGATTCCAGCATGTCCCAGGCTTCTCGGGGCGAGATGTCCCCAGCATAGGTCATCGACGCAGATCCTCCTCCCGACGCCCCCGGCGACCGGCCGTCAGAACCCTTGGCCGGCAGGCGCGGTCGCTCCCGACAACCGCTCCTTATCCGATCCGGTCCGGCCGAACGGCCGACTTGATGGAACAGGGAAAAATGCTACCCGTCTCCGGCCCCGCTGCAAGGGGGCCAAGCAGCGAACCTCGCCTGCCGAGTCCCTAAGGCCTTAGCGGAGCGTAACAATTTTGACGCAAAAAAATCCGCCGCTCAACGGCGGCGGCTCAGGGGTCCGTTCGCAGGTCTCGGGTCAGGCAGACATACCCTTGATTTTCCTGGACAATCTTGAGAGTTTTCGCTGCATGGTATTGCGATGAAATTTTCCCTTCTGGGCACCGCGCGCCATCTCCGGCTCAGCGTTGCGAAGCGCCGCGCGCGCGCCGTCCCTGTCGCCTTCGGCGATCGCGGCCTCGACCTTCTTTACGAAGGTTCGCACACGGCTGGCGCGGGCGCGGTTGCGGGCGGCGCGGCGCAGGTTCTGGCGAACCCGTTTCCTTGCTTGACTCGAATAGGCCATGATGTCGGTGAGTTTCCGTTCCGGTCAGCTTTGCGCCGGCTTATAGGATCGTCGTCCGGTGTCCGTCAAGCGGGTTCGGCCGCGCCGAGGCGAAGCGCGGCCCATCTGTGAAAAGCGTGGCTGGGCCCGTCCAGGACCGGTGAGAAGCAGCCGCCGTCGAAGGCGGGCGACCGGCGCCCCAGCTGCATCCGCTCGACGACGCCCACATCCTCGCGAAACACCTCTTCCCAGCGCGCGCGCAGCCGCTCGCGCGCCCCGGCCCAGGCGGGCCCGGCCGCGGCCCCTTCCAGGCACCAGAGCCGGGCATCCTCCGCCGTCAGGTCCGGGGCAAGCGGGTCGAGGCGCATGGCGAAGAAATGGTCCGAATGCGCGCCCAGCAGCAGGTTGGGGTAGAGGGCCGCATATTCGGCGCGCGGGCTGTCGGCGGCGGCGGGCAGTTCGCCGCGGGCCGCATAGCAATGCGAGCCCTGGCCGGAGAAGGCGGCCTCCACGATGGGATAGTGGTCGGCGAGCGGCGAGATCCGGTTCAGCCCCGGATGAATCCAGGGCAGGTGGTAGGCCTCGCAATAGTTCTCGACCGCGAGCTTCCAATTGGCGTTCAACCGGAAACGAATCGGCGGCGCTTCCGCCGGCCGGTAGCGCGTGAGCGGGAAATCCCGCCATCGCTCCAGCAGAGGCGCGAGCCAGTCCTCCAGCGCCGGCGCAGCGCCCGACAGGTCCACGAACACCATGTCGAGCCAGACGCCGGCGCGCACCGGCGCGAGGCCGCGCCCGCTCTTGCGGAACCCCGGCGCCTCATGGCGGCCGACGCCGCCGATATGCGGCGTGGCGCGCAGCCGGCCCTCCAGGTCGTAGGTCCAGCTGTGATAGGGGCAGCGCACGGACGTCCTGCCGTGCTCCGGCGCTTCCACGAGGCGGACGCCGCGATGGCGGCAGACATTGTGGAAGCAGCGGATGTCGCCGTCTGCGGCCCGCACGAGCAGCAGCGCCGTTCCCATCGCGTCCACCGGCATGAGGTCTCCGGGCACGGCGAGGTCGCTTGCAAAGGCGACGCAGAACCAGCCTCGGCCGAAGAGCTTTCGGCGCTCCTCCTCGAAGGCCGAGGCGTCCGTATAGCACCGGCCCGGCAGGCCGCTCGCCGTTTCGATGGGCTCGAGAACGCTCGCAAGGTCGTTCATTGCGGGGGGCGCTCCGCCGGGTCCGGACAAGATCCACTCTGCCGCAACCCGGGCGAGGCCGTTGCGCCCGCATGCGACCGGGAGCAGGCGGAAATACGACCGGAACAGCCCCGCCAGGGGTCAGATATCACCCTCGGCACCGGCCAGAACGACGACATAGCCGTCCTGGTCGCGCAGCCAGCATTCCCGGTGGCGGGCATTCGGATTGACGTGCGGCTCCTCCAGAATGGCCGCGCCGAGCGCGCGGGCGCGCCGGACCGCGGCGTCGAAGGCATCCGTGTGGAACCAAAGCAATACGCCATTGCCGTATGGCTTCGACGTCGGGTCGCCCATATGGGGATGGTCGTGCGCCTCCCAGCGGTGGAGCTGGAGAATCAGCCGGCCGTCCGAGACCAGCCGCTCGTAGTCCGGCCCGCCATGCCCGCTTTCGCATTCGAGCAATCGACGATACCAGCGGCTGCTCGCCTCGACATCCGCCACGGCGATGAGAGGCTGCGGCTCCATTTCCCGGCCCCGTTCCTTCTGTCCCTTGCCCGTGACCGCCTTATACCAACGGTCGTTAATCGGAACCGATGGCGCGGCGCCTCCCTGCCGTAGCCCCGGTCCTTTGTCCTCATCCCGAGTAGCGGCGCCAGCCGCGTATCGAGGGAGGCGGCTCCACTGGCGGTACGATCCTTCGATACGCCTCCCCTTCGACAAGCTCTTCGGTCGGGTACTCAGGATGAGGAGAGGCGGGGGCGCCGGGCGGCATTTGCCCGTGAGTCTCAACCCGGTGCCGCTGGTATTATACGGACGCAGAAGTCGCAGATTGCTCGTTGGAGCGCGTCTCCCCGGGATAGGGTAGAG
>JAJECF010000081.1 GCA_022822125.1 Alphaproteobacteria bacterium
ACGACACTACGGAGCCGGACCGGCAACGCAAAGCCGGCCCGACAACTATCCCGCGCTCGCCCAACAGCCCCGGAAATCCCTCAACCGATCAATGTGACAAAAACCGACGGGCTGCTATCGCCTCAAAGCGGAAAACAACACGGGGTTTCGCCGGATCGATATCAGGATGACTCACGGCTCCGGCAGGATGACGGCGGCGGCGAGGCGTTCGTCCACGCGGCCCGGATGGTCGGGGTCGGCGGAATCGACATATTCGACGAGGCGGAGCGCGACGGACACCGCACCGCCCGCGCCGTGAAGCGCCGCCGGAACCGTGTAGCCGACCTCGCGCGGATGGGCGTCATGCGGCTCCAGGCGGGCGAAGCCCTCGACGAGCGGCGTATCGACTTCGCCGACCAGCACGGTCGGGCCGATGCGAACACCTTCCCGGTGTCCGGCGGCGAGCCAGCGCAACTCCGCCCGTTCGGACATGATGCGGGCGTCGAAGGCGGCCTCGACCAGCGGCGGGCCGGTGTCGAACGGCGCGAGGATGAGGCCTCCTGCGGTGGTGAAGAGCGCCGATCCCGGCCCGAGACCGAGCCGGCGCCAAGCCTCCACTGTCCAGGCCAGCGTGCGCTCTTCGGCGCGCGCCCGGTAGAGGCGGACGGGGTTCACGCGGCCGGACCGTGCAGGGGGATGCTGGTGGGCCCGGCAGGATTCGAACCTGCGACAACGCCGTTATGAGCGGCGGGTTCTGACCGCTGAACTACGGGCCCGCCCCGATATGGCCCGACCGGGCCGCTGCAATCAAGAGGCTGCGTTTCAGCCGGCATCGAAAACCGCCTGCCTGAGCACCGGGCCGAGCGCCGCCACCGGAGCGGACCAGTCGTCCAGGCGCTGCTGGCGAAAGAGGCGCGAATAGGGATACCAGGGGCTGTCCTCGCGGTCCGAGAGCCAGCGCCAGTGCGTCGGGCGGGTGAGCAGCACGGCCGCGGGCACGCCGAGCGCGCCGGCGATATGCACCGCCGGGCCGTCCGGCCCGATGACCATGTCGAGCGCCGAGATCGCGGCGGCCAGTTCCGCCGCATCGGTAATCCGGGTCGAGATGTCGGTGATGCCGGCCCGGCTGCGGAGCGACGCCAGCATCCGCGATCCGGACTCGGTCTCCAGGCTGAAAAAGGCCGCGCCCTCGACCTCGAACAGCGGCGCCATCGCCTCCAGCAGCGTGCGCTCGCCCCAGGCGATGCCCACCCGCAGCCTTGCCGGGCGCGCGAAACGGGACCGCCAGTGCCGGGCCAGCATGTCGTTGGCGCAGAGATAGGGCATGTCGGCGGGAATCGTCTCAAGGGTCGTGCCGAACAGCCGGGGCAAGGCGGCAGCCGACAGGGTAAGCGCGCCTTGCGGCCGGGTCTGGCCGGGAACGAGCGCGCCGTCCAGGCCGGGCTGGCCGGCGAACAGGCGCTGGAGGCCCGGCCGCACCGCCGTCAGCACGCGCCCGGCGGACTCCAGCATGGCCGCGTAGCGCAGCAGCCAGATGGCCTCGATGTCGTCGTCCGTTGCATCGATGACGACATCCGCTCCCTCGACGGCCTGCAGCCCGGCCGGCGGCAGCGGCCCCGCCGGCAGCAGCGGCAGGCCGGCATCGAAATTGCCCCGCCTCAGCAGCGCCGAGGCCAGCGCGGCGGTAGCGGCGCTGTCATTCGGCGCCAGATCGTGGGCGTCTGTATAGACGGCAAGCGCCTCGTCCGACCGGCCAAGCGCCTCCAGCGCGTCGGCATGGCCGAGACGCGGCTCCGGCGATTCGGGATCGAGCGCCACGGCCCGGGCCGCCATGCGCTCGCGGTCGCGATGGGCGCCGAGTTGCGCGAGCACGCGGACGAAGGCGCTGTGGGCCCCGGCATCGTCCGGCGCGGCGGCCACGGCGCGGTGAAGCGCGCGCGCGGCATCGTCCAGACGGCCCTGGGCAAGGGCGAGATCTCCCAGCAGGCGGTGCATGCGCGCATCGCCGCGCCAGGAAGGCCCGCCCGCGGCGAGCAGCGACGCAGCGCGGCGCACCTGACCGTCCGAAAGCGCCGCTTCGGCCGCGGCGAGCCGGTCCGCATTCCTGGCGAGACCGCGCTCGATCTCGCGCCGGGCGATGGCCAGTGGCGCGCCCCAGTCGCCCGGGCGCTCCTGGCGCAGGAGCCGCATCGAGGCATACCAGGGCGTATCGCGCCGGGCCTGGAACCAGCGCCAGTCGGGCGCGACGCCGAGCATCATCCAGCAGGGACGGCCGAGCGCGCCTGCGAGATGGCCGAGCGGGTTGTCGTCGCTCACCACGATCTCGAACTCCTCGAGCATCGCGGCCGCGGCATCGAGCGCGAACGGCCCCTCGGCAAGCGGCGTCATGCCCGGGACCGGCTCGAGAAGGGTGTAGAAATGGGCCCCGGCGATCCCGAGCAACCCTTCCGGCCAGGGCTCCGCGCCGGTCCAGGCGACGGCGACGCGCGGCGAGGGCGCCCCGGCCAGCGCCTCCTGCCAGCGGCGCCTTTGCCTCGGATTCACCTCCAGGCCGGCCGGCGGCGGCACGGTCGCGGGCGTCGTCTCGAACAGGCGCGGCAAATCGTCGAAACCGGTCGTGAGGTCATAGGGCGGGCGGTTCTCGCCCGGCGCGGCGAGCCAGAGCAGGCCCGGCAGCCCGGACAGCAGGCCGGCGGCGGCCTCGCTGCATGCGATGGCCGGAACCGCGCCGCGCGTGCGCACGGCCGGCAGATAGCGGGAGAACTGCACGGCGTCGATATCGCTGCCGGTCGCATCCAGCAACAGGGTTTCGCCATCGAGCCGCCGCCCGTCCCAGCGCGGCGGCCGGTAGCGGCTGGCGTCGGTCGCGGCGTCCTCCAGCGCCCGCGTCCGCGCCCAGGCGGCCCAGCCTTCCGCATAGCGCCCGTTCATCAGCAGAAGGGCGCCGTTCAGCCAGTGGAGCTCGATATCCTCCGGCGCCAGCTGGGCGGCGCGGGCGGCGGCGACGGACGCCTCGCCCGTCAGGCCGATCTGGCGCAGCACCAGCGCCAGCTCGCCCTGAACCCCCGCATCGGCCGGGCGCAGATCCGCCGCCGCGCGCAAATGCCGGACGGCCTCGTCGAGGCGCGCCTGTTCGCAGCACAGCCGGGCCAGTCCCAGATGGCCGTCTGCGCGGCCGGCCTCGACCTCCAGCATCTGCTCATAGAGCGCCGCTGCGGGCTCATGGTCGCCGGCGGCAAGCAGTTCCGCAGCGCGCCGGGCCGTTTCGTCGAGGGACGGCGCGTTCATCGAACGCCCTCCGGCATGGCTCCGGGGCGAAGAAAAGGCTTAGAGTGCAAGCGTTAAGTATCCGGGCTGCGCAAAGGGAAGACAAGCATGAAACGGTCCGGCATCTCGAGCGGCGGAAAGGCGGGCGTATGGCGGAAACAGTGAAGGTCGATATCGCGGTGGTCGGCGGCGGCTCCGGCGGCCTCTCCGTGGCGGCGGGCGCGGCGCAGATGGGCGCCTCGGTGCTGCTGTTCGAGAAAGGCCGCATGGGCGGCGATTGCCTGAACTACGGCTGCGTGCCCTCCAAGGCCACCATCGCCGCCGCCCATGCCGCCTCGGCCTTCCGCAATGCGGGCCGCTTCGGCATCGCGCCGCAGACGCCGCGGGTCGATCCCGTCGCGCTCCGCCGCCATGTCCAGGGGGTCATCGCCGCCATCGCGCCGCATGACAGCGTCGAGCGC
Organism: Alphaproteobacteria bacterium; assembly: GCA_022822125.1. The sequence goes on from JAJECF010000081.1 coordinate 3,708, forward strand.
TTCGAGGGCCTCGGCGTGCGCGTGGTCGAGGCGCCGGCCCGCTTCGTCGGCAGGCGCCTTCTGGAAGGCGGCGGCGTGCGCGCGCGGCCGCGCTGGATCGTGCTGGCGACCGGCTCCGGGCCGGTGACGCCGCCCGTTCCCGGTCTCGACGGGCTGCCCTTCCTGACCAATGAGACGGTCTTCGACCTGGAGGAGACGCCGGCGCATCTTCTGGTGCTGGGCGGCGGCCCGGTCGGCATCGAGCTCGCCCAGGCGCACCGCCGGCTCGGCGCGGAGGTGACGGTGGTGCAGCGCGGGCCGATCCTGCCGCGCGACGACGAGGACGCCGCCGCGCTCATCCGCGCGCGGCTCATCCGCGAGGGCGTGCGGCTCCGGGAGCATGCGGAAGTAACCGGCGCATCGGGCGGGCCCGGAGACATCGCCCTGCACTTCGAGACGGAGGGCCGGCGGGAAACGGCGCAGGGCACGCATCTGCTGGTTGCAGCCGGTCGCCGGCCCGACCTGGAAGGCCTGGACCTCGACGCCGGCGGCATCGCCTGGACGCCCGCGGGGGTCACGGTGGACAGGAGGCTGCGCTCCTCGGACAAGCGCGTGTTCGCAGTCGGCGATGCGGCGGGCGGGCTGCGTTTCACGCATGTGGCGGGCTACCATGCCGGTGTCGCGATTCGCAATGCGCTCTTCCGCCTGCCTGCGAGAGCGGACACGACCGCCGCGCCCTGGGTGACCTATACCGACCCCGAGCTAGCCCATGTCGGCCTGACCGAATCGCAGGCGAAGGAGGCCTTCGGGCGGAAGGCGCGCGTGCTGCGCCAGGAGTTCGCCGAAAACGACCGCGCCCGGGCGGAGCGCGAGACCGAGGGCTTCGTCAAGGCGGTCGTCGGGCCAAAAGGGCGGGTGCTGGGCGCCACCATTGTCGGCCCCCATGCGGGCGAACTCATCCAGCCCTGGGTGCTGGCGGTGTCGCAAAAGCTGCGCATCGGCGCGCTGGCCGGGATGATCGCGCCCTACCCGACGCTCGGCGAGGTCTCGAAGCGCGCCGCCGGCAGCTACTACACCGATGCGCTGTTCGGCCCCCGCACCCGCCGCCTGGTCCGCTTCCTGATGCGCTTCGCCTGACCGGCCGGATACGGAGCCGGGCCCGCCCGACCGCCGGATCGACCTTGCCGGCGCCGTTGCCCTCCACCGGAACGGAGGTGCGGCCGTCTCCTTCGACAAGTGCAGGACAGGCCCGCGCCCGCCGGCGCGGGCGCTACTCAGGATGAGGAGGGGGACGGAGGCGCGTTCCAGGGCTTCCTCATCCCGATTAGCGGCGAAGCGGCGTATCGAACCTCATCCTGAGTAGCCGCGAAGCGGCGTATCGAAGGAGCTTGTCGAAGGGCCGCCGCCCGTTTCAAACCGGGCGGATACCGCGCTAATCCGTGATCGCCATGTGGACGAAATTCGAGACCACATCCAGGCGTTCGCTGTGCCAGGGCTCGGGGTAGAGGCAGTTGGTGAGATAGGCGAAGGAGACGCCGGAGGCCGGGTCCGCCCAGCAATAGGAGGAGCCGACGCCGCCATGGCCGAACACGCTCTCATGCCCGAAGGAGCCAAGGCCGCGTATCGTCTCTGTGCGGCCGCGCACATGCGGGCCGATACCGCGATGCATCGGCATTTCGAAGCGCTCGTCCACGCGCTCGCCCGTCCAGTTGCGGGTGCAATAGGCGACGAGGCGCGGCGGGAAGAGCCGCACGTCGCCCAGCCGTCCGCCCTGCACGAGCATCTGGTAGAAGGCCGCCATGCCCTTCGCGGTCGCATATCCGCCGCCGCCGGGTATGCCGGCGCGGCGGATTTCGGGCGTGTTGCGCTCCGTCAGCGGTTCGAACCCGCCGCCCTCGGCCGGCGCGTGCATATCGACTGCGCGCGGGTGTTCCGAATCCGGCAGGCCGACGAACATCTCGTTCTCCAGTCCGAGCGGCGCCGCGATCTCGTCGCGGATGAAGGCGCGGAAATCCTGCCCCGAGACGGCCTCGATCAGCGCCGCCGCCGCCCAGTGCGCGGCCCCGGCGTGGTAGTGGACGCGGCTTCCGGGCGTCCATTCGGCCTTGAAGCCGATGACGGCGCGCCGTCTGGCCTCGCGATCCTCCCAGGCCTCCGGCGGCATGTCGGAATTGGGAAAGCCGCCCTGATGCGTCAGCAATTCGAGCACGCTCTGCTGCCCCTTGCCATGCGCCTCGAAGCCCGGCAGGTGCATGGCGACCGGATCGGTGAAGCGCAACCGGCCCTGCGCGGCGAGCTTCCAGACGGCCGCGGCGGTAATCACCTTGGTGTTGGAGAAAAGCAGCCAGAGCGCGCCTTCCTCCGCGTCCCGGGGCGGGTCGAGCCGCGCCCGGCCGAAGCGCCGGTTGAGCGCCAGCCGGCCGCGCCGGGCGACGGCGATCTCAGCGCCCGGATAGCGCCCCTCGGCGATATGCGCCTCCACGGTCTCCACCAGCCGCTCCAGCGGCCCGGGGTCGAGGCCGAGCGCCTCGGCGTCCGCCATATCCGTCATGCGCGCGCGCCTAGAATTGCGGGAAGGTCGAACTGAAGGCTTCCGTCGCCTCGCAGCGTTCGGCGAGCGCTGCAAGGGCGGGACAGGCCTCGCGGATCTTCATCGGCGGATGCGCGATGCGCGCGAAGGTGAAGCCGCAGACGGCGGAAATATCGGCCTGGCTCAGCGAATCGCCGACCAGCCAGCCGTCGCCGGCTTCGGCGGCGAGCCCGTCCAGATACTGCATGCCGCCCAGCGCGCGTTCGCGATTATGGGCGATCCAGCTTTCCTCGACCTTCTCCTTCGGGCGGAAGCGCGGCTCATAGACGGCCCAGATGGTCCGGTCCATGGCGCCGACGGCCATCGCCGTGACCCGCATCACATCGCGCCGCGCCTTGCCAGCCGCGGGGATAAGCCGCTTGTCGCCCGCCATTTCGTCGAGCGCGTCGAGAATGGCGTAGCTCTCGACCAGCGCCTCGCCGTCGTCGAGCAGCAGGGTCGGGATGCGCAGCAGCGGGTTGTAGCGCCGGACGGACTCGGGGTCGTCGAACACCGCGACCTGGTCGAGTTCCCAGTCGAGGCCCATCAGGTTGAGCGAGACCGCGACGCGGCGGACATAGGGCGAGCGGGTGGAACCGAGAAGTTTCATCGGGCTGGAAGCTCCTGGATGCAGGGTAGGAAGCGCGCACCATAACGCCCTCGGCGGTCCGCCTCCAGACTTGGCGCGCGCACTCTGCACGGAACGGGATGCGATTTCTCGCTCCCGCCCCCAATTCCCGCGTTTCCCGTTATATGCTGGCGTCCATGAGGCTCGATCATCTGACATGGCCGGAAGTGGAGGCCTATCTGGAGCGGGCGGGGGGCATCCTGCTGCCGGTCGGCTCCACGGAGCAGCACGGGCCGAACGGGCCGCTCGGCACGGACGCGCTCTGCCCCGAAGGCGTGGGGCGGGCGGCGGCGGAGCGGCTCGGCATTCTCACCGCGCCCACCCTGGCGCTCGGCGTTGCGCCCTATCACATGGCCTTTCCGGGGACGATCACGCTCGCGCCGGAGACCTTCCAGGCGGTGCTGCGGGAGACTTCCGCCTCGCTCGCCCGGCACGGCTTTTCCCATGTCTATGTGCTGAACGGGCATGGCGGCAACATCCCCTTCATCCGCGCCGCGCTGAAGGACGTGGAGGCGCCGCGCTGCAGGCTTCACAACTGGTTCGCCGGACCGCGCGTGCGTGCGCTTGCGAAGGAGTTATACGGCAAGGCCGAGGGGATGCACGCCACGCCGTCCGAAATCGCGCTCGCCTGGCATGTCGCGCCCGAAACCCGGCGCGAGGGCGTGGCCATGACGCCGGAACGCGCACCCGGCGGCTTCGAGAAGGAGCCGGAGGCCTTCCGCGCGCGCTTCCCGGACGGGCGCATCGGCTCCGAAGCCGCGCTCGCCCGCGCCGAAGACGGCGCCCGGCTGCTGCAAGCGGCCGTGGAGGACGTGGTCGAGGATTATCGGGCTTTTATTGCGTGAGCGGCTCCTGCGGGCCTTGAAGACCGGCCAGCGCGGCAGGGAATGCGGCTTCGGCGAAGACCAGCTTGAAGATGCCCTTGGCCGGGCCTTCCCGCACAGTCATGGACCCGCACTCGAACGCGCCCTCCAGGGCCTCCAGCACGCGCTTCTTGTATTCGGTATCGGAGCCGTCGAGATGCGCGCCCTTGGTTTCGTAGATCAGAAGGTGCTGGCGGCCTTCCTCGCCGCCGGCGATGGCGACGAAATCGGGCCAGATGCGATTTTGCCTCCAGCCCTTGAGATAGTAGTCGCCGCCCTGGCGCGCGGCGACCCGGTGCCACCACTGCAGGGCCTTCTGCTCATCCAGATAGCGCGCGAATTTGCGTTCCAGATCGCTGTCGAACTGATGGGTATAGATCGACTCGAACAGACTCAATTGCAGCAGGGAATGGCGGTCTTCCCGCGTCATCCGGCCGGCGTCTTCGGGCACGCGGATTTCGTAGCATTCGGCCATGCGAAACGCGGGCCGGCCCGAATCGAGGTCGAAGCGGATTTCCTCCCGCCGCAGCTTTTCCGTGAAAACGGCTTGCGCTTGCCCGTCGATTGCATCGCTCACATGCTTGTGCAATTCGTGCATCAGGTACGAACGCCGATCATAAATTTCGTCGTCGGACTCCCCGGATTCCCGCAGGCGGCCTATCAGCTCCGAACCGATGCGAGCCGCCTGCCAGGGGTTCGGAACGATGTCGGACAGGCGGCGGGCGAACCAGGTCAGCTTTGCGGTTTTGTCGATGAAGAGTTCCCGATCCTCGTAAACGGTCGCCGCCGTATCGCCGATATCCACGGTGGCCGATTGCCGGACGGCCGTTTGCAGCTGACTGTCTTCCACGGCCGGCGCGTCGATGGCGCTCCAGTCGATGGATGGCAGGATGTCGCGCAGATAGTCCAGTTCCCGCCACTCTTCGCCGTTCCGGTGCAACACCAGAGGCAAGAAAACGTCGCGATCCCGGAACGGCTCCCGCCGCCGCACTGTAACCGGCCGCATATCTCCGGCGGATTTCGAGAAGACCTCCCCGGAAAGGCCGGTCAGTCCCTCCTCTTCCAGCCCGGCCTTCACATGCTCTACCGCTTCGCCGACGGCGGTGTTCCAGCAATAGACGTAGCAGCGGTCGAGAGCCTCGCGGTCGGTGAGCCGCGCGTGCGGCTGGCGCATGACCCGTCCGACCAGTTGCGTGATCGCCCGCCTGGCTCTTGTGTTGTCGAGCATCGCCAGCACATAGGCAAAGGGGCAGTCCCAGCCCTCCATCAAGGCGGCTTTGGTCACGACCCAGCGCACCGGGCAGTATTCGGAGAGCAGGTCCTTGCCGGCCAGTTCGTCGCGCTCGGAAGATTTCACGGCGACGGCATCGGCGGGCACGCCCAGATTCTGCATCAGGTAGTCGCGCACGTCCTCCGCATGGACATGCTCGCCGTCCCGCTGGTCCTTGCCGGTGCGCTCCACCCGCACCACGGCGATGGGACGGACATAACGGCCTTCGCTTGCATAGAGCGACGCCGCTTCCGCAGCCAGCCGCTCCAGTTCCTCGTGGGTCTCCTGAAGCGTGTATTGCCATGTGGCGTTGCGGAACGCTTCCACCTGCACCGGCAGTTTTATCATCTCCTCGGCCTTCAATTCGACGCCGCCGATATCGACCAGAAGGTTGCTGACGCCGCGATTGGGCGTGGCGGAAAGCTCGACGACCAGACGGGGATCGAGGCGGCTGATGGAGCGCGCGAATTCTTCGTTCGCTTCCTGTCTGCGCCCATACGCCTTGTGCGCCTCGTCAAGCACCACAACCGGCCGCAGCATCTTGAAGACATTGAAAAGACTGTGCTTGACCGGCTCTTCGGCCGAAAGGCGCTCAAGGTCGGGATATTCGTTCAGCAGGCGCTCATTGCCGAAAATGTCGTCGCTGTCGGGGAAGAAGCTTGGGTAGCGCCCGGAATCGCGGAACATCCGCAGGAATTCCTTGCCCTTCCGCCGATTGGCGGCAGGCAGCATCAGCAACATGACGCAGAGATAGTTCGCGGCATCGGCTTTCGCGAAAGGATCGTCCTTTTCCAGCAGTTTCAGCCGGCCGCCGCTGGCGCGCTCCAGCATCTGCCGATAGGGGTGCTCGCGGTTTTTCAGGGCGGTTTTCGTCTGCTCGTAGATCGCGCGGGTCGGCGTAATCCAGAGCGTGAGGCCCGCCTGCCGGCCCAGCCGCTCCAGCGCCGCGGCGGCGAGCAGCGTCTTGCCGCCGCCCGTCGGCACCTTGAAGCACAAATGCGGGATCGGCCGCTCTGCATCGTCGGTCCGGCTTATGTAACCGCTGGCGGTCGGGGCGACGCCGCCGGCTTTCGCCAGACGCTCCCAGGCAGTCTTCGGATGGTTGCGAAGGTCGTCGGGAACAGGGACGCCGGTGCCGGCCAGCGCTTCGATTCCCCGTTTCGAGGTCCGTTCCGCCTCCGCCAGCGCCTCCAGCCAGCGGGCGAAGGCGTCGAGCGCGCCCGCCTGGTATTCCTTGAGTTCCACCGCGCCTTATCCCTGCCCCGTCCGGTGGAGTTCGTAGGGAAGCTGGCAGAAGGTGATGCCCATCCTCGTCAGGTCCCGCTGGCCGATATATTTGCCCGGCCCGAATACCACCGCCTTCCGGCCCCGCTCCCGGTTTGCGGCCTCGATGCGCCTGGCGCGCTCCTCGTTCAGGATCGCTTCGTTGCTACGCAGCCAGTCCATATCCGGCTCGTAAAGCAGGTAGTAGTCCGCCGCCTCTCCGGCATGGAACAGGCCGTCCTCGTTTTGCGGCGAGAGGTCGGCCAGTCCGGCGGAAATGCCGGAGGCCGTGTGCAGGAGCCAAGCGGCGAGCGCGGGCCAATCCGGCAGCGCCTCCCCGGTCAGCATGGTCTCAGCGTCAAGCGGCTCTCCCAGCGTGCAGTAGGTGAAGGAGCCGCCCAGGCCCTCGCGCAAAGCCGCGTCCTTCGCCTTCGGGACGCCCCGGATGACACGCCTCACTCGCTCCGCCGTGATGCTGTCTGCATAGTCCTCGCACTCGACCAGAATGAATTTGCGGTTGCCGCTGTCCTCCTTATTCAAGGCAAGCACAGCATGGGCTGTGGTGCCGCTGCCGGCGAAGGAGTCGAGGACGATGGAGTCTTCATCCGAAGCCAATAGGAGGATTTTGTGTAGCAGGCCAACAGGCTTAGGATTCTGGAATCCAGTGCCTTCCAATATGGTCTTCACTAATTCGGTACCATTCGTAGTCGTTCCTACTTCATCCCACCAAGTATTTGGGGTCAATCCCCTCTCTTTCGCTTCGGACAAGAATCTCTTTCTTTGAGGGCGTCCCTTCCCAGTTTTTCCAAACACAATGCGATTGTCTTGAATCAATATCTCAAATCTTTGTAAATCGTTTTTCCAGCAATTTCCCGGACTAGGGTAAAACACTTCTCCGGTATTAGGATTGGTAATCGGATACATCTGATTTGGCCGTTCTCCACCAGCTTCAAATGGATCAGCTTTCCAAGGACCCCTTGGATCGCTATCCGGATTAGAGAATCCAGACGTGATAGCGGGGAGCTTAAATTGATTTCTATTTTGCTTTATAATGTTTATATTTCTTGCATAAGATAGATTGAAAGTATGAGAAACTGATACTAACGCTGGATTGGTTATAGACTTTGTGCTGTTCCACATGAAATCTGCAACGAAATTCTCCTCCCCAAAAATCTCATCCATCATCATCCGTAGATGATGCTGTTCGTTATCGTCTATCGAAATGAAAATAACCCCGTCTTCGGACAGCAATTCCTTCAACAGGTGCAAGCGCGGCCACATCATGCAGAGCCATTTGTCGTGGCGCTCCAGGTCCTCGCCATCGACCGGGCCGTTTTCCTTCAGCCACGCCTTCATCAGCGGGCTGTTCACCCTGTCGTTATAGACCCAGCCTTCATTGCCGGTGTTGTAGGGCGGGTCGATATAGATGCACTTCACCCGCCCGGCATAGCAGGGCAGCAGCGCCTTCAACGCCTCTAGGTTGTCTCCGTGGATAATCAGGTTGTCGTCCACCCCGGCAGGATTCAGCGAGCGGGCGGCGTCCGGCTCCAGCGGGCGGTAGGGCACGGTCAGGTGGTGGGCGTAGATATGCTGCTTGCCCTTGAATTCCAACGTCGGCATCGGCCCCTCCTTCGCCAAGCGGTTGTTCTATTCCCTTTTCGTTCTTTTGACAACAGGTGGGCCTCGCCTTTATTGCGTAATCGCCCCCTCCGCCGCCAGCGCGGCGATCTCGGCCTCGTCGAAGCCCGCCTCCGCCAGGATTTCGCCCGTCTGCTCGCCGACGGCCGGGGGCTGGCGGCGGAGGCTGAAATCGTGCGCGCCGATCTCGACGGGCAGGCGCGGCAGCCGCGTTGCGGGGCCGCCCGGAAGCTGCACATCCAGCAGACGGCCCTCATGGTTGAGCTGCGGGTCGTCGAACAGATGCACCGGCCGCGCCACGGGCGAAAAGGGCACGGCGATCTCCTCCAGTATGGCGGTCATCTCGGCAAGCGTGCGCGCCTTCACGACCTCCGCAATGCGGGCGGCGATCCGGTCCCCCTCGACCACCCGGCTCTCATTCGTGGCGTTACGCGGGTCGGCAAGCTCGTCCGCCCAGCCGAAATGCCCGCACCAGGCGCGCCAGTGGTTGTCGCTGGTGATGCCGATGAACACCTGCTCGCCGTCGCCGGTCTCGAAGGTTTCGTAGATCGCCCAGGCGCGGGCGCGGGCCGGCATGGGCTGCGGCTCGCGCCCCGTGGCGCTGATGCCCGCCATATGCTGCGACATGAGGAAGGCGGTCGACTCGAACAGCGCGGACTTCACGAATTGCCCCCTGCCGGTCGCCTCGCGCTCCTTCAGCGCGCAGAGTATGCCGATGACCGCGTAGCTGCCGCCCATGATGTCGATGATCGAGGTGCCGGCGCGCAGCGGCCGGCCGGGCGGGCCGGTCATATAGGCGAGGCCGGCCATGAACTGCACCACCTCGTCGAGCGCCGGCCGGTTCTCGTAAGGCCCCGACAGAAAACCCTTGAGCGAGGCGAAAATCAGCCTCGGATTTATGTCCCGAAGCGTCTCCCATCCGCAGCCCAGCCGCTCCATGGTGCCGGGCGCATAGTTCTCGATGACGACATCGACGCCTGCGGCGAGCCGGTGGACGACCGCCCGGCCGCGGTCCGACTTGAGGTCCACGGCGAGCGAGCGCTTGTTGCGGTTGAAGCCGCCGAAGAAGCCGGCGGCGAAACCCGGCAGGCGGCGCGTCTTGTCGCCGTCGGGCGCGGGCTCGACCTTGATGACGTCCGCGCCGAGATCGGCCAGCACCAGGCCGCAACTCGGCCCCATGATCGTCTGGCAGAACTCCAGCACCCGGATGCCGGCGAGCGGAAGCGGGGCGTTTTCGGTCATCGGCTGCGCAACCTGTGCCTCAGGGGAATCGGAGGCCAGACTATGGGCCATTCCCGCGCCGGCTGCGACCGGGACCGTTTGTCCGGCGGCAACGCAGTCTCTTGTGAATGATATCCAGTCACAGCATGAATGATTGTCATTCAAGACATGAATGGATATCATTCACAATATGGCCGCCTCCCCGCTTCCGCGCCTTGTGGCGAACACGCTCGAAGAGCGCCTCGCCGTCATGCCGGCCGTCGTGCTTACGGGAGCACGTCAAACCGGCAAGACCGTTCTTGCCCAACGACTCGAACAGGAGGGATGGCGATACCGTTCCCTCGACGACCCGGACACTCTGGACGCGATCCGGCGGGACCCCGAGTCCGTCGTGGGCGGACCCGGTCCTGTAGCTCTCGACGAGGTACAACGAGCACCCGACCTGCTCCATGCCGTCAAGCTGGCCATAGACCGGGACCGCCGACCGGGACGCTTCCTGCTGACGGGTTCGGCCAATCTGCTCCTCATGCGCCGCGTCTCGGAGTCGCTGGCGGGGCGGGCCAGCTATCTGACGCTTCGACCCATGACCCGGCGGGAACGATGTGGACAAGGCGCGGGCGGCCCCTGGGAAGAGTTGATCCATACGCCCGAGGACCGTTGGCTCGATTTGCTTGCCGCCCGCCCGGCCGAGCCGGAGGACTGGCGCGTGCTGGCGCGGAGCGGCGGGTTCCCCACGCCGGCGGTCCACCTGAAACGGGACGAGGCGCGCGCGGTCTGGTTCGACGGCTATGTGCGCACCTATCTGGAGCGCGACCTTCAGGACCTGTCCGCAATTTCGGCCCTGCCGGAATTCCGTCGCCTGATGCGCGCGGCTGCGCTCAGGACCGGCCAGACCGTCAACCAGACCGAACTCGGCCGGGACATTGCTCTGCCGCAGCCGACGATGAGGCGCTATCTCAACCTGCTGGAAACCTCCTGTCTGCTGGAGCGAATCCCGGCTTATGCCGTGAACCGGACCAAGCGGCTCATCAAGGCGCCGAAGCTGTATTGGGGCGATACCGGCCTCGCGCTCTACCTTGCGGGAGGCGGGGAACCGGGCGGGGCGCATCTCGAGAATTTCGTCGCGATGGACTTGACGGCCTGGCGGGACGCGCGGCTCGGGCAGGCCGAAATTCTTCATTGGCGGACTGCCGCCGGCGAAGAGGTGGATTTCGTGATCGAAGCCGAAGGCCGCCTGCTGCCGATCGAGGTCAAGGCGGCGAACCGGCCGCGCCTCAGGGACGCCCGCCATCTCCGCAGTTTCCACGCGGAATACGGCAACAGCGCGCGACCGGGCCTGTTGCTGCATACGGGCCCGCAACTGGAATGGCTCGCGCCGGGCGTTCTCGCCGCGCCCTGGTGGCGGGTGATGTAATCGTCATGGTTGCCCCGCTCTTGTCAGGGCGTGCGGCCGGGGCAATGCTGCGCCACCCGTTTCGGAAGAGCCGGCCCTTGCGGATGTTTGCATTCACCTGCGGCGCGCCATGCGCGTGATCCTTTGCCGCGAGCTCGGCGCGCCCGATGTGCTGACCGTCGAGGAGCGGCCCGACCCGGAGCCGGGCATGGGCGAAGTGCTCGTCCGGCAGGAGGCCTGGGGCGTCAACTATGTCGATGCGCTGATGGTGGCGGGCGGCTACCAGTTCAAGCCCGACCTGCCGTTCGTGCCGGGCCTGGAAGCCGCCGGCACGGTCGTCGCCACCGGCTTCGGCAGCAATGTCTTCGAGCCGGGCGACCGGGTGATCGTGAGCCACCGGCCGGGCGCCTTCGCCGAATTGGCGGCGGTCACATTCGACCGCGTGCGCCGGGCGCCGCCGGCGCTCGACATGGCGGAGGCCGCCGTGTTCCGGTCCGCCTATCACACGGCGCTTCACGCGCTGTTGCAGCGCGGCCGGCTGGCGCCGGGCGAAACCGTGCTGGTGCTGGGCGCGGCCGGCGGCGTCGGCATGGCGGCCGTGCATTGCGCGAAGCGTCTGGGCGCGCGGGTCATCGCCGCGGCGGCGGGGGAGAACAAGCTGGCCGCGCTCCGCAATCAGGGGGCGGATGTCGTCATCGACTACCGAGGCGGCTTCCGCGCGGCCGTGCTGGCCGCCACCGGAGGCCGCGGCGTCGATGTGGTTTACGACCCCGTGGGCGGGGACGCCTTCGACGAGGCGATGCGCTCGACCGTCTGGGGCGGGCGCATCCTCGCCATCGGCTTCACCAGCGGCCGCCGCCCGGTCGCCAAGGTCAACCATATCCTCATCAAGGGCATAGAGGTGATCGGCGTGCGCGCGGGCGAAGCGGGGCGGCGCAATCCGAACCTGCCGGAAGAGACCTGGCGCTATCTGACCCGCTGGGTGGCGGAGGACGGGCTCAGGCCGCATATCAGCCACCGCATCCCGTTCTCCCGCGCGGCCGAGGCGCTGCAGCTGGTGCTCGACCGCAAGGTCATCGGGAAGGCGGTTCTGGTGCCCGACGCCTGAACCGGCTTGCAGCGCCCGGCGAAACGCTGAAATTGTGCCAACCCCGCGCAGCGAAAAGAGAAAGGCGCGTTCCGAGATGACGCTTCCGCTCGACGGCATTACCGTTCTCGACCTCACCTCCGGCCCCGCCGGCGCCTTTGCCGGCATGCTGCTGGGCGACTCGGGCGCGCGGGTGCTCCGCGCCGTTCATGGCGGGGCGCCCCTGCATCGCAGCGGCGGTTTCGTCGTCTGGGACCGGGGCAAGGAGGCCTTCGACTGGGATCCGGAGGCCGAGGGCGCGGAGCGCGCGCTCGCACGCCTGCTGCCGGGCGCGGATGTGCTGCTGCAGGACTTCGCGCCGTCCGCGCCCGGGCAGGCGATGGTGGCGCCGGCGAAGCTCCTGGCGTCGAACCCGCGCCTCGTCGCCTGCTCGATCACCGCCTACGGCATGAAGGGCCGGTGGCGGGACGACCCGCCGGTGGACGACCTCGTAATGGCGCGCGCGGGCATCCTCTCCGGCATGCCGGGCTTCAGGCCGGCGCCGGTGCATGTGCCGCACCCGCTGCCGAGCACCGGGGCCGCGCTTTTCGCCTGCATCGGCGCGGCCGCCGGCCTGCTCGCGCGCGAGAGCACAGGGCGCGGGCGCATCGTCGAGACCTCGCTGCTGGCAGGCGCCCTGCTCTTCCACCCGAAAGTGGTGGCGGAGGGCATCCCGCCGCTCGTGTTCCAGACGCATCCCTCCGGCAGCGCGCCCTTCTACAGCCTCTATGCCTGCGCGGACGGCGAATATATCCAGCTCGGCTGCGTGCATGAGCGCTTCATCGCCCGCGCCGCCGAGTTGATGGGCATTGGCGCGCTCGTCGCCGAGCCCCGGTTCGACAATGTGCGCCGGGGCGACGGGATGACGGAGGAGGAGGAACTCCGCGCCGCCATCGCCGGTGCGATGAAGACGCGCAGCGCCGCCGACTGGGCCGCCGATTTCGAAGCGGCCGATGTGCCCTTCGCGCCGGTCCGGCAGGGTCCGGTCGTCCTTGAGGACCCGCAGATCCGCCACAACGCCATGGCGCTCGCGCTGGAGGATCCGGCGGTGGGCGCGACGGTGCAGATGGGCGCGCCGATCCGCTTCGCCGAGACGCCGGCGGACCCGAAGCCGCGCGCCGCCGCTTCGGGGCCCCCGCCCGGGCTTGCGCCGGCGATGGCGGCGGGCGCGCCGGCGGACGCGGAGGACCCGGCGCCGCTGGCGGGCGTGCGGGTGCTGGAGATCACGAACCTCATCGCCGGGCCCACGGCCGGGCGCCTGCTCGGCGATCTCGGCGCCGACGTCATCAAGCTGGAGCCGCCCGGCGGCGACATCTCGCGGCCCATCGGGCGCAACTACTTCTACAACCTGAACTTCAACAAGCGCTCGCTCTGCATCGACGCGCGCAAGCCGGGCGGCAGGGAGGCGATCCAGCGCGTGGCGGCCAGCTGCGACATGATGCTCGCCAATCTCCGCCCCGGCGCCACGCACCGCATGGGCATCGGCGCGCATGTCGATCCGGAGCTCGTCGAGACGCATGTCACCGGCTACGGCCTGACCGGCCCCTATTCGAAGCGGCCCGGAATCGACCCGCTGGCGCAGGCGCTGATGGGCCTGTCGCGCGCGCAGGGCGGCAGCGGCAACCCGCCCTCCTTCGCCGCCCAGCTCGCGCCGACCGACTTCACCGCCGGCGCCATGGCGGCGCTCGGCTCGATCATGGCGCTTTATGCGCGTCGGCGGGGCCGGGCGGCGCGGCGGGTGGACAGCAATCTGCTCAATGCCGCCGTGGTGCTGAGTTCGCCCTGGTTCGGGACGTGGCGGGACAAGCCGGAGCGGCCGCTCGCCGATTCCGGCCAGCACGGCACAGACGCCTGCCACCGGCTCTACCGGCTGGCCGACGGCTGGATCTATGTCGCCGCGGATGACGAAGCGGCGCGGGCGGCGCTGGCGGGCGCGCTCGGGCTCGGCGCGCTCGACCCGGCGGGCGGCGGGCACCCGGCCGACTCGCCGCTCGCCCGCGCGATGGAGGCGGCCTTCGCCGACCGTCATGTGGCGGAAGCGCTGAAATCCCTGGAGGAGGCCGGCGTGCCGGCCGCGGAGGCGCGGGGCGGGGCGAGCGAACTCTTCCTCAATGACGAAGCGGCGCAGGCCAACGACATGGTCACCGAGGCGCAGCACCCGACGGCCGGGCGGATGCGGATCGCCTGGAACTATATCGGCTTCCGTGACACCGCGCCCTCCGCCGCCCGCCCGACGCCGCTGCTCGGCGAGCACAGCGCGGACGTGCTGGCCGAAGCGGGCATGGACGCGGGCGGGATCGAGGCGCTGCTGGCGTCCGGCGCGGTGCTGGCGGAGCGGGGCTGACCCGGCTCAGGCCGCCTTCGCCGTCTGCCGCTCGCGGAAGGGCGCCATCACCTCCTTGCCGAAAAGTTCGAGCTGCTCGAGCATCACCGCGAGCGGCGTGCCCATGCTCGACTGGACATTGACGTCCTCCAGGCCCGGATATCGGGCCTGCAGCGCCTCCAGATAGTCGATGAAGCCCTCCGGCGGGCCGCAATACCAGGAGCCCGCCTCGACCGCGCGCTCCAGGGTCGGGATGTTGAGCTCGGCCCAGTCGCCGCGCTCGCTCACCCGCTCAAGCTGCTCGGGCTTCATCGGCACCATGCCGAGCGGCGCGAACATCTTGACATGCTCCTCGAAGAAGGGCGTGGCCTCGCGGATCGCCTTTTCCTTCGTCTCGGCGATGTGGAAATTCAAGCCGATGCAGAGGTTCTCGCCGATCTGCACATCGTGCCCGGCGCGCTCCCAGGCCTCCTTGAAGGCCACGATCGGCCGCTCCGCCATCAGCGCCGAGCCGCCGCCGACAATGCCCTTGATGGCGTGTTTCGCCATGAAGTCGAGCCCGCGCGGCTGCGCGCTCACGATCGGCTGCCAGCATTCCACCGGCTGGTTGACCGGGCGCGGCACCAGCGTGATCTCGTCCAACTCGTATCCGCGATAGGGCACGCGCGGCGGCAGGGTGTAGTGCTTGCCCTCGTGCCGGAACGACTCCTCGCGGAAGGAGCGCAGCACGATCTCCGTCTGCTCCTCGAACAGGTCCCGGTTGGCGTCTGCGTCCATCAGCACGCCGCCCAGCGTCTCGACCTCGCGGGTGTGGTAGCCGCGCCCGACGCCGAAGATCACCCGGCCCCCGGTCAGGATGTCGGCGGTGGCGAAGTCTTCCGCGAGGCGCAGCGGATGCCACATGGTGGTGACATTGAATCCGCAGCCGAAGCGCAGCCGCTTCGTCTTGTGGGCCAGATGCACGAAGAACAGCGGCAGGTTCGGGATGCACTCATAGCCCTCATGCTGGAAATGATGCTCGGCCAGCCAGAAAGCGTCATAGCCGAGCTCGTCCATGGCGACGGCCATCTTCTCGGTCTTTTCAAATACCGAGGCCAGCCGGTCATTGTCGTAGCGCCGGTCGTTCGCCGGCGTGGCGTCCTGGCCCATGTCGTCCAGGTCGATATGCCCGGCAAACAGGCTTCCGAAGCGCTTGATCACAGTCTCGTTCCTCCGTCGCATCCTGCGGAATGGGTGTCCGGCGGGCAGCATACATAGGCGCCTGCCGCCATAGAAGAGCGCCCCCTCAACCGGCCGCCGCCCGGTTTCCCTTTTTTCGTCGATCCGCCCGGCGCCCCGCCTCTCCTCATCCTGAGTAGCGCCCGCCTGCGGGCGCGTATCGAATCTTATCCTGAGTAGCGGCTGCGTCAGCAGGCGCGTATCGAAGGACGGTCCTGAGCCTGTCGAAGGGGACGTCCCTCGCCGTCCGGCCCCCTCGATACGCGGCTGACGCCGCTACTCGGGATGAGGACAAAGGACCGGGGCTACGGCAGGGAGGCGCCGCGCCATCGGTTCCGATCAATGACCGCTGGTATAACATGGACATGCGGACGGGCGGGCGGCTCCGAGCGCTTGCCGGCCGCGGTCTGAAAGAACGGCCGCAAACGCGGCGAGACAGGGGAGGCAGCGATGGTCGCGCCCAGCAAATTCGCCCATATCGTTTACAACACGCACCGCTTCGAGGAGATGATCGACTGGTATGCCCGCGTCTTCGAGGCGCGGACCCAGCACCGGGACGAAAGGCTCGCCTTCCTCACCTATGACGACGAGCATCACCGCTTCGCCTTCATCAATCTCGGGCCGGCGGCGGCAGGGGCCGCGGAGCGCCGGCCGGGCGAGGCGGGCGTCAACCATGTCGCCTACACCTGGAGGGACCTGGGCGAACTGCTGGACACCTACAAGCAGCTGAAGGCCATGGGTATCCTGCCCTACCGGCCGATCCGGCACGGGCTGACGCTCTCCATGTATTACCGCGACCCGGACGGCAACGGGCTCGAATTCCAGATCGACGCGATGGACCTGGCGGCCGCCGGCGCGTTCATGCGCAGCGAGGCCTTCGCGCGCGACCCCGTCGGCCAGCCCTTCGACCCGGACGAGCTCGTGGCCCGCTACGAGGCCGGCGAGCCGGTGGATGACCTCGTCTTCCGCTCCGACCAGCCCGAACATGCCGGCTCCGCCTTCCGCAGGACGGACCGCGCCGCATAGCTCCGGCCGCCATCGGGCAGGGGCCGGTGCGACGACGGCAGCGGCCCGTTCATCTCCCGTCACACATGGAAACTCTCGCCGCAGCCGCAGGTGCCCTTGGCGTTGGGGTTTTCGAAGGTGAAGCCGGATTCGAAGATGCCTTCCCGGTAGTCCATCACCGAGCCGATCAGGAACATGACCGCGGTCGGGTCGATCAGCACGGTCACGCCATTTGACTCGATGGCTTCCTCATAGGGCTTGCGGTCCTTCGCATATTCGACGGAATAGGAGAGGCCGGAGCAGCCGCGCGTGCGCACGCCGACGCGCAGGCCGATCGCCGGCTCCTCGGAGAGCGACATCAGGTGGCGCACCCGCTCGGCGGCGGCGTCCGTCATCCGGATCATCGGCTCTGGCATGTCCGCCTCCTTGTCCTCACCACATGTCGAGCGCGAGGCGGGCTTCCTCGCTCATGCGCTCCATCGTCCATGCCGGCTCCCACACCAGCCGGACCTCGACCTCGCCGACGCCCTGCACGCCCGCCACGGCGTCGGCCACCATGCCCGGCATCTCGCCGGCGACCGGGCAGCCGGGCGCGGTCAGGCTCATCTCGACGCGCACGGAGCCGTCCTCGGCCTGCTCCAGATCGTAAATGAGGCCGAGTTCGTAAATGTCCACCGGAATTTCCGGGTCGTACACGGTCTTGAGCGCCGCGATCAGGTTCGCATGCGGCGCAATCGGCGAGCCCGGCTCCAGCGGCGTCCCGGCCTCGGCGCGGAACTCCTGCAGCGGCTCGCCGCCCATCCAGTGCTCGAAGGGCATGGTCCCTTCCATCGTTCTCCGTCCTGTCCCCGCCTATTCCGTTGTCGCCTTCGCCTTGCCGTCGAGCGCGGCCGCGAAAGTATGCCACGGCAACGTGGCGCATTTTACCCGCATCGGGAACTGGCGCACACCCGCCATGACCTGGAGCCTGTCCAACTCCTCCTCGAACTCCTCCGGCATGTCCAACGGGTCGAACGCCTCGTCCGTGCATATGGCGTGGAACAGGTCGAACAGCTGCCGCGCCTCCGCCTCGCTGCGCCCCTTCAACAGCTCGGTCATCATCGAAGCCGATGCGGTGGTTATCGCGCAGCCGCGGCCCTGGAAGGCCACATCGTCGAGCCCGCCGCCGCCGTCCCGCTTGACATAGACATGCACCCGGTCGCCGCAGAGCGGATTGTCGCCCCTCGCCTCGCCGTCAGCATTCTCGATGCGGCGGAAATTGCGCGGATTGCGGCCGTGGTCGAGGATGACCTCCTGGTAAAGCTCGCGCAGCTCGTTCATCGCCCGAAGATCTCCGCGACCTCGTCCAGCGCCTCGACCAGCCGGTCCGCCTCGCTCCTCATATTGTAGAGCCCGAAGGAGGCCCTGGCCGTCGCGCCGACATCGAAGCGCTCCATCACCGGGAAGGCGCAATGATGGCCGGCGCGCACCGCCACGCCCGCCCGGTCGACGATCGTGCCGATATCGTGGGGGTGGGCCTGGTCCATGGTGAAGGAGACGATGGCGCCCCGCTCGCGCGCATGGCCGACGAGGCGCACGCCCGGCGCGGCCGCCAGGCGTTCGCGGGCATATTCGGCGACATCCATCTCATGCGCCAGGATCGCCTCGCGCCCGATGGCCTCGATATAGTCGAGCGCCGCGCCGAGCCCCACCGCCTCGACGATGGCGGGCGTGCCGGCCTCGAATTTGTGCGGGGCCGGTTTGAAAGTGCTCTTCTCGAAGGTGACATGCGCGATCATCTCGCCGCCGCCCTGATAGGGGGGCATGGCGTCAAGCAGCGCCTTTCGGCCCCATAGCGCGCCGATGCCGGTCGGCCCGTAGGTCTTGTGCCCGGAAAAACAGTAGAAATCGACATCGAGCGCCTGCACGTCGACAGGCATGTGCGGCGCGGCCTGGCAGCCGTCCACCATGATGAGCGCGCCCTTCTCATGCGCCATCCGCGCCATCTGCCCGATCGGCAGCACCGTGCCGATGGAGTTGGAGACATGGGTGACCGAGACGAGCTTCGTCCGCCCGTCGTCCAGCAGGCCGGCATAGGCCTCCAGATCGACCTCGCCTGCATCGTCCACGGGGATGACCGCAAGCTCGGCCCCTGTCCCGTCGCGCAGCAATTGCCAGGGCACGATGTTGGAATGGTGCTCCAGCGTCGAAATGACGATCCGGTCGCCCCGGCCGATATTGGCCCGCCCCCAGGTTGCGGCCACGAGGTTGAGGGCTTCCGTGGCGCCCCGCGTCCAGACGATTTCGTCGGCTTCCGGCGCATTGATGAAGCGCGCCACCGTCTCCCGCGCCGCCTCGAACTGGTCCGTGCAGGCCTGGGAGAGGAAATGCACGCCGCGATGGACGTTGGAATAGGTCTCCTCCATCACTTGCGTCATGGCGCGGATGACCTGGCGCGGCTTCTGGGCGCTCGCGCCCGTGTCCAGATAGACCAGCGGCTTGCCGAAGACCTCGCGCGCGAGGATCGGGAAGTCCTGGCGGATCGCCAGCACATCGTAATTCGGCTTGAGGGACGGGGTGCTGTCCGGGCTCATGCGCCGGCCTCCAGAAATCCGTCTATTCGTTCTTCGACCGCCATGCGCAGCGCGCCTTCCGGCGTGTCTTCCAGTATTTCCGACAGGAAAGCGCGCACCAGCAGCCCGCGGGCGGCGTCCGCCGGGATACCGCGCGAGCGCAGGTAGAACAGGGCGTCGCCGTCTATGTCGCCTGCCGTCGCGCCGTGGCTGCACTGCACGTCGTCGGCGTAGATTTCCAGCACCGGCTTGGCGTCGATCTCGGCCCGGCCGGAGAGCAGCAGCGCGCGGTTGAGCTGGTGGCCGTCCGTCTTCTGCGCGCCCTCGGCCACGACGATATGGCCCTGGAAGACGCCGCGCGCCTGTCCGCCGATCGCGCCCTTGTAAACCTGCCGGCTGGTCGCGCCCGGCGCGCGGTGCTCGATGCGGCTTGTGTGGTCGGCGAGCTGCCGGCCGGCGATGGCGTAGGCTCCCTTGAGCGAGAGTTCCGCGCCTTCGCCCGGGATGTCGGCCTCGATCTGGTTGCGCGAGAGCCGCGCGCCGAAGGTGAACACGGTGCTCTCCAGCGAAGCGCCCCGGCCCAGTCGTGCGGGCATGAACCAGAGATGGTGCGCTTCCGCCCCTTCCTCCTGCAGCTTGGTGTGGCGGAGCCGCCCGCCGCCGCGCAGCTCGACCTCGGTGACGCCATTGACGAAATAGGCCCCCTTGCCGAGCGCGATATGCCGCTCGACGACCTCCACCGCCCCGCCGGCCTCGACGATGATGCGGTTGCGCGACTGGGCGACCGGGCCGGTCGGGCCGGGAACGGTCGCATGGACGATCTCGATGGGCTCCTCGCGGACCTCCCCGACGGTCAGCATATAGCCGTCGCCCGCCATGGCGGCGTTGAGAGAGACCAGCGGCTCTCCCTGCGTATCCGCCGCCCCGTTGGGCCCGGCCCAGCGTTCGACGGGGACGGTCGTGAGGTCTTCGCGCAGGAAGCCGTTGACCAGAACGATGCGCGGCCCCTCGGTCAGAAGAGGCACCCCGGCTTCCCTGTCCGGCCCGGCCGGCCGGAAGCGCTGGCGCGCGAGCGGGCGCAGACTCGTATATTTCCACGCCTCGACCCGGTTAGTCGGGAAGCCGCTCGCGGCGAAGGCCTCGAAGGCGCGCTCCCGCTCGCCCGGTAGCGAGGCGCGGATGCTCTCGAACGCCTCGCGATAGGCTTCTACCCCGAGCGTCATGCCGCCTCGCTCAGGATTTCGCTGTAGCCCTTCTCCTCCAGTTCATGCGCGAGCTCGCTGCCTCCGGAACGGAGAATCCTGCCTTTGGCCAGCACATGCACCCGGTCCGGCACGATATGGTCCAGCAGGCGCTGGTAATGGGTGATGATGAGCATGGCCCGGTCCGGCGAGCGCAGCGCATTCACCCCTTCCGCGACCACCTTGAGCGCGTCGATGTCGAGGCCGCTGTCGGTCTCGTCGAGGATCGCCAGGCGCGGCTCCAGAATCGCAAGCTGGAGCATTTCATTGCGCTTCTTTTCGCCGCCGGAGAAGCCGACATTCAGCGCGCGCTTCAGCATGTCGTCGCCGATGCCGAGCGCCCGCGCCTTCTGGCGCACGACGCGCAGGAACTGCATGGCGTCGAGCTCGTCCTCGCCCCGGCCGCGCCGGAGCGCATTCAGCGCCGTGCGCAGGAAGGTCATCGTACCGACGCCCGGAATCTCGACCGGATACTGGAAGGCGAGGAAGAGGCCGGCCGCCGCGCGCTCCTCCGGCTCCAGCGCCAGCAGGTCCTGGCCGTCATAGAGCGCCTCGCCGCGTTCCACCGTGTAGCCCTCGCGGCCGGACAGCACATAGGAGAGCGTGCTCTTGCCGGAGCCGTTCGGCCCCATCACGGCATGCACCTCGCCGGCGCCGACCGAGAGGTCGAGCCCGTTCAGGATCGCCTGGCCGTCGACCGAGGCGTGGAGATTGCGGATTTCAAGCATCAGCCGACCGATCCTTCGAGCGAGATACCGACGAGCTTCTGCGCCTCCACGGCGAACTCCATCGGCAATTGCTGCAGCACTTCGCGGCAGAACCCGTTGACGATCAGCGCCACCGCCTCTTCCTCGCCGATGCCGCGCTGGCGGCAATAGAAGAGCTGGTCGTCGTCGATCTTGGAGGTCGTGGCCTCATGCTCGACGCGGGCTGAGCGGTTCTGGCTCTCGATATAGGGGAAGGTGTGCGCCCCGCAGCGGGAGCCGATCAGCAGCGAATCGCACTGGGTGTAGTTGCGGGCGTCGGCCGCGCCCGGCAGCATCTTGACGAGGCCGCGATAGGCGTTGCTGGCGCGGCCGGCGGAGATGCCCTTGGAGATCACGCGCGAACGCGAGCCCGGGCCCATATGCACCATCTTGGTGCCGGTGTCGGCCTGCTGATAGTTGTTGGTGATGGCGATGGAGTAGAACTCGCCGACCGACTCCGCGCCGTGCAGCATGCAACTCGGATATTTCCAGGTGATCGCCGAGCCCGTCTCGACCTGCGTCCAGGAGATCTTCGAGCGCGCGCCGATGCAGGCCCCTCGCTTGGTGACGAAGTTGAAGATGCCGCCGACGCCGTTCTCGTCGCCCGGATACCAGTTCTGCACGGTGGAATACTTGATCTCCGCGTCGTCCAGCGCCACCAGTTCGACGACCGCGGCGTGAAGCTGGTGCTCGTCGCGCATCGGCGCGGTGCAGCCCTCCAGATAGCTCACATAGGAGGACTCCTCGGCGATGATGAGCGTGCGCTCGAACTGCCCGGTATTGGCCGCATTGATGCGGAAATAGGTGGACAGCTCCATCGGGCAGCGCACGCCCTTCGGCACGAACACGAAGGACCCGTCCGTGAAGACGGCGGAGTTGAGCGTGGCGAAGAAATTATCCGTATAGGGCACCACCGAGCCCAGATATTTCCGGACGAGCTCGGGATATTTCTGCACCGCCTCCGAGATCGGGCAGAAGATGACGCCGTGCTCCTCCAGCTTCGCCTTGAAGGTGGTGGCGACCGAGACGCTGTCGAACACCGCGTCCACGGCCACGCCCGCCAGCATCTCCTGCTCGCGCAGCGGGATGCCGAGCTTGTCGTAGGTGGCCAGCAGTTCCGGGTCCACCTCGTCAAGCGATTTCGGCCCTTCCTTCTGCTTCGGCGCAGAATAGTAATAGGCGTCCTGGTAGTCGATCATCGGGATGCCGAGCTTGGCCCAGTTCGGCTCGGTCATGGTCTGCCAATGGCGGAAGGCCTCCAGGCGCCATTCCAGCAGCCAGTCCGGCTCGTCCTTCACCGCGGAGATGAAGCGCACGATGTCTTCGTTCAGCCCCTTGGGAGCCTGCTCGGACTCGATCTCGGTGACGAAGCCGTATTTGTAGCGGTCGCCGAGCGAGCGGACCTGTTCGACGGTTTCGGCGGTAACCCGGCTCATGGGCGCAGCTCCTGCGGCTCGAAACGCGAGAAGTCCCGCATCGGGGCCAGCATGTCGGCGAGCGTCACCGCTTCCAGCGCATCCCGGACGGCATTGTTGATCCGGTCCCAGGAGCCGCGCAGCAGGCAGGTCGCCTCAATGGCGCAGTCGCCGCCGTCAACGCAGGCGGTGAGCGCCACCGGCCCGTCCACCGCCAGCACGATCTCGGCGACGGAAATGTCTTCCGGCGGCCGGTCGGCCGTGTAGCCGCCATGCGCGCCCCGGACCGACGCCACCAGCCCGGCATGGGCGAGCGCCTTCAGCACCTGCGACACGGTGGAGGCGGCGAGGCCCGTCGCCTCGGCGACCTCGCTCGCCGAACGCGGCCGTTCGGGCCGGGACGCCAATTGCCCCAGAACGACGACGGCGTAGTCGTTCATCCGGCTCAGTCTCAGCATCGCCTCAATCCGT
>JAJECF010000047.1 GCA_022822125.1 Alphaproteobacteria bacterium
TCGGTCAGTCGGCATATTTGATCCTCGGGTCGAGCACCGCGTAGAGCATGTCCACGAGGAAGTTGATGAGCACGGTCACGAGCGCGATCAGCATCACGAGGTTCTGCACGATCGGGTAGTCGCGCATCAGGATCGCCTCGACCAGGAAATGGGCGACGCCCGGAATGTTGAACACCGTCTCGGTGATGATGAGCCCGCCGATGAGGAAGGCGGCTTCGATGCCGATAATGGTCGTCACGGGCAGCACGGCGTTCTTGAGCGCGTGGTGGTAATTGACGGAGTTGTCGGTTGCCCCCTTGGAGCGCGCCGTGCGGATATAGTCCTGGCGCATCACTTCCAGCATGGAGGAGCGCGTGAGCCGCATGATGAGCGCCGACGACCGGAAGCCGACGGCGGCGGCCGGGATGCTATAGAGCAGAAGCTCGTCCCAGAGATTGTCCGGCGGGTTCATGTAGATCGGGATCGAGCCCGCATAATGCACGAAGGCCATCAGGATCAGCAGGGCCAGCCAGAAGGACGGCAGGGACAGGCCGCTCAGCGAGATGCAGCGCAGGATGTAGTCCATCGCCGAGTTCTGGCGCACGGCGCTGATGACGCCGAGCGGCAGGCCGAACAGGACCGAGAAGAAGAGCGACAGCGCCGCGAGCTTGGCGGTGATCGGGATGCGCGGCTGGAGCTCGTCCACCACCGGCATTTCGGACACATAGGAGAAGCCGAGGTCCCAGACGATCAGGCCGTGTATCCAGTCGAGATACTGGACCGGGATCGGCTGGTCGAGGCCGAGTTCGCGCTCGATATTGGCCTTCTCCGCGGGATCGATGAAACCGGCGGAGTCGAACATGATGTCGGCTATGTTGCCGGGCATCAGCCGCAGCAGCACGAAGATGATGATCGACATCCCGACCAGGGTCAGGATCATCAGCAGGAAGCGCTTGACGATATAGGCGCTCAAGGCCCGGCCCCCTTTTCCCGCATCTCTCTCGGCGGCTTTAGTACACGATCCGATCTATATGCATCGACTGTTTGTCGATGAGCAGCCGCCGGCCTTGCCCCCGCTTCGTCGCCCCGGACCCTGATCCGGGGCCCATCCACAACCGTCTGCGACCGGTGGACAGGCCAGGAGATGGACCCCGGATCGTCGCTGACGCGCCGTCCGGGGTGACGATTGCGGCTATGCGGACGAAGCTGTTTCAATCTGAACGGAGTCCGCTCCAGTGCAGGGAAACCGGGGCGCCTCGGCGGGCGCCCCGGTTTGTCGCTTGGCGAAAGGGTCCGGCTACTTGTCGAGCCAGACGTCTTCCAGGCGCCAGTTGTTGTAGAGGCTGTTCACATGCGTGACGAAGCCCTTGACATAGGGCTGCCAGCACTGCGCCGCCTTGCCGTGGAAGATCATCGGCCGGGCCGCGTCCTCCTGCAGCTTCTTGTCGATCTCCCAGACGAGCTTCTTGCGCTCTTCCTGGTCGGTCATCATCGACTGCTTCTCGAACAGCGCCTCCATCTCCTCCTTGCAGTAACCCGTATAGTTGCGCTGCGAGCCGCAGGAGTAGTTCTCGTAGAGGTTGGCGTCCGGATCGTCCACGCCGATGCCGGTCAGGTTCAGGCCCACCATGTAGTCCTTGCGGGCCACCTTGGGGTGCCAGTTGCTGGTCTCGACCGTGTCGAGCTCGGCATCGATATAGATGTGCTTGAGATGGTCGATCAGGATCACGGCCGGGTCGCGATAGGTGGCGATGTTCCGGGTCGAAACCTTGACCGCGAGCCGGTTGTCGGGCCCGTAGCCGAGGCCTTCCATGATCTTGCGCGCCTCGGCCCGGTTCGCCTCGACATCGGGGCCGTAGCCTGCAACCGTTTTCAGGAACTCCGGAGGCATGCCCCAGACGCCCGACGGCGGCGGCATCATCGCGCCGCCCTGCAGCGTTTCGCCATGGCCCAGAATGTCGATGAAGGCCTGCCGGTCGATGGTCAGCACCATCGCCTTGCGGATATCCGCATTGTCGAAGGGCGGGTTGTCCTGGTTGACGATCAGGTTGGTGCTGACATTGGTGGTCACCAGCTCGCAGACCGCGTCCGGCGCCTGGGACCTGACGTCCTTCAGCAGCGGAATGGTGACATCGACATTGAAGGTCATGTCGAACTCGCCGGCGATGAAGGCCAGCACGCGGGTCGAGCGGCTCTTGATGATGGTCCACTCATGCCCGTCGAGATGCGGCTTGCCTTCCTTCCAGTAATTCTCGTTCTTCGTGAACTTCACATGCTCGTTCTGCTTGAGGCTCACGAACTTGAACGGACCGGTGCCGATCGGCGCGGTGCGCATCTTCTTCGGCGGCACATGGCAGGGATAGACCGGCGAGTAGCCCGAGGCCAGCAGCGCGATGAAGGCCGGCTGGCTGCGCTTCAGGTGGAAGGTCGCCTCGTGGTCGCCGTTCGTCGTCACCTCCTCGAGGTTCTTGTACCAGGCCTTGCGCGGGTTCTTGCGCAGCTTGGCCTTACGCTTGCCGAGCAGCAGGTCCCAGGTGCATTGCACATCCGCAGAGGTGAACGGCTTGCCGTCATGCCACTGGACGCCCTCGCGCAGCTTGAATGTCAGCTCCGTGCCGTCACCGTTCCAGCTCCAGCTCTCGGCCAGGTCCGGCACGATCGTGTCCAGGCTGTTCCGGGCCACATCCTGCCGGTACATGATGAGGTTGTTGAAGACGCCCATATAGGGCGAGAGCGTCGAGTTCGTCGCCTCCTCATGAATCGAGCCGCTCGGCGGTGTGCCGCGGTGGTAGAATTTGAGGATGCCACCGTCCTTCTGCGCGAGCGCCGTGCCGGCATAGCCCGCCAGCATTGCGACGCCGAGGCCGAACGCGGCGGCGCGTGTCAGATAACTCATGCTTGTATCCCTCCCGGTTCACATGACGCAGCGGCGATTATGTAGGCCACGCGCCGTTCTGCCAACCCGGCTCGTGGGGCTCCCAAAAGCGCCGCCCTGGGCGCCCCCTTCGACAGGCTCAGGACAGGCCCCTTCGATACGCCGCTTCGCGGCTACTCAGGATGAGGAAGTTCCAGGAGCTCCGCCTTCACCCTGCCCCCATCCTGAGTAGCGACCGCGCCAGCGGGCGCGTATCGAAGGAGGCACCGGGTTGAAACTCACAGGCAAACGCCGCCCGGCGCCTCTCCTCATCCTGAGTAGCCGACCGAAGGGAAGGCGTATCGAAGGATCGTCCCGCCAGTGGAGCCGCATCCCCTTCGGCAAGCTCAGGACAGGCCCCTTCGACAGGCTCAGGACAGGTTCCTCGATACGCGGCTGGCGCCGCTACTCGGGATGAGGACAAAGGACCGGGGCTACGGCAGGGAAGCGCCGCGCCATCGGTTCCAATCAACGACCGCTGGTATCAGGATGAGGAAGTTCCAGGAGCTCCGCCTTCACCCTGCCCTCATCCTGAGTAGCGACCGCGCCAGCGGGCGCGTATCGAAGGAGGCGCCGCGCCGTCCCCCTTCGACAGGCTCAGG
Source organism: Alphaproteobacteria bacterium (assembly GCA_022822125.1). The sequence continues at coordinate 3,496 of JAJECF010000047.1, forward strand.
ACAGGCCCCTGGTATCAACCCGCCGCTGCAAGCGCCTGGTCGAGATCGGCGAGGATGTCGTCGATATGCTCCAGACCGATGGCGAGGCGGACATAGCCGGGCGTGACGCCGGTGGCCGCCTGCTCCTCCTCCGAGAGCTGCGAGTGGGTGGTCGTCGCCGGGTGGATGGCCAGGCTGCGCGCATCGCCGATATTGGCGACATGGAAGAACAGCTCCAGCGCGTCGATGAATTTCCGCCCGGCGTCCTTGCCGCCCTTGAGCTCGAAGCCGACCAGCGCGCCGTAACCGCCGTCCAGATAGGTATCGGCCCGACGCCTTTCCTCGCCGCCCATCAGGCCCGGATAGATCGTCCTCGCGACCTTGGCGTGGCCGTTCAGATAGTCGGCGACGGCGGCGGCATTGGCGTTATGGCGCTCCATGCGCAGCGGCAGCGTCTCCAGCCCCTGCAGGAACAGGAAGGCGTTCATCGGCGTGGTCGCGGCGCCCAGGTCACGCAACAGCGTGGTCCGGGCCTTGATGATATAGGCGATGGGGCCCAGCGGCTTGACAGCCTCGGTCCAGACCGCGCCGTGATAGCTCGGGTCCGGCCGGTTCAGATAGGGCTGGCGCTCCGGGAAGGCTTCCCAGTCGAAATTGCCGCCGTCGATCAGCAGGCCGCCGATGGAGGTGCCGTGCCCGCCGATATATTTCGTCGTCGAATACATCACGACCGCGGCCCCGTGGTCGAAGGGCCGGCAGATCAGCGGCGCCGCCGTGTTGTCCATGATGAGCGGGATGCCGTATTCGCGCCCGATATCGGCGACCTCGCGGATCGGGAACACTTCGAGCTTCGGGTTGGGCAGCGTCTCCGCATAGAAGGCGCGCGTCCTGTCGTCGATGGCGCGGCGGAAATTCTCCGAGTCGGACGGATCGACGAAGCGCACCTCGATGCCCTGGTCCTTCAGCGTGTTGGCGAAGAGGTTCCAGGTGCCCCCGTAAAGGTCGGTCGAGCTCACCACATTGTCGCCGGCATGGGCGACATTCTGGAGCGAGAACGCCGTTGCCGCCTGGCCCGAGGCCAGCGCCAGCGCCGCAACCCCGCCCTCCAGCGCCGTCATTCGATCCTCGAACACGGCCTGGGTCGGGTTCATGATCCGGGTGTAGATATTGCCGAGCTCGGAGAGCGCGAACAGGTTCGCGGCATGCTCGGTGTCCCGGAACTGGTAGGACGTGGTCTGGTGGATCGGAACGGCGACCGAACCGGTATTGGGGTCGCCCCGGTGGCCCGCATGGAGCACGATGGTCTCCGGACGCGGGCTGCGGTTGCTTGACACGGGCAGGGAACTCCTCTCTTGCCTGAGTGGGCACCGGAACATAAGCCGGCGGCTGGGGAAATCAAATCGGGCGGGAGGCCGAACGAAGATGCAGGTCCTGATTCTGCCGGGCGACGGCATCGGTCCCGAGATTTCGGAGGCGGCGCGGCGCGCGCTTGAAGCGCTGGACGCCCGGTTTGCGCTCGGATTGCAGCTTTCGGAAGGCCGCGTCGGCCTCGCCGCGCTGGCGCAGGACGGCACGACATGGCCGGATGCGACGGAGGCGGCGGTGCGCGCGGCGGACCTGACGATCCTGGGCCCGGTGGATACGGCCGCCTACCCGCCGCCGGAGGAAGGCGGCGTCAATCCGAGCGCCGCCCTTCGCACCCGGCTCGAGCTCTACGCCAATATGCGCCCGAGCCGCGCGCTGCCCGGCGTTCCGGCGCTCGCGCCCGGCATGGACCTGCTGGTCGCGCGCGAGAATACGGAGGGCTTCTACGCCGACCGCAACATGTTCGCCGGCTCGGGCGAGTTCATGGCGACCGAGGATGTCGCGCTTGCGGTCCGCAAGATCACCCGCAAGGGCTCGGAGCGCATCGCGCGCGCCGCCTTCGCCGCGGCGCGCGACCGGCGGCGCAGGGTCACGGTCGTCCACAAGTCGAACGTGCTGAAGCACACGGACGGCCTCTTCGAGCGCGTGGCTTACGAGCTTGCCGCCGAATGGCCCGATGTCGAAACGGACGATGTGCATGTCGATGCCGCCGCCGCGCTGCTCGTGCGGGAGCCGGAGCGCTTCGACGTGCTGCTCTGCACCAATATGTTCGGCGACATTCTCTCCAATCTCGCCGCCGAGCTTTCGGGCGGCCTCGGGCTCGGCGGCTCGATCAATGCGGGCGACCGGGTGGCGGTGGCGCAGGCCGCGCATGGCAGCGCGCCGGATATCGCCGGCAGGGACGAGGCCAATCCGAGCGCGCTGCTCTTCTCCACGGCTCAATTGCTGGCATGGAAGGGAACGCGGGAGCAGAACAACACGCTCATGGAAGCCTCGCGGGTGCTGGAGCGCAGCGTGGAAACCCTGCTGGCGTCGCCGGAGACGCGCACGCCCGACCTCGGCGGCCCGCTCGGCACCCGCGCCTTCGCCGACAGGGTCGTCGCCGGCATTTCCGGGGGGTAGAGGCCGCCGGGCGGTCAGGGCGCGTCGGCGAAGCCGGAATGCACCCAGGTGATGAAGCTGTAGATGTCGTGGACCGGCAGGCCCGTCTCGCGGCGCACGGCGGCGGCGTAGGGGGCCATGTTGGCGCATTCCAGCACGATGGCGCCGACCTCCGGGCAACGCGCCGTGAGGCGGCGGGCAGCGGCGGTGACATCGGCTTCGGCGGCGCCCATGTCCAGCCAGGGCTCGTTGCCGATCAGCACGCGGGTAAGCTCGCGCCCGCCCTCCGTGCCTTCGACCGGCGTGTCGGCCCGTGCGCCGACGGCGGTGAAATGGTCGTCCCAGAGGCTCTCGCGGCTGACCGTGACCACGCCCGTGCGCTTGCCGGGCGGCAGCATCCGGTCGAGCGCCGGCACCTGCATCAGCGTCGAGGAGGCGACCGGCGCGCCGGCATGGGCGGCGAGCTCCGACTGGAAGAGCGACAGGAAACCGCAAACGGTGGTGAGCGCCGTTGCGCCGCGGCCCACCAGCCGCCGGGCGGCGTCCAGGAAGGCGCCGTCCAGCCCCTCCGCGCGGCGGCGCACGACGCGCTCCGGCGTGGCGCCGCGCACGATCTCGTAGAGCACCGGGAAAGGCCAGGTGTCGCCATTGCCCATGTCTCCCGGCACGCGCGGGAAGCGGGCGTCCAGCATGAGGATGCCGAGCGCCGCCCCGCCGATGGGCGCGCCTCCGAGCGCGACCGTCATCGCGGGAACGCCCTCGGCGCGAGGCTCGCATGGAACCAGGCGAGGAAGCGCGTCCGGTCATAGACCGGCCGGCCGGTGGCGGCGCGGATATCGGCGGCGAAGGGGCCCATTTCCGGCTCCTCCAGCAGCCAGGCGGCGATGGCGGGGCGGTCGGCGGCGGCCCGCCCGGCGGCGGCGAGAAGGCTGTCGCGCGCGCGCTCGACATCGAGCCGGTCCTCGTCCGCCGCCACGGCGTCGGCCAGATAGCCGGGCGCGGCGATCCTGTCATTGTCCCCGGAGAAGGCCAGTACGCCGAGCGCCGCATCCGGCGGCAGCATGGCTTCGACGAGGCTGCGCTGGGCGGCAAGACCGCCCGCAAAGGGCGCAGCGAGCGCGTCCGACAGGTCGAATTCCGCGTTGAAGGCCAGGCCGATGCCTTCCGCGCCTTCGTCCAGCAGGCGCTCGGCGGCTCTGAGCGCCGTGCTCCGGTCCGCCTGTTCCAGCACGGCGTAGCGCAGGCTGAAAGGGAAACTCCGGGCATTCGCCGGGTCGCCGGGCAGGCGGGGAAAGCGCGTCGGCCGCGCCAGCAGGCCGAGCCGGGCGCCGTAAAAGCTCCTGCCGCCGGGTGCGACTGCATTCATGGACCGGGCGGCCTCCCTGCCTGCCGATAGCCGCCGGCAAGCTTACGGCGCGGCGGAGCCCGATGCTATAGACACTCCGGCGGCCTGGCGGAAACGGGAACATCGACAGCATGACGGACGGGATAGCTGGGCAGGCGGCGCGGTTCGAGGGTCGTTTCGAACCTCTGGCGGGGCTGCTGCTGCGCAATCTCCTGTTCTCGGTGCTCACGCTCGGCATCTACCGCTTCTGGGGCCGGACGCATGTCCGCCGCTTCGTCTGGCGCCATACCGCGCTGCTGGGCGACGCGCTCGAATATCTGGGCGCGGGCGGAGAGCTCTTTATCGGCTTCCTGATCGCCATCGCCGCGCTGCTGCCGGTCTTCACCGCCTATTCGGCGCTGCAATTCGTCTTCGCGGACGGGCCGGGGCATGCGTTGCTGGCGCTCGAAATCCTCTACTATCTGGTGCTGTTTTTCCTGGTCCAGATCGCGATCCACCGCATGCGCCGCTACCGGCTGACGCGCACGGCCTGGCGCGGCGTGCGCTTCGGGCTCGGCGGGTCGTCGCTCGCCTATGCGCGCATCGCTTTCGGCTACAGCCTGCTGACGGCGGCAACGCTCGGCCTCGCCTATCCGTGGATGAGAGCCGCGACGCTTGGTTATTTCGCCCGCCATGCGCATTTCGGCACGGCGAGGATCGCGCTCGCGCCCGACGCCCGCTGGCTGTTTCGACAATGGGCGCCGGTCATCGCCTTGCCGATCGGAGCGGCGGCGCTTTTCATGGCGCTGAATGCGGGCAATTTCGAGGAGATGACGCCGGGGCTTCGGCATGACGGCTTCGGCGTCGTCCCGCGGGCTATCGTCTCCCTGGCGTTCCTGCCCCTTCTTCTGTTGCCGGCCGCCTTTCTCCTCTGGATCCGATATCGAGCCGCCGAATTCCGGCATATGACGGATTGCCTGACCGTCGGAGACACGGGCTTCGCCTCCACACTCCGCACGGGAGCCGTCTTTCGGCGCTTCGCGATTTACTTCGCCGTTCTTGCAACGGTCGGGATATTGCTGGGCGGTCTTTCCCTGTCCATTGCAATAGGCGTTCTGACGTCGGACGGAGGGGCGTTCGCGGTATTCGCCGCCCTTCTTCCGATTCTGGCGCTGTTGCTTTTTTCCGGCATGATAAAGACATTGTTCCTGGATATTCCGCTGCTGGCGCATGCCTGCGAAACATTGGCGATCTCGAACGCTGCGGCGCTCGAAGAGGTCGCGCAGTCCTCCGCGCCGGCGCCGCGCTACGGCGAGGGAGCGGCGGAGGCGCTGGATGTCGGCGGGTTCTAGCGCGTGGCCCGCTATCCCGCTCGCTATTATGACGGGCTGACAGCGCGCTCGCGGGCGGTCGAGGTCGAGATTGCGGCGACCGGGCTCGCGATCTTCGACGAGGCCGGCCCGGTGCTCGGCTCCTGGCCGGGCGGAGGCGTTCGACTGGTGGAGGAGCCGCGCAGGGGGGAGCCGGTGCGGCTGGGGCTGGCCGGCACGACGGCGCGGCTTGTCGTAAGCGATCCCGCCATCATGGCCGCGCTCCGGCAGGCGGCGCCGCATCTGCGGCGGCGGACTTCGGGCAGGACGGTCGCGCGGATTGCGTTCTGGGCGACGCTGGCGGCGGGGTCGGTCGCCGGCCTCTTGCTGGTGCTCATTCCGCTGCTGTCGGCCCAGCTTGCGGCGGTGACGCCCGAATCCGCAAAATACCGTTTCGGCCGCGCGGTTCTCGTCCAGATCGCCGACCTGTTGCCCCGCCCCGCCGGCAAGGCGGGCGAGGCCCCCTACTGTTCCGGCGGGGACGGGCTGGACGCACTGCAACGCCTCACGAACCGGCTGGCCGCGGACCTGCCCGAGCCGCCCGGGGCGCGCGTGGCGGTGGTGAACGCCGGCATGGCCAACGCCTTCGCCCTGCCGGGCGGCATTATGGTGTTCACGCGCGGGCTGCTCGACGAAGCCGGGAGCCCGGAGGAAATCGCGGGCATTGCCGCGCATGAGCTCGGCCATCTCGCGCACGACCATTCTACCCGCGCCCTCTACCGCTCTTTCGCCGTGTCGCTGCTGGTCGGCGTGCTGCTGGGAGACCTGACGGGCGGCGCCCTGACCGGCGGGCTGGCGGAATGGCTGGTCAACACCGGCTATTCGCGCGAGGCCGAGCGCGACGCGGACAGCTTCGCGCTGGCGCGGCTCCGGGCCGCCGGCATCGGCGCTCATGGGCTGGCGGATTTCTTCGCCCGTCTTGAGGCGAGGGAAACCGGCGAGAGCGGGGTGCTGCTGCGCATGCTCTCCACCCATCCGGCGACCGCCGAGCGCCTGGCGCATATCCGCAGCGCCGGCGCGCCCGGCCGCCGCGACGCGATGAGCGACGAGGACTGGAGATATGTCCGGCGAACATGCCTGACGCTTCAAACGACGCCGCCGCTGCCGTAGAAGACCGCTGCTCGCAGACGCCGGCCGCGGAGGGGCGATGACGGAAGCCGATCTGGCATTCACCTTCGGGATCGAGGAAGAGTTCTTCCTAGTCGATCCCGAAACGCGCGACATTATCGCCGCCCCCGACCCCGGCATCATGGAGCGCTGCAAACGGGAAAGCGGCCCCCACAGCGTCGTGCCGGAATTCCTGCGTTCGCAGATCGAGACCAACACGCGGGTCTGCCACTCGATAGCCGGGCTGCGCATAGCGCTTGCCGAGACGCGCCGCCTGGTCGTCGGGGCGGCGGAAGCGCATGGCGTCCGCGCCATGGCCGCGTCCACGCACCCCTTCGCGGCATGGCAGGAGCAGCTGGTGACGCCGAAGCAGCGTTACCGCGAGTTCGAGATCGAGATGCAGGAGGTCGTGCGGCGCTTCCTGGTGGGCGGGATGCACATCCATGCCGGCTTCGGCGATCCGGATTCGCGCGTGCGGGCCATGACGGCGATCCGCCGCCACCTGCCATTGTTCATCGCGCTGTCCGCATCCTCGCCGTTCAATGCCGGCGGCTATACCGGCTTCAACTCCTATCGGCCCGTCATAATCGGCGCCCTGCCGCGCACCGGCGTGCCCCGCGCCTTCCGCTCGCAGGCGGAGTTCGACCGGCTGGTGGAGGACTATCGCCATATCGGGGCCGTTCGCGACAGCAGCCAGCTATGGCTGGATATCCGTCCGCATCACGCCTATCCGACGATCGAGCTCAGGATCTGCGATATCTGCCCGCGCATGGACGATTCGATTGCGCTGGCGGCCCTTTACGCCGCAACCCTTCGTTGGCTGCTGCGGCGCGATGCGTCGGAGGGCCTGCCCGCCGACCCCTCCACCGAAATCATCGCCGAGAACTGCTGGCGCGCCCGGCGATACGGGACGCTCGCCTTCCTCGGCGATGCGGAGCGGGGCGGGCGCATCGATATCGCGGATTGCGTCGGCGCGCTCATCGAGGACGTGGCGGAGGACGCGCGGGCGCTCGGCTGCGAGCCGGAGCTCCGCCGCGTCGCCCATATCCTGCGCGACGGCTCGTCGGCCGACCGGCAGGTCGAAAGATACCACCTGAGCCTGCTGGAGGGCGCGGACCGGCGCGAGGCGCTGCGCGCTGTGGTGGACCAGGTTGTCGAGGAGACGCGAACGGGCGCGGTCGAGCGCGCCTGATCCTCCGCCGGGGCCTCATGCCAACGGCACCGGGTTGAAACTCACGGGCCAATGCCGCCCGGTTTCCCCTTCGATCCGCCCGGCGCCTCCCGCCTCTCCTCATCCTGAGTAGCCGACCGAAGGGGAGGCGTATCGAAGGATCGTCCTGCCGGTGGCGCGTCTGTAACCGGGACCATCGCCTCTCCTTGCCGGGCACAGGCTTCGCGCGAAGATGCCGGCCGGCGCCCGGGTCGGCAGGCGGGGCGGTTCCGTCTTCGCCCGCCGGCGGGCATATTGGGCCGGGGTGGGCATGAGGAGTCGGATATGGCGAGGACGGCGGAGGCGGCGCGCGGGGAGACCCGGACGCTGGCGCTGATCGGCGCCGGGCATTTCCTGAGCCATTTCTACGCGCTCAGCCTGCCGCCGCTGTTCTTCTTCTTCCGGGAGGAGTTCGGCGCAAGCTATGCGCTTCTGGGCGCGCTGGTCACCGGCTACGCCGTGGTGGGCGGCGTGCTGCAGGCGCCGGTCGGGCTGGCGGTGGACCGCTGGGGCGCGCGCCCGGTGCTGCTCGCGGGCCTCGCGCTCAACGCCGCCGCCATCGCCGCTATCGGCCTCGCCCCGAACTACTGGATGCTGGCGCTGCTCGCCGTGACGGCGGGCATCGGCAACAGCGTCTTCCACCCGGCGGACTATGCCGTGCTGGCGGCGCGCATAAGCGAACGGCGGCTGCCGCGCGCCTACAGCCTGCACACCTTTCTGGGCTTCTTCGGCACGGCGGTGGCGCCCCTCACCATGTCGGGTCTCGCCGGGTGGCTGGGCTGGCGGAGCGCGCTCATGCTGGTCGGCGCGGTGGGCCTGGCGGCCGTGCTGGCGATGGCGACGAACGGGGCCGCCGTCGCTTCCCCGCCGCGCGCCAGAGAGGGTATGGCGGGGGCTGCGCCCGCAGAACGCCTGTCGCTGCCGATCCTGCTGTTCTTCGGATTCTTCGTCGCCTACGGCATGGCGAGCGGCGGCATCATGTCCTTCACCGTCATCGGACTCGGCAAGCTCCACGGCCTGGACCCCGCTTCCGCCGGCGCAGTGCTGACGACGGCGCTCATGGCGCTTGCCTTCGGCATCCTGGCCGGCGGCGAACTGCCGAACCGCGAGCGGTTGCAAGTGCGCCTCGCCGCCACGGCGCTGGTCGGCGGCGGGGCGTTGACGGCGCTTGCAGGCTTCGCCGATATCGGCGCCGTCGGCCTCGCCGTGCTGCTGGGAGCCGCGGGCTTCGGCATGGGCGTCGTGTTGCCGGCGCGCGACCTGATGCTCCGGCGGATCACGCCGCCCGGCAGCACCGGCCGGGTGATCGGTTTCGTCTTCGTCGGGCTCTCGGTCGGCGGCGGCCTGGCGCCGCTGCTGTTCGGCTGGACGATGGACCGCGACTGGCCGGCGCTCCTGTTCGTCGGCTGCGGCGCCTTCCTCGCGCTCGCCTTCCTCTGCTCCTTCGGCGCGGTCGTCGCCGCGAGGCGCGTGGCGCACCAGCACGGAACCCCTTCAGGCTGAAACGAAAGTCCGGCCGTCCGCTTCGACAGGCTCAGGACAGGCCCTTCGATACGCGGCTGACGCCGCTACTCAGGATGAGGGTCGATAGGCGGCTCCGCCGCTACTCGGGATGAGGAGATCCCGTAATACCAACGGCACCGGGTTGAGACTCACGGGCAAATGCCGCCCTGCATCCCCGCCTCTCTTCATCCTGAGTAGCCGACCGGGATGAGGACAAAGGACCGGGGCTACGGCAGGGGGGCGCCGCGCCATCGGTTCCGATCAACGACCGCTGGTATAACGCGCTCTTGTCCTCACCCTGAGTCGCGCCCGCGCCAGCTGGCGCGTATCGAAGGGCCGCTGCCCGTTTCAAACCGGTCGGATTCCGCGATAAGGGCGACCGCGGGTTACGGCCCGGCGTCCTCCAGCATCATATGGGCCGCCTTTTCGGCGATCATCATGGTGGGGGCGTGGGTGTTGCCGTTGGTCAGCGTCGGCATGACGGAGGCGTCGGCGACGCGGAGCCCCGGCACGCCATGCACGCAAAGGCGCGGATCGACCACCGCCATCGGGTCCGTGCCCATCCTGCAGGTGCCGACCGGGTGGTAGATCGCGTATCCGGACTCGCGGGCGAAATCCAGCCATTCCTCGTCGCTCTGCACGCCGGCGCCCGGCAGTTCCTCGAAGGCGACATGGCGGCGCATCGCCTCGGTCTCCATCAGCGCGCGGGCGATCTTCATGCCGCCGACCAGCGCCTGCCGGTCGTATTCGGAGGTCAGGTAACGGCCCCTGATCGACGGCTGCTCGTCCGCCCGGGGCGAACGGATATGGATGCTTCCGGCGCTTTCCGGCCGCGTCTGATAGGCGCCGACGGTCATGCCGGGCGTGCGCGCCAGCGCCTTGGTCCGGGAATCGTCATAGCTCGCATGCACGATGTGGAATTGCACATCGGGCGCCGCCAGGTCGGCGCGCGTGCGCACAAAGCCGGCGATCACGCCGGGCGTCGTCGTCAGCAGGCCGCGCCGCGTGAAGGCGTAGCGCAGCATCTCGCCGGCGAAAGCGAGCCCGCGCGAGCGCTCGTTGAGCGTGATCGGCCGGGCAATGCGCCAGGACATGCGCACCATGTAATGGTCCCGGTAGTTCTCGCCGACGCCCGGCAGCGCCGCCCGCACGGGGATGCCCTGCGCCTTCAACACTTCCGGGTCGCCGATGCCGGAAAGCTCCAGAAGCTGCGGCGACTGCACCGCGCCCGCCGCGAGCACGATGCCGTGCCCGGCCGTCGCCCGCTCCAGCCGCCCGCCCCGCCGGTATTCCACCGCGACGGCCCGCCCGTCCTCGATAACCACGCGCTCCGCCATGGCGCGGGTGCGCAACTCGATATTGGGGCGCTTCAGGGCGGGCTTCAGGAAGGCGCGGAAGGCGCTGTGCCGGAGCCCGCCCTTCTGGCAGACCTGATAGTAGGCGAAGCCGTCCTGCGAGGCGCCGTTATAGTCCGGGTTGCGGGGGTAGCCGAGCTCCTCGCCGGCGCGGATCGCGTCATCGGCGAGTTCGGAGCGGTCGCGCATGTCGGCGACGCTGAGCGGACCGGAGGCGCCGCGAAAGGCCGGGTCGCCGCCCTCGCGCCGCTCGGACTTCCTGAAGAAGGGCAGCACCTCCTCCCAGGACCAGCCGCGATTGCCCATCTGCGCCCAGTCGTCGAAATCGCGCGCATTGCCGCGCACATAGAGCATGCCGTTGATCGAGGAGGAGCCGCCGACCACCTTGCCGCGCGGCAGCGGCATGGCGCGGTTATGCGTGTAGTCCTCCGGGTCGATCTCGAAGCGCCAGTTCACGGCGTCGCCGTTCAGCGCCTTGGCGTAGCCGGCGGGAATATGGATGAAGGGGCTGCGGTCCATGCCGCCCGCCTCCAGCACCAGCACCCGGTGGTCGGCCCGCTCGGACAGGCGCGCGGCCAGCACGGAGCCGGCCGAACCGGTGCCGACGACGATCCAGTCGAAGCTGCCGGCGTCCTGCGCCCCGTCGCTCACAGGGTTACCGACTCCTTGACGCGGCGCATGGCCTCGATATGCGCATCGGCGCCCCGGAGCCCGGCGTCCATCGTGTTCACCGTCAGATGGGTCGCCCGGATGCCGCGCCAGAAGTCGATATCGGCCTGCCAGGACTCCGTGCCCGCAACGATCCCCCGTTTGGCGTAGCGCAGCCAGGAGTCGATGCCGATATCCGCCGGGTCCCGCCCGGCGGCGCGGACATGGTCGCGGAGCCGCTCGACGCGCGCGGCGGTCTTGTCCGAAGGGGTGACGAGCGGGAACCAGCCGTCGCCGATCCGGCCGATCCGCTCGATGGTCGCCTCGACATGGCCGCCGATCCAGATCGGGATCGGGCGCTGCACGGGCAGCGGGTTGATGCCGGCGTCGCGGAAATTGTGCCAGCGGCCCTCGAAGCTCACCAGCTCCTCGGTCCACAGCCGGCGGAGCAGGGCGATCTGCTCCTCCGAACGCTTGCCGCGATTGGTGAAGTCCTCGTTCAACGCCCGGTATTCGACCTGGTTCCAGCCGACGCCGATGCCGAGCCGGAGCCGCCCGCCGGAGAGGATGTCGACCTCCGCCGCCTGTTTGGCGACCAGCGCGGTCTGGCGCTGCGGCAGGATAAGCACGCCGGTGACGAATTCGATCCGCTCCGTCAGCGCCGCAAGCCAGCCGAACAGCACCATCGGCTCGTGGAACATCGACTTGTGCGTGTAGGGGCCGGTCAGCTCATGCGCCGCCGGGTCGGCGCCCAGCACATGGTCGAAGGCCAGCAGATGGGAATAGCCGAGCGCCTCGGCCGCCTGCGCGAAGTCGCGGCAGGCGGCCGGATCGGCCCCGATCTCCGTCTGCGGAAAGACAACGCCGAGTTTCATGTCCGCTTCTCCTTCACGGCGCTCCCGCCGGGCAAGCCGGGGCGAGTTTATCCCCTGCGGGGACCGCGACACAAACCGGGCAAGGACCCGCGCGCCGGCCCCCGGGACCGACAAGGGATCGACAAGCCGATTGCAGCCTTCGCCGCCCTGTCCTACCCTCGCCGCCGGAGTGGAGAGGGAGCCCCGTCCCGATGTCTTTCCCGGCGATGCTCGAAACGTTCGAGACCGGGCTTGCATGGGTGAACGACCGCGTGATCGTGGCGTTCAAATGGCTCGCTATCGTCCTGCTCGCCATCATGCTCATCATCGTCGATATCGCCGTATTCATGCGCTACGTCATGAACGACGCGCTGGCCTGGTCTGAAGAGATCGCCAAATTCGTCATGGTGTGGCTCACCTTCTTCGTCGCGCCTGTCGGGCTGCGCATGGGCGCGCATGTCGGCATCGAGGTGATCCTCGGCCAACTGCGCGGCCGGCTTCGCCAGTTCCTCATCATGATGATCTTCGCCGGCATCATCGCGCTCATGGTGGTGTTCGTGAAGGAAGGGGCGTTCATGACCTGGAACGCCCGCATCCAGCGCGCTTCCACGATCGATATCTCGATCTTCTACGTCTATATCTGCATGCCGGTGGGCAGCTTTGTCGTCGCCATGGTGGCGCTGGAATACATGGTCAACGCGCTGCGGGGCGTCATCGACCCCGCCAATGCGAAGCCGACATTGACGCAGCAGCAAGACGCGATCGCGGCGGACTGACGGAGGCGGCGGGCGGAATCCATGGGCGTTACCTTCTTCTGGATATTCCTCGCCGCGATGTTCATCGGCATGCCGATCGTGTTCGCGCTCGGCTTCGCGCCGATGGTGGGTTTCCTGCTGGCGGAGAAACCGATCTTCCTGAAGATGCTGTTCCAGCGCACCTTCGCCGGCATCCACCAGTTCCCGCTCTTGGCGATCCCGTTCTTCATCCTCACGGGCGAGGTGATGAACCGGGCCGGCATCACGATGAGTCTGGTCAATTTCGCCAACACGCTGGTCGGCCATCTGCGCGGCGGCCTCGCGCATGTGAACATCGTGACCAGCATGCTGTTCGCCGGCATCAGCGGCTCCGCCGTGGCCGACACCTCGGCGGTCGGCTCGATCCTGATCCCGGCGATGGAGAAGGACGGCTACAGCCGCAAATTCGCCGCCGCCATCACGGCCGCCTCCTCGGTCATCGGCCCGATCATCCCGCCGAGCCTCATCATGGTGGTCTATGCCTTCATCATGAATGTCTCCGTGGCCGGCCTGTTCGCCGCCGGGCTGATTCCGGGGCTGATGGTGGGCTTCATGCTGATGTCGGTGACCGGGATCATCTCCAAACGGCGCAACTATCCCAAGGCGCACAGCCGCGCGACCGTCAAGGAGGTCGGCAAGGCGGCCTGGGGCGCCGTGCTGCCGCTGATGACGCCGGTCATCATCCTGGGCGGCATTCTCGGCGGCATCTTCACGCCGACCGAGTCGGCGGCGGCGGCGGCCTTCTACGCGCTGTTCATCAGCCTCATCGTGCTGCGCACGCTGAAGTTCCGCGACCTGCCGGACCTGTTCCTCCACGCCGCCATCACGTCCGGCGCGATCCTGCTGATTATCGGCACGGCGACGGCCTTCGCCGCCATCGCCAGCCTCTCGCAGGTGCCGGTCCACCTGTCCAACTTCTTCTTCTCCATCACCAGCGACCCGCTGCTGCTGCTGTTCTTCATCAATGTGCTGCTGCTGATCGTCGGCATGTTCCTCGACGCCGGCCCGGCCATCCTGATCCTCGGCCCGATCCTGGCGCCGACCATGACGGGGCTTGGCGTCGACCCGCTGCATTTCGCCGTCATAATGTGTATCAACCTGACCATCGGCCTTGCGACGCCGCCCATGGGGCTGATCCTGTTCGTCGCCTCGGGCATATCGCGATTGCGGGTCGAGGTGATCGCGCTTGAAATGCTGCCGCTTCTGGCCGTGGAAATCCTGGCGATTTTTGTCGTCACCTACTTCCCGGTCATTTCCATGTCGCTGCCCTACTGGCTCGGTTTCACCAGAAACGCGCCGGCTTTCTTCGTGTGATGCAGCGGCTTGAAAACTCCGGCCCGGACACGCCTGGCCGGAACACCGCCGCAATCCCGCGGCTTCAACGACTTCCAAAGGGAGGAAGAAGATGAAGAAACATCTGGAATTGCTGGGCTCGGTCGGCATCGGTCTGGCCGTCGCGCTCGGCGGCGCCGGCGCGGCCGGCGCGGCGGACACGACCATCAAGATCTGCCATATCGGCTCGACCGACGATGAGGACCACAAGGGCTCGCTGGTGTTCGAGAATTTCGTCGAGTCGCAGACCAATGGCGCGGTCGAGGTCGAGATCTACCCCGCCGGCCAGCTCTGCGGCAATTTCCGCCAATGTCTCGAGTCGGTCCAGCTCGGCACCTGCGAGATCACGGGAACGACCGTCGGCGGCATCGCCAACATCTTCCCGGAAATCCAGGTCACCGACCTGCCTTACATGTTCCCGAACGACCGCGTCGCCGAGAAGGTGATGAAGAGCCCGTTCATGGACGAGGTGCGCAAGGCGGTGCTCGAGAAGACCGGCACGCTGCGCCTCATGGGCCTCAACAATACGGGCGGCTGGCGCGACTTCTTCACCACCGACGTCACGATCAGGACGCCGGCCGACCTCAAGGGCGTGAAGATGCGCACCATCGAATCGCCGCTGCAGGTCGAGATGGTCAACCTGATGGGCGGCAACCCGACGCCGATTCCGTGGCAGGAGCTCTACACCTCGCTCGCCACCGGCGTCGTGATCGGCACCAAGAACGGCATCACCGATATCGTGAACATGAAGTTCCACGAGTTCCTGAACCGGGTGACGCTCGACCACCACGCCTACATGTTCCTGTTCTGGTGGATGAATGACGACTTCCTCCAGGGGCTCTCGCCGGACGTCAAGAAGATCGTCGCGGCCGGCTTCCATCACATGACCTCGATGGCGTCCGACGATCCGAAGTTCACGGCGCTCGCCGGCTATGCGGCCTTCAAGGAGAAGGGCGGCCAGGTCTATGTGCCGACGCCGGAGGAGAAGGCGCAGTTCGTCGAGTCCGTCCAGCCGCTGAAGCAGTGGTATGTGGAGCGCTTCGGCGACAAGTGGCTGAAGCTGCTTGAGGAATCCATCGCCCAGGCGGAGATGGAAATCGAGGAAGAGGACGCAAGGCTGCTCAACTAGCCGATCCCTCTTCCACTGACTTTCGCCCGCGGCCGGCCCCACCGGCCGCGGGTTTTTCTTTGGCGCGGGCGAGCAGAGCCTCCACCTCCGCCCGGGCGGGCATGGAGTTCGCAGTGCCTGCGCGCGTGACGGAAATGCCGGCCGCCGCGCAGCCGAAGCGGACGGCCGAGACCGGGTCCCTGCCCTCCGCCAGCGCGACGGCGAAGGCGCCGTTGAAGGCGTCGCCCGCGCCGGTTGTCTCCACCACCGGCCCGGCCCGGAAGGCGGGCACGAGCACCGCGCCTTCAGGGCCGTCATAGAGGGCGCCGCGCGCGCCGAGCGTGATGACGGCCGCGCCCGCGCCGCGTTCCCGCAGAGCCGCCGCCGCCCGGCGCGCGCCCTCCTCGTCCTCCACGGACACGCCGGTGAGCGCCTCGGCCTCGGCCTCATTGGGCGTGACATAGTCCGAGAGCCGGAGCATCTCGTCGGGCGCGGCCGCGGCCGGCGCGGGGTTGAGCACCGTCACCACACCCGCCTCCCGCGCGATGGCGAGCGCGCGCGCCGCCGCCGGCAGGGGCTGTTCGAACTGGGTCATGAACACCGCGGCGGAGCGGATCGCGCCGGCCGCCGCCTCGACATCGGCTTCGGAGATTTCGGACGCCGCGCCCGTGCAGACGACGATGGCGTTCTCGCCCGTTTCCGCGTCCACCAGCACGGCGGCCGCGCCCGTCGCCGCCCTGTCGGAGCGCGCGACCAGGGGCTCCACGCCGGCCTCCGCCCACATCGCCTGCCCCATATCGGCGAAGGAATCGCGCCCGATGCGGGAAATGAACCGCGCCTGCGCGCCGAGCCGGGCGGCCGCCACCGCCTGGTTCGACCCCTTGCCGCCGGGGCTGAGCGCCACGCTGTCGCCGATGACGGTTTCGCCCATCCGGGGCAGGCGCCGCGTCCGGAAGGTCGCATCGACGACGAAGATGCCGAGGATCGCGATGCGCGCGGTCATCGGCAAGCGCTCCGGCCCCGCGCATGGGCCGGCATTGTTGCGCTCATTGACATGGAGCGGGCCTCCGGGCTGTATTCCGGGCGAACCCTAGCGGCTCGGGGCGCGGGCGAAAACCGGCCCGGCCCTTCGCAAGCCGGTATCGCGGAAAGCACAGGAGAGACGAGGCATGGCCTATCGCGTAATGCTGCAAATGCCCTACACGGCGGGGCTCAAATCGGTGTTCGAGGGGCGCGACGACATCGCGGTCGAGCGCTTCACCGAATTGTCCGAGGACAACATCCTGCAGCATATCGGCAATTACGATGCGGCGATCCTGGGTGTGGCGCCCTTCACCCGCCGCATCGTCGGCAGCGCCGAACGACTGAAGATCGTCGCCCGCCACGGCGTCGGCTACGATGCGGTGGACGTGCCGGCGCTGACCGAGGCGGGCGTGCCGCTCGCCGTCGTCGGCACGGCCAATTCGGTCACCGTCGCCGAGCATTCGCTGTTCTTCATGATGGCGCTCGCCAAGCGCGCGCTCCTTTACGACCGAGAGCTGCGCAAGGGCAATTGGGACATCCGGTTCGAGACGCCGGCCTACGACCTTGCCGGGCGGACCGTGCTCATACTGGGCTTCGGGCGTATCGGCCGCCGGCTGGTGCCGCGCTGCACCGCCATGGGCATGAATGTGCTGGTCCACGACCCCTATGTCATCCAGGACGCGATCGCGACCGCAGGCGCAACGCCGGTGGAAGACTGGCGGGCGCTGCTGCCGGAGATCGACTTCCTCTCCGTCAACTGCCCGAAAAACGAGGAAACCGACGGCATGGTCGGCGCGGCCGAACTCGCCGCGATGAAGCCGACGGCCTTCGTCGTGAACACGGCGCGCGGCAATATCGTCGATGAAAAGGCGCTTTACGACGCGCTCAAGGGCCGGGTGATCGCGGGCGCGGGCATCGACCCGTTCGTCGTGGAGCCGGCGACGGCCGCCGAGCCGCTGTTCGAACTCGACAACATCATCGTGTCGCCCCATTCGGCGGGCGTGACGGAGGAGTCCATGTTCCGCATGGGCGCGGCTGCGGCGCAGAATGTCGCCGATTGTTTCGACGGCAGGCTCGACCCGGCCAATGTCATCAATCCGGAGGTGCTTGGCTGACGGCAGAGGCAGCGGCTACTGCATCCGCTCCTCCGGGCGGATCAGGTGGAGGGGCGTCTCGCCGCGGGCGGCGCGGGCGCAATTGGCGACGGCGCGCTCGATCACGACCGGCCGCCAGCGGCCGCCGACCGAGGCCGAGTTGTGCGGCGAGCCGATGACATTCGGCAGGTCGAGCAGCGACGTATCCACCCGGAAGACGCCGTGGCGGACGGGCTCCACCCACCAGGCGTCGAGGCAGGCGGTGAAGGACGGACGGGCCAGCAAATGCTCGTGGAGGGCGCGCTCGTCGATGAGCTCGCCGCGCGCGAGATTGACCAGGATCGCATCCTCCTTCATGCGCCGCAGCGCTTCGGCGCCGATGATCCCCTCGGTCGCGGTGCTGAGCGGGGCGGTGACGAACAGGATGTCGGCCGCCTCCAGCAGCTCGCCCAACCGGTCGGGCGTTCCGATCCAGTCCGCCGGCTCGCTGCTGGCGCCGCGCCGGTTGATCGCGTGGATCTTCATGCCGAAGGCCCGCATCAGCCGGGAGACCGCAACGCCGATGCCGCCGAAACCGAAAATGCCCGAGACGCCGCCCGCCAGCATGGCGTTGGGCGCGAACTGGTTGAACCGCCCGGCGCGAAGCTCGGCATGTTCGGCGAAGAGGCGCTTGGCGGCGGCGAGCGCCATGGCGGCGCCGTGCTCGGCCATCGGCTCGGCATAGGCCCCTCCGTTGCAGGCCACCGGAAGCTCGGGCGGCAGGCCCCGAAGCGGCATGTAGTCCACGCCGGCGGTCATCGCCTGCAACAGCCGCGCGCCGGCGAGACGGGGCCATTCGTCCCGCCGCAGGTCCTTGCCCGTGTGCCGCACGAGAACCGCCGCCGCGCGCCCCAGCATGCCGGCGCGCTCGTCCGGCGTCGAAGCGTCGGCCAGATGGAGGACCGGACCGGCTTCGCTCCAAGTGTCCGCAATGGTCCGGCGGTCCCGGTCGCTCGCGTCGAACGCGACGGCAAGGGCGTTTCTTGTCACGGTCGGAGGTCTCCCGGACGGCGGGCCAGAACGGCTTCGCGATAGCCGATATAGAGGCCGGACGCCACAATCAGGCCGGCTCCCACCCAGGTCCAGAAATCCGGGAAGTAGCCGAAGACGACGAATCCCAGCAGCGCCGCGAAGATCAGGTGGCTGTAGTTGAAGGGCGCGATGACCGACGCCGGGCCGCAGCCGAGCGCCACGGTGTAGAGATAATGGCCGAGGCCGGAGAGCAGGCCGAGCGAGGCGATCATGCCGATCTCGACCGCGCTCGCAGGCGCGCGCCAGTCGCTCCAGACGACAAGGCTGAGCGCGGCGGTTCCGACCACGGTGGCGATGGTCGCCGATGTCGCCGCGTCCTCGCCGGCGGAGAGCTTGCGCGTCAGCAGGGCGTAGAAGGCGCTGGAAATGGCCGAGCCGAGCGTGAAGACGATCTGCCAGGGCGTGTCGCTGAAACCGGGCCTGATGATGACGAGCGCCCCGATGAAGCCGATGGCGACGGCAGACCAGCGCCTCGGGCCGACCCGCTCGCCGAGCACCGGCCCGGACAGGGCCGTGATGAAAACGGGGCCCAGCATGGTGATCGCCGCGGCCATGGCGAGCGGCACCCATTTGATCGCAAGGAAGAAGCAGAGCGAGGCTGCAAGCAGGCAGGCGCCGCGCAGGATCTGGGCCGCCGGGCGCGCTGTCCGGAGCAGCAGGAAGCGCGGGCCGCGCATGGGCGTGAACACGGCGACCATGAAGGCCAGCGCGCCGATATAGCGGGCCCAGACAAGCTGCACGGACCCGAAATCCGCGCGCAGAATCTTCACTTCGGCATTGAGGATGGAAAAGAGCGCAACGGCGGAGACTACGAGCAGGATCGCCAGGCCGATGCGGTCGCGGGGCCGGTTCATGGGGGAGCGGGCGGGACCCGGGCTACTGGGCCGCGGCGGCGCTGGCGAGCTGGCGCTGGACGAGCGCGGCGTAGAGGCCGCGCTTTGCCAGCAATTCGCCATGCGCGCCGGTCTCGACCAGCCGCCCGCCGTCCAGCACGACGATCCTGTCGGCATCGCGCACGGTGGAGAGCCGGTGCGCGATGACGATGGTGGTCCGGTCGGCCTTCAGCACATCGAGCGCGCGGCGCACGGCAAGCTCGTTCAGTGCATCGAGGTGGCTCGTGGCTTCGTCCAGGATCAGGACGGGCGCATCCTTCAGGAAGGCCCGCGCGATGGCGACCCGCTGGCGCTGGCCGCCGGAAAGGCTGGCGCCGCGCTCGCCGACCACGGTTTCGAGCCCCTCGGGCAGGGTGCGGATGAGCGGGCCCAGCGCGGCATGGTCGAGGGCCGCAGCCAGTTCCGCCTCGCTGGCGCCCGGCCGGGCGATGGTGACATTCGCGCGCAGCGTGTCGTTGAAAAGGTAGGTGTCCTGCGAGACCAGCGCGATGCGGCGGCGCAACTCATCGAGCCTGTAGTCGCGCAAATCCACGCCGTTCAGCACAATGCGCCCGGCATCGGGGTCCCAGAAGCGCATCAGCAATTGCGCCGTGGTGGTCTTGCCGGCCCCCGACGCTCCCACCAGCGCCACCGTCTTCCCGGCCGGGATGGTCACCGTCACATCGCTGAGCGCGCGCCGCGCCTGGCCGGGATAGGAGAAGCTTACCCCCTCAAGCGAAAGGCCCGCCCCGCCGTCCGCCTCCGCGCCCGGCCCGTCCTCCACCGGCACGGGCTCGTTCTCCAGCGCGTAATAGCGCCTTGTGGCGCCGAGCGTGTCCGCGAGCCGCCGGCCGATCTGGGCGATTTCCGAAACCGGCAGGAAGGCTGACATGGCGAGCAGGGCCAGCAGCGGCAACAGGCCGGCATCGACCGTTCCCGCCTGTACCAGCACCGCGCCGCTCGCCACCACGGCAAGCCCGCCGAGGCCGGTCAGCACCTCCAGCAGGCTCTCCTGCAGCGTCACTTCGCCGAAGAAGGGCAGGCGGAGCGCGATATGCCGGTCGGCGAGCCGGTCGAAACCGTCCGCGCGCCGGCGCTCGTCCTGGAAGGAGACGATTTCGCCGAGCCCCTGCACGGAGTCGATGGCGTAGGCGCCGAGTTCGCCCGCCGCCTCGCGCGCTCGGGAGCCGAGCCGGTCCACGCGGCCGCGCATCAGGAAGGGGCTGAGGCCCACCGCCACCAGGAACGGGACCAGCGCAAGCGCGATCCACGGGCTCGCCCAGCCCAGCACGATGATGACGGCGGCCGGCACCAGCGCCGCGACGAAGGCCGGCGCGACCGTGTGGGCGAAGAAATATTCGATGAGCTCGATATCATGCGTGGCGAGGTTCATCAGGTCGCCGGTCCGCCGCCGCACGAGATAGGCGGGCGCCAGCCTGTCCAGCTTGCGGAACGCATCGACGCGCATCTCCGCCAGCAGGCGGAACGCCATGTCGTGCGCGACCCAGGATTCGAGCCAGTGGACAATGCCGGCCAGGGGCGCCAGCACCCAGAGCCAGACGAGCAGATGGTGGTAGGGCTCGCCGTTCTTCAGGCTGAAGACGATGAGCGCGCTCACCGCGCCCACGCCGATGAAGGCGAGCACGCGCAGAACGCCGAACAGGAAGGTGAGCCCCAGGCGGCCCTTCCATGGCAGGATGACGCGCATCAGCGCCGCGACGACCTGGAACCAGGCGAGGCCCTCCGCCCGGATGACCCCTTCCGTCAGCGCCTGCTTCGCCCCGCCGGGCGTCGCGTCCAGCGTTTCCGTCACCGGGCGCCGGGCGGCGTCGATGAGGAGGTCGTCCTCCCTTTCCCCGGATTCGCGCGCCTGCTCGCGCATCAGCGAGGCATAGACGCCGTCCGGCATTGCAATGAGGTCCCTGTGCGGCCCGCTTTCCACGACCCGGCCGTCCTCCATGGCGAGGATGCGGTCGCAGTCGATCACGCTGGAGAGCCTGTGCGCCAGGATCAGCACGGTGCGGCCCTGCATGAGGCGGTCGAGCGCCTCCTGGATCACCGCTTCATTGTCAGCATCGACGGCGGAGAGCGCCTCGTCCAGCACCAGGATCGGCGTGTCGCGCAGCACCGCGCGGGCGATGGCGACGCGCTGGCGCTGGCCGCCGGAGAGCTTGATCCCCTTCTCGCCGATGATCGTGTCGTAGCCGTCGGGCAGCGTGTCGATGAAGCCTTCGATATTGGCGATGCGCGCCGCCTCCTCGACCTCCTCCGGCTTCGCATCCGGGCGGCCCATGCGGATGTTCTCGCCGATCGTGCCGTGGAACAGGAAGGTGTCCTGATTGACGACCGAAATATGGCGCCGGATCTGCGCGAAGCTCATGTTCCGGAGGTCGATGCCGCCGAGCGTGACGCGCCCGGAGTCGGGGTCGAAGAAACGCAGCAGCAGGCGCACGATGGATGTCTTGCCGCAGCCGCTCTGCCCGACCACGCCGATCCGCTCGCCCGGCGCGACGGAGAAGGAGAGGCCCCTGTGCGCCGGACCGCGCGCGCCGGGATAGCGGAAGGTCACGGCCTCGAAGGCGATGGCGGGCTCCAGCCGGTCCGCCTGCGCGTTTTCCGGGCCGTCGGCCACCTCCGCCTCCGCATCCAGGATGCCGTAAATGCCCTGGGCCGCCGACAGGCCGACCATGCCCTGGTGGAGCACGGCGCGGAGGTCGCGCATCGGGCGGAAGGTCTCCACGCCCATCATCAGGATGACGAGCAGGCCCGCGAGCTCCATTTCGCCGGCGGAGACGCGCGAGGCGCCGAGCGCCAGCGCCGCGGCCGCGCCAATGGCGATCATGCAGTCGGTGATGCCGCGCGAGAGCACGTTCGTGCCGAGCACCCACATGGTGCGCCGGAACAGCTCGCGCGCCTTGTGCGCCAGCAGGTCCGCGCGCGCCGCGCTCTGCCCGAAGGCCTTGAGCGTGCCGAGGCCCTGGATGGAATCGAGAAATTCGGCCGCGAAATCGGCATAGGCCGTCTGGCGCTTGCGCGAGCTCATCACATCGAGGCTGTGCCAGGCGGCCGGCAGCAGCAGCGCGGCGAGCGCGAAGGCGAACAGCACCGCCGCCACCGGCAGGTCGATAAAGGCGACGAAGACGAAGATGAGCACCGGCGTAGCGAAGGACACCATGAGCTGCGGCAGATACTGCCCGAAATAGGTTTCGAGCTGCTCGACGCCGTCCACCAGCGAGAGCGTGAGCGCGCCGGAGCGCTGCTGCCCCGCATAGGATGGTCCGAGCGCCGCAATGCGGTCGAACAGCAGGCGCCTGAGCCGCTTCTGGACCAGCGCCGCGGTCCTGTGCGCGACCAGGGTCCGCCAGTGCTCGCAGGCCCCGCGCGCGACCATGACGACGGCGATGCCGAGAACGGACCAGGTCAATTCGGCGAGCGCGGCGCCGGCGAAGATGCGCCCGATCAGCCAGCCGAGCAGCGCCAGCCGCGCCACGCCGAGCGCCGCCGCCAGCAACCCGACCGCCATCGAGAAAAAGATACGCCCGCGAACGCCTTCGGTGAAGCGCCAGAGGCGCAGTTCGAGATGCATGACCCCTCCCGGACGCGGCCCGAACCGCACCCGCGAAAACCGGAGCGCACAGGCCCGGCAGCCCGGTTTGGGCGGAAACCGGGTCTGTGTCAACGAGGCGGCCCCTATGGGAGCGCGTAAACCCCGGCAGCGTGGCATGACAGGGTATACCAGCGGCACCGGGCTGAGACTCACGGGCAAAGGCCGCCCGGCACCTCCGCCTCTCCTCATCCTGAGTAGCGGCTGCGTCAGCAGGCGCGTATCGAAAGGCTTGTCCTGAGCCTGTCGAAGGGGACGGCCCCGCCCGCATCCGGCCCCCTCGATACGCGGCTGGCGCCGCTACTCGGGATGAGGACAAAGGACCGTGGCTGCGGCAGGGAGGCGCCGCGCCATGGGTTCCGATCAACGACCGCTGGTAGTACGGGGCCGGCAGTTACGATTCGTTACAAATCCGCGCCCGGCGGACAAACGCCCGTAACCCGGCGGCGGCAGGCTGGGGGCCGGTCTTCGCAATCGGGGCCGACCCCGCCTCCTCCGCGCCCGGAGGGAGGAGAAATGAAGACAGGACGCATGCCGGGAACGGGAGTAGTCTGGGCGGATCGTGACACCGCGCGACGCAGATATCGTGCCCGCCGGGCCCGCGGCACTGACAGACGGGCCGCGCCCACCTCCGCGCCGCGCCGCGCGCTGGCGCCGCGCGCTGTTGCCGCTGCTGGTGCTGGCCGCCGCCGCCGCCGTCGCCGCCATGATGGCGACGCGGACGGCCATCCTGCCCGCGCCGCCGGAAGAGCGCGTCTGGGCTGTGGAGGCCGCGACCGTGGCGCTGGAGACGGCGCGGCCGCGCATCCCGCTGTTCGGCCAGGCGGTGGCCGGGCGGTCGGTGGACCTCCGCCCGCTCGTCGCCGGGCGCATAGCGGCGGTCGGGCCGGGCTTCCGCGAGGGCGGCCATGTCGAGGAAGGCGCGCTGCTGATCGCCATCGACCCGTTCAATTTCGAGACCGCGCTGGCGCTCAGGACCGCAGAACTGGCCGAAGCCCGCGCGGGCCTCAGCGAGGTCGAGGCGGACCTCGCCAGCGCCCGCGACCAGCTCGGCGAGGACCGCCGCCAGCTCGGCCTGCTCGGCCGGGAGGCGGAGCGGCGGCGGCAATTGCGCGAGCGCGGCGCCATCTCGCAGAAGGCCGTCGATGACGCGGCGCTGGCGCTCAGCCGCCAGCAGCAGGCCCTGAGCCAGCGGCGGAACGCCGTCGCGCGCTTCACCGCCCGTATGGAGCGCCAGCAGGCGGCGATCCGGCGGGCGGAGGCGGCGCTCGCCCGCGCCGGACGCGATCTGTCGGAGACGCGGCTCACCGCGCCTTTCGCCGGCTGGCTGGTCGATATCGGCGTCGATATCGGCAAGCAGGTCGGGACGGCCGAGCGCGTGGCCCGCCTGGTGGACGCCTCGCGGCTGGAAATCGGCCTGACGATCCCGAACGACGTGTTCGGCGAGCTCGACGCCGGAGAGGGCGCGGTCGGGCGCCGGCTGGAGGCGGTCTGGCGCACCGGGGGCGCGGCGCGGCGCTTCCAGGCCCGGATCGCGCGGCTGGAAGGCGAGATCGACGCGGCCAGCGGCGGCGTCGCCGTCTTCGCCAGCATCGACGCCCTGCCCGGGGACACGCGCCTGCGCGCCGGGGCTTTCGTCGAGCTGTTTCTGGAAGGCCCGGAACTGCAGGACGCCGCGCGCCTGCCGGCGTCGGCCGTGTTCGACGGCGAACGGGTCTATCGCATCGGCGCGGACAGCCGGCTGGAGGCCGTCGAGGTCCGTGTTCGCGCGCGCGAGGGCGAGAGCCTGCTGGTGCAGGGGCCGCTGGAGAACGGCCAGCGCATCGTGGCGACGCGCTTCCCGGAAATCGCCCCCGGCGTCAGGGTCGCCGTCCCGTGATCGCGCTGTTCGCCCGCCATCCGACGGCGGCGAACCTGCTGATGGCGGCGATGATCGTCATCGGGCTTCTGGCGCTCGGGCGGATGAACAAGCAGTTCTTCCCGGATTTCGGGATCGACACGGTTGTCGTCACCGTGACGTGGCCCGGCGCCGGCGCGGAGGACGTGGACAACGCCGTCGTCCAGGCGCTCGAGCCGGAGCTGCGCTTCCTGGACCGCGTGAAGGCCGTAATCTCCAACTCCCAGGAAGGCCTGGCGAGCGTAAGGTTGGACTTCGAGGCCGGGACCGACATGCAGGCGGCGCTGGCGGATGTGGAAGCGGCCGTGTCGCGCGTCACCACACTGCCCGAGGACAGCGAAGCCCCTTGGGTCAGACGCGTCGTGCGCTATGAAAACCTGCTGCGCATCGTGATCGCCGGGGACCTGCCGGAGCGCACGCTCAAGACCTGGGCCATGCATATGCGCGACGGGTTGATCCGCGCCGGGGTCGATGAAGTGGAAACGGTCGGGGCCCGCGACGAGTGGATCCTGGTGGAGGCCGACCAGCGCGACCTGCTGGCGCTCGACCTGCCGATCTCGGAAATCTCAAGCCGCATTGCGAGCGCCTCGCGCGACATACCGGGCGGCGACACCGGCCTGCGCTCGGTCTCGCGCGTCCGCTCGCTCGGCCTCGCCCGCACGGCGGAAGAGGTTTCCGCCATCGAGGTCCGGGCCTTCCCGGACGGGCGCCGGCTTACCGTGGGCGAGGTCGCGGAGGTGAGCGAAGCCTGGAACGAAAACCAGCCGCGGGTCTATTTCAACGGCCGCCCGGCGGTGGAGCTTGTCGTCAAGCGGGCGACGACGGCCGATGCGCTGGAAACCGCCGAAGCGGCCTCGCAATTCCTGCAGGAGTTCACGCCCACCCTGCCGCCGGGCGTCACGGTCCACCGCTATGACGAAGCGGCGGAGCTGATCGACCAGCGCATCGACCTGCTGGTCCGCAACGGCCTCGGCGGCATGGCCATCGTGCTTGTCGTGCTGTTCGTCTTCCTGAACACGCGCACGGCGCTCTGGGTGGCGGCCGGCATTCCGGCCGCGCTGCTCGCCGCCATGGCGCTCGCCTGGGCGTTCGGGCACGCGATCAACATGGTCATCCTGTTCGGGACCATCCTGGCCATCGGCCTCGTCGTGGACGACGCCATTGTGGTGGCCGAACACGCCGAAACGCGCGCGCGCCGGGGCGACGACCCCCTGCAGGCGGCCATGCAGGGCGCAAGGCGCATGGCGGGCCCGGTGTTCAGTTCGAGCCTCACCACCATCGCCGCCTTCCTGCCGCTGATCCTGATCGGCGGCATCATCGGGCAGATCATCCGGGAAATCCCGATCATCGTCGTGCTGGCGCTGGCGGCGAGCCTGGTGGAATGCTTCCTGGTGCTGCCGGGCCATCTGCGCCATTCGCTCGCCGCGACCGCAGCCGCTGCGGAGGGCGGCGCCTCGCGCTTCCGCCGGCGTTTCGACGAAGGCTTCCGCCGGTTCCGCGAGGGGCCGTTCCGGCGCACGGTCGCGCGCGCGCTCGTCCACCGCTATCTCGTGCTGGCGCTGGCGGTCGGCTTCTTCCTCGTCAGCATCGGCATTGTCGCGAGCGGGCGCATCGGCTTCACCTTCTTCCCGTCGGTCGAGCCGAACAACGTCTTCGCGAATCTCCGCATGGTCCCGGGAACGACCCGAGAGGAGACGCTCGAGCGCCTGCTGCAGATAGAACGGGGCGCCCGCGCCGCCGCCGCGGGCGAGCCCGGACTTCTGCATATATCGCTTGCGATAGAGGGCATCGAACGCAATCAGGGCTCTCCCGGCCCTCTCCAGCGCGACGACACGGTGGGCGCCGTGGTCGTCCAGCTGGTCGACTCCGATCAGCGCAACATGCGCACAGACGCCTTCATACAGAGCTGGCGGGACAATATCGGGCCGATCGTCGGGGCCGACTCATTGACCATCCGCGCCGCGGCGGCGGGGCCGCCCGGCCGCGAGATCGATGTGCGCCTCTCCGGCGACAGCCTGGACGAGCTCAAGGCGGCCGCCAGGCGCGTGAAAGCCCTGCTTGCGTCCTATCCGGGCGTGAGCGCCATCGAAGACAACCTCGCCTATGGCAGCCGCGAAATGCAATTGCGGGTCACGCCGGCGGGCCGCGCGATGGGCTTCGACATCGGACGGGCGGGAAACCAGATTCGCAGCGCGCTCCAGGGCGACATTGCGCTGCGCTTCGCCAGGGGCGAGGAAGAGGTGGAGGTCCGGGTCCGGCAAAAGGAGAACCCGGGCGGCCTCGGCGCGCTCTATCTGTTCGGGCCGAACGGGACCGAAGTGCCGCTCGGCGCCGTGGCGACCGTGACGCCCTCCAGCGGCTATGATGTCATCCGCCGCGAGGGGGGCCGGCGCGAGGTCGCGGTGACGGCGGAGGTGGACGAGAGCGTCACCACCAACAATGTAGTGTTCGCGGCGCTCAGGCGGGATGGCCTGGCGGAGATCGCCGCCGGGCTCGAATGGCGCCTCGCCGGCAAGGCGGAAGAGCAGGCGGAAACCTTCGCCGATATGGGCGTCGGGGCCGCCATCGGGCTCGCCGGCATGTTCCTTGTGCTGGCCTGGGTCTTCGGCAGCTACAGCCGGCCGCTGGCGGTGCTGGCGGTGCTGCCGCTCGGCTTCATCGGCGTCTCCTTCGGGCATTTCCTCACCGGCTTCGACCTCACCATCCTGTCGATGATCGGCGTGATCGGGCTCTCGGGCATCGTCATCAACGATTCGATCGTGCTCATCGTGGCGATCGGAGATCATGAGCGGGAGGGAAAGCCGGCGCTGCAGGCCATAGAGGACGGTTCCTGCGACCGCTTGCGCGCGGTGATCCTGACCTCGCTCACCACCATCAGCGGCCTGCTGCCGCTCTGCTTCGAGACAAGCCTGCAGGCGCAATTCCTGATTCCCGTGGCGCTCACCATCGTGGCGGGACTGGCCACGGCGACCTTCCTCGTGCTGTTCGTCGTGCCCGCCATGCTGGCCGTCGGGCAGGATCTGCGGCGTCTCGCCGGCGGCGGGCGGGCGCATGACGGACAGATTGTGGTAAGTGGACGAAACCCCGGACCGGAGGCCCTGACCCGATGAACCCGCCACGCATCGCGCTGCTCGGCATCATGCTGGAAAGCAATGCCTTCGCCCCGCCGGCGACGGAAGCGGATTTCCGCCGCCACTATTACCGCGAGGGCGAGGCGCTGCTGGCGGACGCGCGCGCGCCGGTCTCGGCCATGCCGCGCGAGATGGCGGCCTTCGTGCAGGCGATGGACGCGACCGGCCCCTGGGAGCCCGTGCCGCTGCTGTTCGCCAACAACCCGCCCTGGGGGCCGGCGGAATGGCCCTTCATCGCCGGCTGCCTGGAGCGGATCGAGGCGATGCTAGCGGATACGGGCCCCGTGGACGGCGTCTTCATCGCCAACCACGGCGCCATGACCTCCACGGAAACGCTCGACCCCGACGGCGAGATCGTGGCCCGGCTGCGCGCGCTCGCCGGCCGGGATGCGCCCGTCATCGTGACGCATGACCTGCACGCCAATCTCTCCGAGCTCCTGGTCGAGGCCGCCGACATGCTGATCGGCTACACCACCAATCCGCATGTCGATATGCGCCAGCGCGGCGAGGAAGCGGCCTTCGCCATGCGGCAGATGCTGGCCGGAATGCGGCCGAAATCCGCCTTCATCCGCCTGCCGCTGACGCCGCCGAGCGTGACCCTGCTGACCGCCGAGGGGCCTTATGCGGACATGATCCAATACGGCCAGCGCCGGATGCGCGAGTCGGGCGGCGAGATCGTCAATGTCACGATTCTCGGCGGCTTCGTCTTTTCGGACACGCCGAAGAACGGCATCGCCATCGTGGTGACGGCGCGGGAGGACGAGGCGCTTGCGCGCGCGCTTGCGCGCGAGATTGCGGACTATGGATGGTCCATGCGCGAACGCTTCCGGCGCGATCTCATGTCCGTCGAGGCGGCGGCGGCGCTTGCGCTCGAGACGGCCGCCGACCCCGCCCGCCCGGCCATCATCTTCTCGGACTCCGGCGACAATCCGGGCGGCGGCGGCGAGGGGCGCACCACCTGGCTCTTGCGGGCGCTCGTCGAGGCGGGCGCGAAGCGGGTCTATTACGGCTCCTTCTTCGACCCCGCGCTGGCGCTGGAGGCGCATGAGCGCGGCGAGGGCGCGGAATTCGAGGCCGTGTTCAACCGGGAAGGCGACACGGAGTTCTCCAAGGGCTTCCGGGCGTCGGCACAGGTGTTGAAGCTGACGGACGGGCGCTTCGTCGGCCGGCTCGGCATCCAGCGCGGCCGGCTGGTGGAGCTCGGGCCGTCCGCGGCGCTGCAGATCGGCGGGCCGGACGGCATCACCGTCATCGTCATCGGCGCCCGCCAGCAGACCGCGGACCCGATGTTCTTCGAGAGCTTCGGCCTCGACATCGCCGCGGCGCGGGTCGTTTGCGTGAAGTCGCGCGGCCATTTCCGCGCCGGCTTCATGCCCTGGTTCCCGCCCTCGCAGGTCTTCGAGGTCGATACCGCCGGCCTCACCTCGCCGGTGCTGGACCGCTTCCGCTGGCAGCGCCTGCCGCGTCCGGTCTATCCGCTGGACGAGGACGCCGAGTGGACCCCGCCCGACTGGTGACGGGCCGCCGGCCGCGATTGCGGCAAGCCGTCCGACGCCCTATCGTGCAGTTCTGCCGAAAGCGCGGCCCGGGCCGCACGGCAAGTCCATTGCAGGAGAAGGAAGCACCCATGCAGTTCCGGAAACTTCTGATCGGCTGCGCGCTCGCCGCCTTTGCCGCCGCGCCGGCCTGGGGGCAGGGCGGCACGCTGACCGTCGGCCTCAAGGCGGAGCCGTCGTCCATCGACCCGCACTACCACAATCTCGGCCCGAACAACTCCATGGCGGCGCACTATTTCAGCCGCCTCGTGGAGCAGGACGACAAGCTCCGGCTGCTGCCGGGCCTCGCCGTGTCGTGGCAGCCGGTCGATAACACGACCTGGGAGTTCAAGCTGCGCGAGGGCGTGAAATTCCACGACGGGTCCGACTTCAATGCCGACGACGTACTGTTCACCTTCGAACGCGCGCCCAACGTGCCGAAGTCACCGTCGAGCTTTGCGACCTACCTCAAGGGCAAGACCTTCGAGAAGGTGGACGACTACACGATCCGTATCGGGACCGAGCGGCCCTATCCGCTGATGCCCGTCGACATGGCGCAAGTGCCGATCATTTCCGCCGATGTGGGCGCCGATGTCGCCACGGCCGACTTCAACTCGGGCAAGGCGGCCATCGGGACCGGCCCCTACCGCTTCGTCGAATGGGTGCCCGGCGACCGGCTCGTGATCGAGCGCAATGACGACTATTTCGACGCCAAGCCGGAATGGGAGAAGATCGTCTTCAAGCCGATCAAGTCCGGCCCGGCGCGCGTCGCCGCGCTGCTCGCAGGCGATGTGGACTTCATCGACAATGTGCCGCCGATCGACATTCCGCGCCTCAAGGGCGATGAGAACGTGCAGGTGAGCCAGGGCGTCTCCAGCCGGGTGATCTACCTGCATATGGACCAGTACCGGGAGAGCTCCCCCTTCGTGAAAGCGAACGGAGGCGGCGAGATCAAGAACCCGCTTCTGGACGTGCGCGTGCGCAAGGCGATCTCCAAGGCCATCGACCGCGACGCGATCGTGGACCGGGTGATGGAAGGCGTGGCCATCAAGGCGGGCCAATTGCTGCCCGAGGGCTTCTTCGGCGTCACGCCCAATCTGAAGCCCGAGCCCTACGACCCCGAAGGCGCCAAGGCGCTGCTGGCCGAGGCCGGCTATCCGGACGGGTTCGAGCTCACCATCCACGGGCCCAATGACCGCTATATCAACGACGCCAAGATCTGCGAGGCGGTGGCCCAGATGCTGACCCGCATCGGCATCAGGACGGCGGTCGAGACCATGCCCAAGGCGGTCTATTTCCGTCGCGCGAGCCGCGGCGGGCCGGACAACTCGCCGGAGTTCAGCTTCATCCTGGTCGGCTGGGGCTCGGGCACGGGCGAGTCCTCCTCGCCGCTCAGGGCTCTCCTCCATACCTATGACAAGGACCGGGGCATGGGCGCCGCCAATCGGGGCCGGCATTCCGATCCCGAGGTGGACAAGCTGGTCGAGGACGCGCTGGCGACAGTGGACGACGATGCGCGCCTCAAGCTGCTGCAGGGGGCTACGGAGCTCGCCATCGGGCGCAACCAGGGCATCATCCCGACGCATTACCAGGTCAACACCTGGGCCGGGAAGAAGGGCCTGTCCTATACGGCGCGGGCGGACGAGCGCACCATCGCCATGGGCGTGACCTCCGACAAGTAGCGGGAACCGCGCGGGCGGCGCTGCCGCCGCCCGCGCGCCCTGCGGAAGCGCCGAGGCTCCATGACCGTCTTCATTATCCGGCGGCTGATGCAGAGTTCGGTCGTCGTCGCGGTGATGTCGCTGCTGGTCTTCGTCGGCGTCAACATCGTCGGCGACCCGGTCGATATGCTCATCAACCCGGAGGCCGACCAGGCCGAGATCGAGCGGGTGATGCGCGACCTCGGCCTCGACCGGCCGGTGCATGAGCAATACGGCTATTTCGTCGTCAACGCGCTCCAGGGCGATCTCGGCAAGTCCTTCATCTTCGGCGAGCCGGCGCTGCAGCTCATCGTGCAGCGCATGCCGGCCACTTTCGAGCTTGCGATCGCGGCGCTGCTGATCGCCGTGGTGCTCGGCATTCCGCTCGGCGTCATTGCGGGGCTCCGGCCCGAAGCCAAGTCCTCCAAGGCGATCATGGCGGGCTCGATCCTCGGCTTCAGCCTGCCGAGCTTCTGGGTCGGCATCATGATGATCATGCTGTTCGCCGTGATGCTGGGCTGGCTGCCTTCGACCGGACGGGGCGACACCGTGCCCTTCCTCGGCATGCAGGTCAGCTTCCTCACCTGGGACGGGCTGCAGCACCTGCTGCTGCCGGCGATCAACCTCTCGCTCTTCAAGCTCTCGCTCGTCATCCGGCTCGCGCGCGCCGGCACGCGGGAGGTCGTCCACCAGGACTACATCAAATTCGCGCGCGCCAAGGGGCTGAGCGAAGGCCGGGTGGTGCTGGTCCACCTGCTCAAGAACATCATGATTCCGGTGGTGACCGTGCTCGGCCTCGAATTCGGCGGGCTCGTGGCCTTTTCGGTGGTGACCGAGACGGTGTTCGCCTGGCCCGGCATGGGCAAGCTCATCATCGATTCTCTGCACGAACTCGACCGGCCGGTGGTCGTCGCCTATCTCATGATCGTGGTGCTGATGTTCGTCATCATCAACCTCCTGGTGGATATCGTCTATTCGGTCCTCGACCCCCGGGTCCGTCTCCAGGACGCTCGCGCATGACCGCCGGGACCGACAGGCGGGCGCAGGCCGTCGCCGTAGAAACCCCGTTCCGCCGCTTCGCCTCGGACTTCTTCGAGAGCCGCATTGCGACGGTGGCGCTCGCGGTCTTCGCGGTCATCGCTTTCATCGCGCTCTTCGCGCCCTGGATCGCGCCGACCGACCCTTACGACCTGGCGCAGGTGAGCGTGCTCGATTCGCACATGCCGCCCGGCGCCGAGACCTTCGATGGGCGCGTCTTCTGGCTGGGCACGGACGGCGCCGGGCGCGACCTCGTCAGCGCGATCTGCTACGGGCTCAGGATCAGCCTCGGCGTCGGCGTGATGAGCGGCGTCATCGCCATGGCCATCGGCTGCGCCGTCGGCCTCGCCGCCGCCTATTTCGGCGGGCGCGTCGATACGCTCATCATGCGCATCGTCGATATCCAGCTGAGCTTCCCCTCGATCCTGGTGGCGCTGGTGCTGCTGGCGGTATTGGGCAAGGGCGTGGACAAGATCCTGATCGCGCTCGTGACCGTGCAGTGGGCCTATTACGCGCGCACGGTCCGCGCGAGCGCGCTGGTCGAGCGCTCCAAGGAATATATCGACGCCGCCTCCTGCCTCGCGCTCGGCCACCGGCGCATCCTGTTCCGCCACCTGCTGCCCAACTGCCTGCCGCCGCTGATCGTGGTGGTGACGGTCCAGACCGCGCACGCCATCGCGCTGGAGGCGACGCTGAGCTTCCTCGGTATCGGCCTGCCGATCACCGAGCCCTCCCTCGGCCTGCTGATCGCCAACGGCTTCGAATACATGCTCAGCATGAAATACTGGATCAGCGTCTATCCGGGCGTGGCGCTGCTCGTCACCATCGTCTCGATCAACCTGGTGGGCGACCAGCTGCGCGACATCCTCAACCCGCGATTGCAGAAATAGCCTCATGGCAGCGGCGAACGCCACCCTGGCCGTCGAGGGCCTGAAGACGCATTTCTTCACCAAGGCGGGCATCGTCAAGGCCGTGGACGGGGTGAGCTTCGAGGTCGGCCGCGGCGAGATCATGGGGCTGGTCGGCGAATCCGGCTCCGGCAAGTCGGTCACCGGCTTCTCGATCATGCGCCTGGTGGACCCGCCGGGCCGGGTCGTGGAGGGCCGCATCCTCCACAATGGCGAGGATCTTGTCGGGCTGGACGATGAGCGGATGCGCAATCTTCGCGGCAACCGCATCGCGATGATCTTCCAGGACCCGATGATGACGCTGAACCCGGTGCTGCGCATCGAAACGCAGATGGTCGAGGCGGTGCAGGCGCACAATCCGGTCTCGAAGGACGAGGCCCGCGGCAAGGCCCGCGATGCGCTGGGCCAGGTGGGTATCCCCTCGCCGGACGAGCGCCTCCGGGCCTATCCGCACCAGTTCTCCGGCGGCATGCGCCAGCGTGTCGCCATCGCCATCGCGCTGCTGAACAAGCCGGACCTCATCATCGCCGACGAGCCGACCACGGCGCTCGATGTCACCATCCAGGGGCAGATTCTCTACGAAGCGCAGAAGCTCTGCCGGGAGTCCGGCGCGGCGATGATCTGGATTACCCACGACCTCGCCGTCGTCGCGGGAATCGCGGACCGCATCTGCGTCATGTATGCCGGGCGCATTGTCGAGCAGGGAGAGACCGGCGACATCATCGACCGGCCGGCGCATCCCTATACGCGCGGCCTGATCGGCTCCGTGCCTAGCCGCAACACGCGCGGCGGCCGGCTGTTCCAGATTCCCGGCATGACGCCCTCGCTGCTGAACCTCGCGCCCGGCTGCGCCTTCCGGGAGCGCTGCCCGGCGGCGGACGGCGCCTGCGCCGTGGAGCCGGAGACCTCGCACCCGCTGGCCGGCCGGGAGCTTCGTTGCCACCATCCGCAATTGGAGGCCGCGCCGTGATCGAGGCGCGGGAGGTCAGCAAGCGGTTCGTGAAGACGCCGGACCTCGCGGCCCGGCTCGCCGGCCGGCTCGGCGCCGATGTCCATGAAGAAACCGTGCATGCGCTCGACGGCGTGACGATCTCGGTCGAGCGCGGCGAGGTCGTCGGGCTCGTCGGCGAGTCCGGTTGCGGCAAGTCCACCTTCGGGCGGATCGTCGCCGGCATCATGGAGCCGACCGAGGGCGCGGTGTTCTACCGGGGCCGGGACCTGAAGACGCTTCAGGGCCGGGAGGCGCGCGAGGCCGCGCTCCAGGTGCAGATGATCTTCCAGGACCCGTTCGCCTCGCTCAATCCGCGCATGCGGGTTGAGGACATCGTCGGCGAGGCGCCGCTGCTCCACGGCATCGTCGCGAAGGGCGAACGGGCCGATTATATCGACGCCACCATGCGCCGCGTCGGGCTCGACCCGGCCTTCAAGCGGCGCTATCCGCACCAGTTCTCCGGCGGCCAGCGCCAGCGCATCGGCATCGCCCGCGCGCTCGCGGTCAACCCGGAATTTCTGGTCTGCGACGAGGCCGTGGCGGCGCTTGACGTCTCGATCCAGGCGCAGGTGCTCAACCTGTTCATGGACCTGCGCCGGGACCTCGACCTCACCTACCTGTTCATCAGCCACGATCTCAGCGTGGTGGAGCATATCTCGGACCGGGTGGTCATCATGTATCTCGGCCGCGTGGTCGAGTCGGCTCCGACAGGACCGCTGTTCGACGGGCCGAACCACCCCTATACGCAGGCGCTGCTGGCGGGCGCGCCGACGCTCGACGCGCGCCGGCGCATCTACGAGCCGGTCAAGGGCGAGATTCCTTCGCCGCTCGACCCGCCGACGGGCTGCCATTTCCATCCGCGCTGCCCGCACGCGACGAAGCGTTGCCGCGAGGAGGCGCCGGCGCTTAAGGAGATCGCGCCCGGACGGCATTCGGCCTGCCATCTGAACGACGGCTGAGGCCCCCGCCGGGCGAACGTTGGACAGGAGGCGGCGATGAACGCGCGCAAGACGCTTTACCTGGCGAACCCCTACGGCTTCTCGGCGCAGCAGAAGGAGGGGCCGCTCAAGGTGCTGTCGGCGGCGCTGGAAGCGGCCGGGGCGGAGGTGTGGGAGCCGTTCGCCCGCAACAACCAGATCGACCGCGCCGAGGCCGGCTGGGCCTGGCGCATCGCGCAGGCGGACATGCGCGATGTGCGCGAGGCGGACGGGCTGTTCGCGGTCGTGAACGGCTGCCCGCCGGACGAGGGCGTGATGGTGGAGCTCGGCCTGGCCTTCGCCTGGGAGAAGCCGGTCTTCCTCTTCCGCGACGATTTCCGCCGCTGCACGGACAGCGAGCAATACCCCCTCAACCTCATGGTCTTCGCCGGCCTCCCCGCCACCGGCTGGGAGGACTACTGGTACACCTCAATCGAGGAAATCGCCGACCCTGCGAAGGCGCTGGCGCGGTGGTTGGGAGATGGGTCGCGCTGATAGCAGCCAACGGAGCGAGAGCCGGTGTGAGTGCCCTATGAGGGCGTTGACTGCCAATCCGTTCTCCGAACGCTATCCGATTTCAGATACACATTCTCCGGATTTTGACCGAAGTTCTGTATTAGCTTTTTGGTGTATCGTACCAAATCGTTAGCACTCCAATGCGTTTCGACATACAGTGACGCGCCTGCGACTTGACGCGCCTCCCTAAAATCGTTCCCTAACGGATGTTGGGCGATGTCGTTGACCAAATAACGCTTCCTTGTGACCTGCATTCGGGAATTTGTTTGACCGATCATCCCCTTACTATGTAACCATGTAATGGTCTGTAACAGTATATCTTTCCACCTTCTCGTGGCAAATTCTGAACCATCGGGCATTCTTATGGCCGCTGGAGGAGCGCTCCCGGAGACTTTGTTCAATTCGACAATGCACTTCCACCCCGATATATCCTCAGAATCTATTTTGTATCCTACTATTTGAGCGGATTGCGGGTCAATTGCATCGGGCAATGCTGCTGGAAAATAATAGTCCGATTCAGCAAGAATCGGGTCCTTCACTAACTGTACCTCCCCGGACGATATATGCGGACACCATAGAACGAGCATTCCAAGAGTAATCTTATCGACAGGGGTGCTATCGAGTGAGATATCCAAAATGCGTCGATCCTCTATCGGCCTCTGCTCGAATACGGAATATAACTCCCAATGGTTGCCGTCCGTCAGCCCGGCGTAAGGTATGCCCGCCATATTACCGTAATTTACCATCTGCATACGGTGCGTTGTCAGAGATTCTCCGAGTCTTTTCGCTTCCAGGACGGCAACCGGTTTCCTGTTCGGGGAGAGCAATGCGTAGTCGGCCAGCTTGCCACCGATCTCGAACTCGGGAACGACTAGGGACGGATCGGCCGGGTCCCAGCCTAGCGCCGCCAGCATCGGGTCGATAAGCGCCATACGCGTGCGGGTCTCGTTTACCCGAAGGGCTGCTCCGTGGAGTTTCAACCGCTCTTTCAACCGCTCGACAGTATCGACCAGACTCTGCAACAACATCTGTTCTCTCCCTGTCATCCTTCAAGATCGCCGTGGATGGCGAATTGTTCGAGGCCGGCGTCCTGGGGCTTTATGGAGCGGAAGCTTTCGCGGACGCCGGCTTCGGTGAGTTCGCGGGCGACCGTCAGCAGCGTGTTGGGGTCGTGGTCCTCGCAGAGCTCGGCCATGTGCGCCAGTTCCTCCCTAGCGACGGGCAGCGCCGCCTCGATCGAGGGCGCGCCGTAAATCCGGACAAAATGCTCGGCCAGCCGCCGGGCCAGCGCCTCGAATTCCTCCTCCTGGACCGCGGTGACGGCGACGAAGGTGACGCGCCCGAAGGTCTCGACGCCGAGCCAGCCATTGGCGAAGGCCTGCCGCGCCTTGCCGACCAGGTCCGCCTCGGACCAGTTGGAGAACTCGAAGCCGCCCGGAACGCACCATTCGCCGGTGCGCGCCGGGCTGTGGAAGATGCGCAGGTCGCTTTCGTCGAAATGGATGGCGCGCGCGAGATTCACTTCGGTCCCCCTCGTTCCAAGAGGCCGGAGAGCGGCAGCAGGCTCGTCGTCCCGCCCTCGCGCAGCAGCATGCCGAAGCGCTCGTCGACGCCGACGAAGATACCCGTCCGTCCGTCTATGGCGACCTCCTCGCCGATGCCGTGGGCAAGGCCGCGCCATTCGCCGTGCAGCGGCCCCGTGCCGTCGTCCGACCAGCGGTTGATCCAGACCAGCGTGTGGCGCGACCAGCTCTCCAGCAGCGCGTCGGGCGCAACCTCCACGCAGCCCTCCTCATAGAGCGATGTCCGGTCCGGCGCCGCCCCGGGCGCATCCCCGTCCCCGGCGATGAGCGGCACTTCGAGGCCGACGACCAGCCAGTCGGGCACGTCTTCCGGCGCGCAATCGGACGCGGCGGCGCGAAGCCTGCCGCAGGAGGCGCCGTTCACCAATATGCCGCCCTCCCATCTGAGATGCACGGCGACTTCCGGCGGCGCGAGCGCGCCGAGCGCGTTCTGGAACCCGACCCCGCAGGCCGGCAGCATCGCCATCGCGTCCTCCAGCGGCACTTCCGGCGCGAACACGATGGCCGCCGCCAGCCGGTCCGCGCCGATATTGTAGATGACGGTGCCGCCGTCGCAGCCGAGCGCGGCCAGCGCGCAGGCCTTGGCGAAGGGGTCCGTGCGGCCCCCGACGGCCTGACCCGTGAGCAGGGGCGGGAAGACCGGCTCGCTCATCCCGCCCCGGTCTCGATCAGGTGCTGCGCGACCTGGCGAAAGGCCGCCGCCTCGGGCGAGGCGGGCTTCGACACCACGATGGGCGCGCCGCCGTCCGAGGCGAGCCGGATGCCGAGCGCCAGCGGGATCTCGGCGAGCAGCGGGATGCCGAGCTTCTCCGCCTCGGCGCGCACGCCGCCATGGCCGAACAGATGCTCCTCATGCCCGCAATTGGAGCAGATATGCGTGCTCATATTCTCGATCATGCCGAGGATCGGCACGGACATCTTGCGGAACATGTCCACGCCCTTGCGCGCGTCCAGCAAGGCCACGTCCTGCGGGGTGGAGACGACGATGGCGCCCGTGACCTCGGCGGTCTGCGACAGCGTCATCGGCACGTCGCCGGTGCCGGGCGGCAGGTCCGCCAGCAGCACGTCGAGCGCGCCCCACTGCACCTGGTTCATCATCTGCTGCAGCGCGCCCATGAGCATCGGCCCGCGCCAGACCACCGCCTCGTCCTCGCGCGTCATCAGCCCGATGGACATCATGGTGACGCCGTGATTGCGCAGCGGCAGGATGGTCTTGCCATCGGGCGAGGCCGGGCGCCCGGACACGCCGAGCATGCGCGGCTGCGACGGCCCGTAGACATCGGCATCGAGCAGGCCGACGCGGCGCCCTTCGGCCGCCAGCGCGGCGGCGAGATTGGCGGTGACGGTGGACTTGCCGACGCCGCCCTTGCCCGACGCGATGGCGACGATGCGGTCCACGCCCGGTATCCGGCGCGGGCCGGCGGGCTCCGAGCGGCGGCCGATATTGAGCTCCGGCCCCGGCGCGGCCTCGCGGTGGGCGGTCATCACGGCGGACACCTGTTCGACGCCCGGCACCGCGCGCACCGCCGCTTCCGCCTCAGCGCGCACGCCTTCCATGATCTCGGCGCGCGCCGGGTCGATCTCCAGCACGAAGCGCACCGTGCCGCCGTCCACCGTCAGCGCCCGCACCGGGCCGGCGGAGACGAGGTCCTGCCCGCTGATCGGGTCGGTGACGCCCTTGAGCGCCGCCAGCACCTCCTCGCGGGTTGTGCTCATTCCGCCTTCCCGTCGATGCGCCCCTCGACGCTGTGAGAAAGATCGAGTTCGTCCACGGTCAAGACCACGCGGGCGGTGAAGCTCTTCCCCGCCGTCCGCTCCGCCCCGGCGCTGCGCATCGCCTCCTCGATCGCCTGCTGCGAGGTCACGCCGACCTGCTTCAGGAATTTGCGCATCGACATGTTGAAATCGCCGCTCATCGGACCCTCCTCCTGCTCCGCCATCCGGTTTCATGCGAGTTTAGCGGAGTTTAGCGAAGACTCCCCGCAAAGTCCGCGAGGCTGCTAGGCTGCATCCTTCCTCGGCGCGGGAGGGATGGCGATTTCGATCCGGTGGAGACTCGGACTGGCCGCAATGCTCATGCTGGCGGTCGTCGGCGCGGAGGCTGGGGAGCGCCGCATAACGATAGCGGCGAGCCCGGAGCTGATCGGGAGCGGGTTGCTGAAGCACATGCTGCCGCGCTTCTCGCTGAAGACCGGCATCCGCACGAGGCCGGTCCCGCTCGAACCCGGCGTCGGGGCGGATGTCCTGGTCGGGCCGGCGGTGGACGATGGCCGTCCGGTCTTCCGCGGCGGGGAGACAGTCTATCTGGCCGGCCCTGGCGCAGGCGCGAAACAGGCGCTGGCGGCGCGCTTCCTCGACTGGCTCGCTTCCGACATCGGCCAGCGCACGGTGGCGTCCTTCGCGCCGGAAGGGAAACCGCTCTACCAGCCGGCGGCGGGCGCCAGGGTGGAGGCGAAGGGTCCGGCGGTGACGGGCGACGCGCTGGCGGGCGAGCGCCTGGCGCTGGTCAATTGCGGGCGCTGCCACGTGGTCGGGGAGAAGAACCGCATGGGGGGCATCGGCTCCACGCCGTCCTTCGCCATGTTGCGCACGCTCGGCGACTGGGAGCGGCGCTTCCGGGCGTTCTTCACGCTCAACCCGCATCCGGCCTTCACGCAGGTCCCCGGCGTCACGCCGCCCTTCGACGAGGCGCGCCCGCCGCCCATCGCGCCGCTGGAGATCACGCTCGCCGACATCGACGCGATTCTGGCCTATGCCGCCTCGCTCGCCCCGGCGGACCTCGCCGAGCCGCTCAAATACGAATAGCGCCGCCCGCCGCGCCGCGATAATGCGCGGCCAGCCGGCCGGAGAGCGCCAATACCGTGTCGAGCTCCCGCCGTCCCGACCAGGCGGCGAACTCATCCAGACCGATCGCCGCCTCGCCGTCCCCGCCGAGCAGCAGCACGGCATCGCCCGCCTCCGCGTCCGCGACATCCGAAAGGTCCAGGGTCAGATGCTCCAGCGACACGGCGAGAATCGGGGCCCGCCGGCCGCGTATCAGCGCCTCGGGCCGGCTGCCCGGCGCAGGGCGGGCCAGACCCTGGGCGGCGCCGATGGGCGCGACGCCGGTGCGGCGGCCGCGACGTATTCCATAGCTGCCGGCGATGGCGATATCGCTGCCCTGGGGATGGTCGGAGACCTGCACCAGCCGGCTCCCGACCTCGGCGAGGACCGGCCGGTATTCCGACACATCCGCGACCGCGGCGTCGGCGAAGGGCGAAAGGCCGTAAAGCAGATGGCCGACGCAGACGGCATTGCCCCGGTCCGACAGCCCGGCGGCCACGGAGGCGCTGGCGCCCGCCTGGGTGACCGGCGGCGCCAGCCTGCGCTCTTCGAGGCGCGCCAGAAGCGCATCGAAGGCCGCGAACCGTCCCTCGGCCCAGTCGCGCCCGCGCGCGTCGCCGAAGGGCAGATGCGTATAGAGCCCCTGCACCTCAAGACCCGGCATGGCCGCCAGTTCCAGGAGAAAGTCCTCGGCCGCCTCGAGCGGCACGCCGAGCCGTCCGAGCCCGGCATCGACCTTGACATAGACCGGAACCCTGCCCCCCGCCGCCGCCGCGCGCGCCGCGGCTTCCGCGCCGGCCCGGTCCAGAACCGTCGGCACGAGCCCGGCGGCGACGAGATCGGCCATTCCCGCCGGCAGCGCGCCCGCAAACATGA
Organism: Alphaproteobacteria bacterium; assembly: GCA_022822125.1. The sequence goes on from JAJECF010000047.1 coordinate 44,185, forward strand.
CGATGGGCGTGCGAAGCCCCTCCGCGCGCAGCCGGCAGGCTTCGTCGAAAGAGCCGGTCATGAAGGCCGCCAGCCCCGCGCCGTCGAGCGAGCGCGCCACGGGAACCGCGCCATGCCCGTAGGCATTTCCCTTGAGCGCGGCGATGCAGGCGCGGCCGCTCCGGCGGCGAATCAGGGCGAGGTTCGCGAGCAGCCCATCGAGATCATAAACCGCCCAGCCGGGATGCGTGGCGTCCGACATGCCTCCGCCCTCCTCGCTCGGACCGCCGGCGCATCGCGCCACGGTTCCCTTAACCCGCCGTTGAGGATCCGGAACCGGCGAACCCGGGGCTTGGAGCGTCATGAAATGTCATGTTTGTCATGAGCCGCCGCCGTCCGATGCGCGCGGAGGGCGCTCTTGACGCTCTTCAATACGAGTTTGGCACGGCTTTCCGAACGCCGGGTCCGCGAGCCCCGAACATCGCGGGCGGCCGGGATTCGCCAGCCGCCTGTCAGGTCCCGACCGCCTCGATCGCTTCGGCTTCGGAACCGTGGATCTGGATGATCTTGTCGAAACCGGAAAGCTGGACAATTTCACGCACGGTGTCGGGCAGTTCGCACAACGCGAAGCTCGCATCGCGCCGCCAAAGGCCCTTGGCGATCACCAGGACCGCGCGAAGCCCGGCGCTGCTGATGTAGGAGAGTTGGGAAAGATTCACGACGACGGCGCTGTCGTCGTCCTGGATCGCAGCCTTCATCTTGCTTTCGAAATCGCGGGCCGTGGCGCTGTCTATGCGGCCTTCCGGCGCCGCAAGCAAAGCGCCGCCGCGTCGTTCCATCCTGACTTCCATGCCGGTTCCTCCCGTGCTTGTTCGACGGTTCCCGGTCCAGCCCGGCCGCCGGTCGATTCGATTATAGCTGCGATTCCCCGCAATCTTACACGCTCTCGATTGCGGACGGCATCACCGGCCTCCCGAAAAAAGAGCATCGACATGGCCGGCCGCCCGGGCGGAGATGTCCTCGACCGACCGGACCAGGGCGTCGAAGACCAGCCGGCCGCCCGACCGCCCGACCGCGCCGACCAGAGCCGGCCCGACGGAATCCTCCGCGAGCGCCCCCTCTGCAGCCAATTGAGCGAGTCCCCACAGGTTGCGCCAGAGCCGCGCCGCTTCCGCCAGGTCTTCCGCCGCCTCCGCGCCGATGGAGCCCAGCGCCTGCGCCGCCTCGAACACCTCCGCAGCATCGCCTTCCAGCAGGCCGGGCCGCTCGGCGGCGTGAAGCAGCCGCAGGAAATCCGCCGCCGCCTCCACATCGCGAAGCCCGCCCGCCCTGTGCTCGATGTCCCGGAGGCCGGCGCCGGCCTGTCGGCCGCGCATGGTCGCAAGCCCGGCGGCGAGTCGGTCCGCCGCGCGGGGCGCGGCGAGAATGGCGCGCTGCGCCTCCCGGAAGCGCTCTCCCAGCCCGCCCTCGGACCACACCACCCGCGCGCGGCGGAGCGCGGCGAGCTCCAGAGCCCCGGCGCGGTCGTGGGGATAATCCAGAAAGGCCTGCAGCGAACAGGCAAGCGGACCGCGGCTTCCCGTCTGCCTCGGCCGCATGTCGATATGGTAGAGGCCGCCTTCGGCCGTCTCCGCTGTCAGCGCCGCCGTCAGGCGGCGGCAAAACCGCGCATAATAGGCGTCGGGCTCCAGCGGCCGGGGGCCGTCCGACGCCGCATCCTCATGGTCGTAAAGCAGCATGAGGTCGAGCTCGGAGTTCACCGTCATTTCGCGGGCGCCGAGTGCGCCGAACGCCAGCACCGCCATACTGCCGCCCGGCACGCGCCCATGCGCGGCCGCGAACGCCTCCTGCACGGCCGGCGTCAGCGCGCCGAGGCACGCCTCCGCGATATCGGCGAGCGGCGGCCCGGCCTCCTCCGGCGACAGCCGCCCGCGCAGCAAATGCACGCCGATCTGGAACAGGCGGTCCTTCGCCCAGCGCCGCACGGCGTCGAGCAGGTCCGGCAGGTCGCCGGCGCGTTTCGCCGCCGCCGCCAGCTCAGCCTGCATCTCCGCCCGGCCGAACTCGCGCGCATAGAACAGCCGCACCAGCCCCCGGCGGGCGGCCTCCGCCATTTCCGGCTCCAGGCCCTCCTCGTCCGGCAGGTCGAGATCGGTGAAGTCGCGGCTGAGCGCGCTTTCCAGCAATAGCGGGCGGCGCGTCAGCCAGGCGGCGAGCAGGGGCGCGGAGCCCGCGATATCCGTCACGATGCCGAGTAATTCGGGCCGCGCCGCCAGCAGGGACAGCAGCCGCCGGTCCGGCGGCAGCCCGGCAAGGAACCGGTCAAAGCGCGAGAGCGCCGCATCGGGGTCGGGCGCGCCTGACAGCGCCGCCAGTATATTGGGCAGCAGCCTTGCGAGCAGCGCGCGCGCCTCGTCGCTCCGCAGAACGGGCGCGCCGCCGGCGAGCCAGCGCCGCGCCATCGCCGCCGCCTGTTCGCCGTCGCCATAGCCCATGCCGGCCAGCGCCGCTTCCGCCGCGCCCTCGGCCGAGAAGTCCACGCCTTCGGCGTCGGGCGCGTCCAGCGGGTCCTCGAACAGCGCCCCGTAATGGCGCTCCACCGCTGCGATATGCCCGTTCAGCCGGTCTGCAAACGCAGCAGCGGAGGGGAAGGCCAGGAAGGCGGCGATGCCGGCGATACCCTCTTCGCTTTCGGGCAGGCTGTGCGTCTGCCGGTCGTCCACCATCTGCAGCCGGTGTTCGACGCCGCGCTGGAAGCCGTAGGCCGCGCGCAATTCGGCCGCCGCGCCGGGATCGACATGGCCGGCCGACACCAGCGCCTCCAGCGCCTCCAGCGTGCCGCTCACGCGAAGGCCGGGGTCGCGCCCGCCCCAGAGGAGCTGCTGCGCCTGAACGAAGAACTCGATCTCGCGGATGCCGCCCCGGCCGAGCTTGACATTGTGCCCGGCCAGCGCCGCCCCGTCGGCGCCGCGCGAGGCGTCGATCTGCTCCTTGATCGCGCGGATATCCTGCGCGGCGGCGAAATCGAGATGGCGGCGCCAGACAAAGGGCTGCAGGGTTTCCAGGAAGGCGTCCCCCGCCTCGGCGTCGCCGGCGACGGGCCGCGCCTTGATCATCGCCGCGCGCTCCCAGTTGCGCCCGGCCGTGCGGTAGTAGAACGCCGCCGAGCGCACCGAGACGGCGGGCGGGGTGGAGCCCGGGTCGGGGCGGAGGCGCAAATCGGTGCGGAACACATAGCCCTGGGCGGTCTGCTGGCTCATGATGCGCATCAGGCCCTGCGCCAGACGGGTGAAGGCGGGCTGGATGCCGCGCCGGCCTGTATAAGGCGCCCGGTCCTGGTCGTAGAACAGGATCAGGTCGATATCGCTCGAATAGTTGAGCTCCCGGGCGCCGAGCTTGCCCATGCCGAGCGCGAACAGGCCGGAGCCGCGCTCCGGATCGTCCGGCGCCGGCAGCGCCAGTTCGCCGGAATCGTGAAGGCCGCGCAGCAGGTGCCGGAACGCCGCGCCCAGCGCCGCTTCCGCGAAGCCGGAAAGGGCGCCGGTCACCGTCTCCAGCGGCCAGGCGCCGGTGATGTCGCCGAGCGCGATGGCGAGCGCCGCGCGCCGCTTGGCCCGGCGCAGGCGAAGCATGACGGCCGCGAGCGATTCCTCCGCGAAGCCCGTGCGGTCTGCGGCCTCTTCATACGCCGCCCGGTAGGCCGCGTCGGGCCCCGCCTCCAGCGCCAGCCGGGCGAAGCCGGGATCGGAAATCAGGCTGTGGCTCAGATAGGGGCTGTTCGCAAACACAGAAGAGAGCAGCCGCCCGGCCGCCCCATCCTCCGCCGCCAGCATGAAGGCGCGCAGGCTGTCGTCTCCCGCCTCGTCCGCCGCCTCGCGCCAGCGCCGCCAGCAGGTCTCGGCCGCCGCCGCATCGGCGGCGATCGGCAACCGCGCTTCGCCGTCGAACCAGTCTCCCGCCAGAGCTGTCATGCGACGTCGATCCACGATTGATAAGGACTTCCGGAAAGTGCGCCTTTTTGCTCCGGCGTCAAGCGCCCGAAAACCGGCGCATATCCGCCCGGCCGCTCACTTGCCGTCACACTCGCCGGAGCCTACAACTGCAGGCGATGGCGAAGAAATTGACCCCGGAAGAGATCGGGCGGTATCGCGACGACGGCTTTGTCGGCCCCGTGCCGGTGCTGACCGAGACGGAAGTCCGGACATTCCGGGCCGGTCTGGAGGCATTCGAACGGCGCAAGGGCGCGAAGATGGATTTCCCGGAGCGGTCGAAAACCTACCTGTTGTTCGACTGGGCGGATTCCATCGTTCATCACCCGGAGGTGCTGGACGCCGTCGAAGACCTGATCGGTCCCGACATCCTCGTTTACCACCTCACCATGCATATCAAGGAGCCGCAGACGGACCATCACATCGTCTGGCACCAGGACGACGACTATTTCCATCTCACGCCGGCGGAGCATGTGACGGCCTGGGTCGCGCTGTCCGAAGCGAACCGGCAGTCCGGCTGCATGCGCATGATGCCCGGCGTCCACAAGGAAGGTCCGATCGAACATATCGAGGATCCCCGGCCTGAGCATCTCATCAGGCTCGGCAAGGGAATCCACGGCCGGTTCGGTCCGGACGACGGCGTGCCGGTGCCCGTTCCCGCGGGGTCCATGTCGCTGCACCATACCCACACGCCGCATTGCTCCGGCCCGAATCGCAGCGCCGACCGGCGCATCGGCGTCGGCGTCAGCTACATTCCGGCGCATGTCAGGCCGCAAACGACGCCTTGTTCGAGTGCGCTGCTGGTGCGCGGCGAGGACCGCTTCGGCCATTTTCATCCCGAGCGGCGGTTGAACGAATCGGGAAGCGCCGAGGCGATCGCGGCCCACAGGAGGGCCTGCGCGCTTTACGAACAGGCGACGGGGATCGGCTGAGGTCCGCGGTCGTTGACCGGAACTCACGACGGATTCAACGCCCGCCGTCCCTCTGCCCCCGAGTAGCGACCGCGCCAGCAAGCGCCTCCCCCCTTGTATGTCATCGTTTCGTTGTGTTGGTTACAGTCGGGACGGCGTCTCATACCAGCGGCCTCCATTTGGGACTCACTGGCGAATGCCGCCCGGTTTCTCCTTTTTGCGTCGGTCCGCCCGGCGCCCCCGCCTCTCCTCATCCTGAGTAGCGGCTGCGTCAGCAGGCGCGTATCGAAGGACGGTCCCGCCGGTGGCGCGTCCCTCGATACGCGGCTGAGGCCGCTACTCGGGATGAGGACAAAGGACCGTGGCTACGGCAGG
>JAJECF010000138.1 GCA_022822125.1 Alphaproteobacteria bacterium
CGGCAGCAGCACGACCGCCGGCGCCAGCCGGATGCGCGAGGTGGCGCCGGCAAGCTGCGCCAGCAGCATGTGCGGCGAGGCGTTGACGCCCAGCAGGTTGAAATGGTGCTCGCCGATCCAGGCGGAATCGAGGCCGACGGCTTCGGCGTGGAGCGCCTGCTGGTAGATTTCGCAGACCAGCGTTTCGGCCGAGCGCGTATTGCCGGGATAGCGGTTGTCGGAAAGGGTGAAGTAGCCGAACTTCACGGGGAGGCTACGGCGCGCCGGTGCGGGCCCGGATGAAGGCCGTCGCCTCGTCTATGCCCTCCTGCGCGCGGTCAAGCAGGCGGTCGAACCAGTGCCAGACATGGATCATCTCGTCGGCGACGGAGAGCTGCACCCCGACGCCCGCCCGGCGGGCCGCTTCCGCCAGCGACACCGAATCGTCGAGGAGCACTTCCTCGCTGCCGACCTGCACCAGCAGCGGCGGCAGGCCTTCAAGGTCGGCATAGAGCGGCGACGCCCAGGGATGGCGGCGGTCCGTCTCCGCGCCGAGATAGACGCCGGTCCAGCGCTCGATCTGGTCCTTCCTTACCATCGGGTCCGACTCTGCCTTGGTGGCGTAGGAGCCGGCTTCCAGCGTCATGTCCGTCCAGGGCGAGATGCAGAGCCCGCCCGCTGGCATGGGAAGCCCGTCGTCGCGCGCCTTGACGAGCGTGGCGACCGTCAGGCCGCCGCCTGCCGAGTCCCCGCCGATCACCGCATGGGCCGGGTCGATGCCGCTCTCCAGCAGGCCCCGCCAGGCTGCCGCGCCGTCCTCGACGGCAGCGGGAAAGGGATGCTCCGGCGCCAGCCGGTAGTCTGCCGAGAAGGCATGGACGCCGGCGCCGGCCGCCAGCGCCGCGACCATGTGCCGGTGCGAGCGCGTGGAACCCAGCACATAGCCGCCGCCGTGGAAGTAGAGCAGCGCCCGGCCCGGGTCCGCGCCCTCCGGCCGCAGCCACTCGCCCGGAACGCCGCCCAAGGTCCCCTCTTCGCGGGAGACGCCGTCCGGCAGCGGGAAGATCTCGACCGCGCGGTCGTATTCCTCCCGGAGGTCGGCGATGGCGGCGGTCGCGCCGTCGGGCCGTTCGGCGAGCTTGACCCGCAAGGCGGCGATCGAACGGTCTTTCATGGGATAACTCCCTTCCGGCCTGTCAGCCGCCTTCCAGCTTGGGGATGAAGAACACCTCGCCGCCCGGCGGCACGGGCTGGAAATAGGCGGTCTCGTGCATCATGCCGTCTATGGCGACGGTGGTCTCTTCCACCAGGCGTTCGCCGAGGCCCGGAAAGCGCTCGTTCATCGCGCGGATGACATCGCGCAGGAGCCGCGCCTCGACCTCGAATTCGCGCACGCCCCCGGTGAAGGCGCGCGCGAACCCTTCGGTGAAGCGCACCTGGACGGTCGGGCGCACGGGGTCCGGCCTCAGTCGTCCCCGTCCGCCCCGTTCGCGTCCATGGCGGCCAGCAGCCTCGGCGGCGACATCGGCAGTTCGTACATCCGCGTGTCGACCGCCTGGTCGATGGCGTTGGCGATCGCGGCCATGGGCGGGCAGATATTCACCTCGCCCACGCCCTTGACGCCATAGGGATGGCTCGGATTGGGGACTTCGACCAGGACCGCGTCGATCATCGGAAGGTCCGAGGCCACGGGCACGCGGTAGTCGAGGAAGCCCGCATTCTCCAGCCGGCCCTGGTCGTCGTAGATATATTCCTCGTTCAGCGCCCAGCCGATGCCCTGCACGACGCCGCCCTGGATCTGCCCCTCGACATAGGAGGGATGGATCGCGCGGCCCACGTCCTGCGCCGCGATGAAGCGCAGCACCTGGACATGGCCCGTCTCGGGATCGACCTCGATATCGCAGAACTGGCTGGAGAAGCCGGGAGCCTGGGCGCCGGCGTTGACGGTGCCGGCCGCGCCGATCGGCCCGCCCGTCAGCGCCCGCTTGGCGGCGAGCTCGCCGATGGTGAGCGGCTCGAAATCGCCGACATTGGCGCCCGCGGGATGGGCGGCGCCGTCCCGCCATTCGACGGCGTCCACATCGACATCCCAGATCATCGCGGCGCGCTGGCGCAGGTCGTCGATCACCTTGTGGCAGGCCTGGTGGACGGCGATGCCGGTGGCGAAGGTCACGCGGCTGCCGCCGGTGACATGCGTGTAGCCGACCGACGCCGTGTCCGAAACGACGCAGCGCACCTTGTCGTAATCGACGCCGAAGGTCTCCGCCGCCATCATCGCCATGCTGGCGCGCGAGCCGCCGACATCGACGCTGCCGCTGCCGACGATCACCGTGCCGTCGTCGTTCACATGCACGGTCGCGCTCGATTCGCCGCCGCCGTTGAACCAGAAGCCGGAGGCGACGCCGCGGCCCTGATTCGGCCCGATGGGCTTCTTGTAGTCCGGATGCGCCATGAGCGCTTCCAGCGTCTCGACATAGCCGTCATGGCTGAGCTTCGGCCCGTAGACCATCTGCGTGCCCTGGCGGGCGGCGTTCTTGAGGCGGAACTCGACCGGGTCCATGCCGGTCTTCTTCGCCAGCATGTCGAGCACGCTCTCGACCCCGAAGGCCGAGATCGGCGAGCCGGGCGCGCGGTAGGCCGCCGCCTTCGGGCGGTTGCACACCACGTCATAGCCGACCGTGCGCGCATTCTCGATGTCGTAGGGCGCGAAGGCGCACATGCAGGCGTTCATCACCGGCGAGCCGGGGAAGGCGCCCGCCTGGAAGTTGAAGGTGGCGTCGGCGGCGGTGATCCTGCCGTCCTTCGTGGCACCGATCTTGACGGTCATGGAGGCGCCGGAGGTCGGGCCCGTCGCCTTGAAGACTTCCTCGCGCGTCATCTGCATGCGCACCGGCTGGCTGCATTTCCGCGAGAGGGCGGCGGCGAGCGGCTCCAGATAGACGATGGTCTTGCCGCCGAAGCCGCCGCCGATCTCCAACGCCGTCGCGCGGATATCGCCGGGGCTGATCCCGAGCAGCTTGGCGGTCATCGCGCGGACCACGAAATGGCCCTGGCTCGACGACCAGATCTCGCCCTGCCCGTCGGCGTCGAAGCGCGCCATGCAGGCATGGGTTTCGATATAGCCCTGGTGGACGGGCGCGGTCCTGAAGCTCTTCTCGACGATATAGTCGGCGGCGGCAAAGCCCGCGTCGAGGTCGCCGATGGCGAATTCGAGCCGTTTCGAGATATTGGAGGGCCTTTCGGGCGCGGGCTCGACGCCGCGCGTTATCATGTCGTCGAAAAGCAGCGGCGCGTCCGGCTTCATCGCCTCGTCGACGTCGATCACATGCGGCAGCACCTCGTAATCGACCTCGATGAGCGACAGCGCTTCCTCTGCGATGGCGGCGCTCGGCGCGGCGACGGCGGCGACGGCGTGGCCCTCATAGAGCGTCTTCTCGCGCGCCATGACATTGCGGGTAATGTGCCAGAAATTCTGCGCGACCCGCTCCGGGCCGATATAGGCGAAGGGATGGTCCGGGAAGTCGGCGGCGGTGACGACCGCCTTGACGCCGGGCAGCGCCTCGGCCTTCGAGGTGTCGATGCTCCGGATGCGCGCATGGGCATGCGGGCTGCGCAGCACCTTGCCGATCAGCTCGCCGGGCAGCCGGTAGTCGGCGCCGTACTGGGCGCGGCCGGTGACTTTCGGCACGCCGTCCGGACGGACGGGGCGGGTGCCGACCCATTTGAAGTCTTTCGCTTCGGCGTTCATCCACAAGGTCTCCAGAATCGGGGCATGACGATCCTGCCTATGCAAGCCCATCCGTCGCCTGCGCGCAAGTGCGCCGACGCGCGCCGACGCGCGCGAGGCTGGTGTGCGCGCGAGGCCGGGGGCTTGCCCCGGCCGGCGGTTTCGGCAAGCTGGCGACAAGGTGACCGTTTTCTTGCATGGGGGAGGCCCGCGCTCTTGGAGATCGTTCCGTTCGATGCCCCGCTCGGCGCGGAGATGCGCGGGCTGGACGCCTCGCTGCCGGTCGGCGCGGCGGAGGCGGCGGCGCTCCGCCGCGCGCTCGATGAGCATCTCGTGTTGCTCGCCCGCGGCCAGCTTCTCGACGATCCGGCGCTGATTGCCTTTTCGCGCGTCTTCGGCGAGTTGGACCCGCCGGGGCCCAATCCCTATGGCGCGCCCTTTCTGCCGGAATTCCCAGAGATCAACGTCATCTCCAATGTGGTCGAGAACGGCCGCCCGATAGGCAATTTGGGCGCGGGCGAGGCGGTCTGGCATGCGGATATGACCTATGTCGAGAAACCGCCCAAGGCCGCGCTTCTCTACGCGCTGGAGGCGCCGGAAGGCGAGGGCGACACATATTTCGCCAACCAGTTCGCCGCCTGGGCCGCGCTTCCCGTTGAAGACAAGGCCCGGATCGAAAGCCTCCGCTGCGTCCATGACAGCGCGCATAACAGCGCCGGCATGCTGCGGCGGGGCTACCGGGAAACCGGGGATGTGCGCGACACGCCGGGCGCGCGCCAGCCGCTGGCGCGCGCCGATCCGGCGACGGGCGAGAAGGCGCTTTTCCTCGGCCGGCGGCCTCATGCCTGGATCGTCGGGCTGGAGGTGGCGGAGAGCGATGCGCTGCTGGACCGGCTCTGGACTCATGCCTCGGATCCGCGCTTCGTCTGGCGCCATCGCTGGCGGCCGGGCGACCTGCTGATCTGGAACAATCTGGGCGTGCTCCATCGCCGCGACGCCTTCGACGCCAACGCCCGCCGGGTCATGCACCGCACGCAGATCCGGGGCGAGCGGGAGATCGCCTGAGGCCATGAAACGCTTCTACAAGCAGGCGGAGGCGGTGCCGCTCGATGCGGGCGGCTACGGCGTCGCGCTGGACGGGCGGCGCGTGCGCACGCCGGCGGGCCGGCCCCTCGCGCTGCCGAGCCGGGCGCTGGCGGAGGCGGTGGCAGGGGAGTGGGCCGCACAGGGCGAAAGGGTGGAGCCCCGGACCATGGCGATGATGACGCTGTCCGCAACCGCGCTCGACCAGGTCGCGCCGCGCGCCGGGGAGGTCGCGGCCGAGATCGCGCGCTATGGCGAAACGGACCTGCTCTGCTACCGCGATGCGGCCGGCGGCGAGCTTTCCCGGCGCCAGAACGCGGCATGGCAGCCCGTGCTCGACTGGCTGGCGGCGACCTACGGCGCGAAGCTCGGCACGGTCTCGGGCGTGATGCCGGCGGCGCAGGAGAAGGGCGCGCTCGAAGCGCTTCGGAGCGCGGTGGACGCCCATGAGCCGTTCCGCCTGACGGCGCTGCACACGGCCGTGGCCGCCACCGGCTCCGCCGCGCTCGGCATGGCGCTTCTCGGCGGCCGGCTGAACGCCTGCCAGGCTTGGCGCTGTGCGCGCCTCGACGACGAGTGGCAGGCGGAGCGCTGGGGCGAGGAGGAGGATGCGCGCAGGCGGGGCGCGGCGCTCAGGGACGAACTCGCCGCCGTCGAGCGCTTCGCCGCACTGCTGTAGCCCGCATTTCTCACCGGGGTCATGGTCTGCGCGGCGCTGTCGGGCCGGCAGGGTAGGAGAGCCGCGCAGCGCGATGCGGGGCATCGGGCAAGCGGCTCGACGCACCATGCAGGCCCGACAGCGCCGCCCTCCGGGTCGCGCCCAGGCGTCCGCCCGCGGCGTCGCGCGCCTCAAGCGTAGGCTGTGCTACGCTTTTCGGCCCGCTCCTTGCGGATCGAACGCCTGGACGCGACGCAGGCCGTGACCTCGGTGAGAAATGCGGGCTAGACAAGGAGGCCGGAGGCCATGACCGACATAGTGGACATGCTGGAAGCCAAACGCGCCCAGGCCCGCCTCGGCGGCGGCGAGCGGCGCATCGAGGCGCAGCACCGGCGCGGCAAGCTGACGGCGCGCGAACGCCTGGACGTGCTGCTCGACGATGGCTCCTTCGAGGAATACGACATGTTCGTGGAGCACCGCTGCGCCGATTTCGGCATGGAAGCGCAGCGCATTCCGGGCGACGGCGTGGTCACCGGCCACGGCACGGTCAACGGGCGGCTGGTCTTCGTCTTCAGCCAGGACTTCACCGTGTTCGGCGGCTCGCTGTCGGAAGCGCATGCGGAGAAGATCTGCAAGGTGATGGACCGGGCGATGAAGGTCGGCGCGCCGGTCGTCGGCCTCAACGATTCGGGCGGCGCGCGCATCCAGGAGGGCGTCGCCTCGCTCGGAGGCTATGCCGAGGTGTTTCAGCGCAATGTGCTGGCCTCGGGCGTCGTGCCGCAGGTCTCGGTCATCATGGGGCCCTGCGCCGGCGGGGCGGTCTATTCGCCTGCGATGACGGATTTCATCTTCATGGTGGAGGACACCTCCTTCATGTATGTCACCGGTCCGGATGTGGTCAGGACCGTAACCCACGAAACGGTGACCCATGAGGAGCTCGGCGGGGCGCGCACCCATGCCAGGCGCTCCGGCGTCGCGGACCTTGCGCTCGACAATGACATCGAAGCGCTGCTGCAGGTCCGGCGCTTCCTGGGCTTCCTGCCGTCCTCGAACCGCGAGGCGCCGCCGCTGCGGCCGACGGAAGACCCCGTCGACCGCCGGGAGCCGTCGCTCGACAGCCTGGTGCCCGCGAACCCGAACCAGCCCTACGACATCAAGGAGCTGATCCGGAAGACGGCGGACGAAGGCGCATTCTTCGAGCTCCAGCCGGACTGGGCGGCAAATATCGTCATCGGCTTCGCGCGCTATGGCGGCCAGCCGGTCGGCGTCGTCGCCAACCAGCCCATGGTGCTGGCCGGCTGCCTCGACATCGACAGCGCGCGCAAGGGCGGGCGTTTCGTGCGCTTCTGCGACGCCTTCAACCTGCCGATCGTCACCTTCGTGGATGTGCCGGGCTTCCTGCCGGGCACCGTCCAGGAATATGGCGGCATCATCAAGCATGGCGCAAAGCTCCTGTTCGCCTATGCCGAGGCGACGGTGCCGAAGGTCACACTCATCACCCGCAAGGCCTATGGCGGCGCCTATGACGTGATGAGCTCGAAGCATCTGCGCGGCGATGTGAACTATGCCTGGCCGCAGGCGGAAATCGCGGTGATGGGGGCCAAGGGCGCGGTCGAGATCATCTTCCGCCGGGACATCGGCGATGAGGGCAAGATCGCCGAACGCACGGCGGAATATGCCGAGAAATTCGCCAATCCCTTCATCGCCTCGGCGCGCGGCTATATCGACGACGTGATCCGCCCCCGCAACACCCGCTTCCGCATCTGCCGGTCGCTGGAGGTGCTGCGCAACAAGCGGTTGGAAAATCCCTGGAAGAAGCACGACAATATCCCGCTATAGGGGCTCGGGAGGGACGGCGCCGATGCACTTCGAGACCTTCGACTGGATCGCGCATAACGCCGCGCGGCGGCCGGAAAAGACCGCGCTGGCCGATCTCGCGAGCGGCCGCAGGATCGACTATGCGCTGATGGACCGGCGGGTCGGGAGCCTTGCGGGCTTCATGCGCGACCGCCTCGGCATCGAACCCGGCGACCGCGTGGCCCTGCTGGCGGAGAATTCGAGCGACTATCTGGAAGTGCAATTCGCCTGTTTCCGTGCCGGGGCGGTGTTCGTGCCGCTCAACTGGCGGCTCACCGTGCCGGAGCTTGCCTACATCGTGGGAGACGCCGGGCCGAAGGCGATGATCCACGACCGGGGCTTTGCGGAAACGGCCGCGGCCGTGCAGGCAAAGACAGGCTTCGCGCACCGGCTGGAGACCGCCGCTGACGGCAGCCCGTCGGGTTATGAGGCGGCGATTGCGGAGGGGCCCTGTCAGGCGGAGATGGTCCCGCAGCAGATGTCGGACCTCTCGACCATCATGTACACCTCCGGCACGACCGGCCTGCCCAAGGGCGCGCGCATCACCCACGGCATGACCTTCGTCAACACGGTCAATATCGGCATCCCGCACCGGATAACGGCGGACTCGGTCACGCTGACGGTGCTGCCGCTGTTCCACACGGGCGGGCTGAACGCCTACGCCAATCCCGTTCTGCATGCGGGCGGCAAGGCGGTGGTCGCCCGGAGCTTCGACCCTGAGCAGTGCCTCAGCCTGCTGGCTGATCCGCAAGCCGGCATCACCAATTTCCTCGGCGTGCCGGCCAATTTCCAGTTCATGGCGCAGCTGCCCGCCTTCGAGAAAGCGGATTTCAGTCATGTCTCCGTGTTCGGCGTCGGCGCCGCGCCCACGCCGCATGCGCTGATCGAGCTCTGGGCGGCGCGGAACGCGCCGCTTGCGCAGGCCTACGGCATGACCGAGACCGCGCCGCTGGTGATGGCGCTCGACCCCGTGGACGCCACGCGCAAGATCGGCTCGGCCGGCAAGCCCGTGCTCTACACCCGCACGCGGGTGATAACCGAGGACGGCCGCGAAGCCGCGCCCGGCGAGAGGGGAGAGCTGCAGGTGGCCGGACCGAATGTGACGCCCGGCTACTGGAACAAGCCGAAGGAAACGGCCGAGACCTTCGACGGCGAATGGCTGAAGACGGGTGACGCGGTCTGGGTCGATGACGAAGGCTATTTCTATATCGTGGACCGCTGGAAGGACATGTACATCTCCGGCGGCGAGAACGTCTATCCGGCGGAGGTCGAAAACGTGCTCTACCGGCTGGATGGCATCGGGGAAGCCGCCGTGATCGGCATGCCGGACGAGCGCTGGGGCGAGGTCGGCTGCGCGGTGGTCGTGCGTCGCGAGGGCGCGGCGCTGGAGGCGCAGGACGTGCTCGACCACTGCACGGGCCAGCTCGCCCGCTTCAAGCAGCCCCGCCGCATCCTGTTCACCGACGCGCTCCCCCGCAACGCCACCGGCAAGGTGCTCAAACACGAACTCCGCCGCATGCTGGCGGAGGGGGAATTGGGATAAATCGGAAAGGGCTCCCGTCTATCCCTCCGGCGCCTTTTCCTGCGCTGCCGCGTTCCAGTCGAATTTCGACGCCCGAGCAAGCCGTTCGGCGTCGACCACGCCGGTATAGCGTCGTCCTTCGACAACCCATGTCGGATAGCGCCGGATGTCCTGAACGGTGCAGACGGCTGTCAGCGGCCCGTTCGGCCCTGAGGGCGCGCATTCGGTATAGGGCAGCCGTTTGGCGGAGGCGGTGAAGAGTGCCTTCTGCTCCTGGCAGGCGCGGCACCAGTGGGCGCCGTAAAACTGCGCGCCGCTCTCCCGCAAATGGGTCGCCAGCGCCTTGAGATAGGGGTCTTCGGGGCCGGCGGCGGGATCGAAAACGCCGCTGAAATGCAGGTGCAGGCCGAGCGCCAGCACGATGGCGGCTCCGACCGGGAACGGCAGGGTCTTGCGCCAGCTTCGCTCCGCAGTCCCGGAAGGGCGGCGCAGGACCACGAGCAGGAGCAGCAGGTTCATGAGCGCGAATGACGCGAGGCAGTATTCGCAGACCGCCCTGATCTCGAAGACGGACACCAGGGTGAGGAACCAGCTCACGCCGGCGCCAATGCAGGCGAAGAGCAGCATGGGCCCCCATGCCGACGACCGGGAGCGCAGCCGCCATGCCAGGCCGGCGAGGATTGCGTAAGTGAGCAATCCCCAGAGCGCCATCGGCAGGCCGAGCAGGGTGGACCACCGGCTCGACTGCACGATGTCGCACGCCGAATCCGCGCCGCAATATGCCGGATGTTCGCCCAACCAGGCGGTCAGGGTCAGATAGCCGGTGAGCAGGACGCCGGCCGCTGCCAGGCCGAGAAGCCAGTTGTCGAGCAGATGCCTGCCGCGGGCAGGCGTTTCGGACCTTGCCGGAGCATGCCTCGGCGCGCCGGCGTTGCGGCGGGCGCTGGAGCCCGGTCGTTTGCGCTTTCTCGCCATCGTCGCGAGTCCCGGCTGTCGGTTCGTTCCGCGCCCCGGAGGGCGGTTTGTCCCGCTATTGGTACGCGGTCGGTCGACGGTCTTCAATTCCTCGCATTACCGGTTTGCAAGGCAGCGCTGCAGGCTGGAGCGGAACTCCTCCCGAGGCTCTAATAGGAAAAATTTACAATATTGTTTGGCTTTGTTCATGTTAGAGACTTGACATGGGGCGGAGTGTGGTAAGCTGTCCCTGAGGGAAGAGGCATCCGGAGCCGCTGCCCCGGCGCTGCGCAGCGCCCTTTCTGAAAACTGCCGGGAAGACGATGGGAGACGTGCGTCCTCCGTCTCGCGCGCGCAATCAGGCGCGCGAACCGCGCCGACGCCGACGCGCGTGGGGGCGCCCGCGCGATTGCGCGCAAAAAGGGGACCCGGCGGACGGAGTGGCATGGAACGAAGCGCAAGCGAGGCGCGATATGCAGGACCGGGACGACAGACCTTCACGGAAGGCATGGCGAACATGACATCGCATGACATTGCCGGGGGGCTCCATGACAAAACATGACATTCCCGCAGAGGTCTCATGGCCGCCTGCCTCCTTCGACGGGCTCAGGACAGGTTCCTTCGACAAGCCCTTCGATACGCGGCTGGCGCCGCTACTCAGGGCGAGGAAGGGGAAGGCACCCTTTAATCCTCATCCTGAGTAGCCGACCGCAGGGAGGCGTATCGAAGGACGCGGCTGGCGCCGCTACTCAGGGTGAGGAGAAAGAGGGCGGCGGCGCTGGCGGGCAAATTCCTCATCCTGAGTAGCCGCGAAGCGGCGTATCGAAGGAACCTGTCCTGAGCCCGTCGAAGGAGGCCCCGCCAACGGACAGGGCGGCCATCCGACCATGACATCGCATGACAAACATGACACTTCATGACATCCGGGCAGGTGGGGCAGGGCAAGGCGGAGCCGTCCGCTTGCCGTGCGGGGAAATGGAACAGCGCTCAGCCCGTCCCCGGGGCCGAAGAAGCTCCGGCTCCCGGCGGCTTCCGTTGTCGGCGACCGCCGCCTGCCGCAAGCTGCCTCTCGCGCAAATAGACATAGATGCCGGAGCCGGCGATGAGCGCGCAGCCGAGCAGCACCCAGTGATCCGGCAAGTGGTCGAACACGAGCCAGCCGAGCGCGATGGCGGAGGGAAGTGCGACATATTCGAAGGGCGCCAGCGTTGCGGCGTCCGCCAGCCTGTAGGCCTGGGTCAGCGCATAGGCGATGAAGCCGGAGAGGCCGCCCAGCAGCACCAGGAGAAGCCAGTGCTCCGGCGTCGGCCAGACCCAGGCGCGAAACAGGAACAGCCAGGTCCTGTTCTCCACGCCCTCGGCGAAGCGCCCGTCGCCGGCGACGGTGAAAAAGCCGACGCTGACGGTGATGAACATGATCTGGATATAGGCCGCCATGGCCGAGGCCGGGGCGCTCGCCCGGAGCTTCCGCGTCAGGATCTGCATGGTGGCGTAGGCCAGCGCCGCCGCCATGGGCAGCAACAGGGTCCACCGGTCCGGGGCATGTTCGAGCTCGCCGGTTCCGGGCCGGAGCATGACCAGCACGCCGATGAACCCGACGGCGACTGCGGAAAACCGTCTGATGCCGACCTTCTCGCCGAGAAAGGGGATGGAGAGCAGCGTGATAAGCAGCGGGGCGACGAAGAAGAGCGCCGTTACATCGGCCAGCGGCGCCGACGCCAGCGCGCCGAAGAAGGCGAGGTTCGCCGCGACCATGCAGAGCCCGCGCGCGATATGGGCGGCGGGACGGCCGGTGCGGAGCGCCCGCAAGCCGCCCTCGAAGCGCAGCACGGCGAGGCTGAGCAGGAGCGCCACAATTGCGCGCACAAAGACGATCTCGTGCAGCGGGTAGCGGTCCGACAGCGCCTTGACGATGGAATCGTTGACGGTGATGACGATCATGCCGAGGCAGATCAGCGCAATGCCCAGGCGGGACTCGTTCGCCGGTCGAAACGCGCTGAGTGCCATCGGCGGGGAATCCTCGCATCCCGGACGGAACGCCGCCGTCCGGTCGCGGGAATCATAGGGATATCCGGCCGCGCCCGGCAACGGGGAAGTTCGGCGCCGCGCGGTCGCCGGCGGCGTGGCGGCCGCTCAGTCGATATGCAGCACGGCCTTGCCGGGGAAGCGGCGCTCGATCAGGTCGTCGGCGGTGCGCGCGACCTCGCTCCAGGACGCCTCGCGCTCGATGGCGGTGTCGAGCCGGCCCTGCGCCACGAGGCCGAGCAGGCGGGCGAGATGGTCGCGCGGCGGGGCGACCTCGCTCTTGTGATAGAGGTGGAAGCCCATGATGCGGGCGAGGCCGCGGGTCATGAAATCCCCGACGGCGACGGAAATTGCGGGCGCGGCGGTGACGCCGTAGCAGACTGCGAGCCCCTCGGGACCGAGCGCGCGCACGCCGGCTTCCAGGATCGGCCCGGCGACGCCGTCCACCACCAGCCGGTAGGGGCCGGCGGCCTCAATCGCGCTGCCGTCCGCGCTGACAAGCACTCTGCCGAGGCCGATCCGGTCGGCGAAGGCGCGCTGGTCCTCGCGCCGGACCTGGCTCAGCACCTCCGCCCCGCCGATGCGCGCAAGCTGGGCCGCGAACAGTCCGACGCCGCCCGTCGCCCCGGTGACCAGCACGCGCGCGCCGATCAGGCAGTCGCCCGCGTCAATGGAATGCAGCGCCGTGAGGCCGGCAACGGGCAGGGTTGCTGCAGCGGCGTCGCTCACCCCGTCCGGTATGGGGCAGAGATAAGTGCCGAGGATCGGCGCGCGCTCGGCCCAGCCTTCCATACGCGGCGAAAAACCGACGACGCGGGCGCCTTCCGGCGGGCTGGAGCCATCCGCCGCGGCCTTCTCGACGGTGCCGGCAATGTCCCAGCCGATGCGGATCGGGCGATCCGCCCGCTCGGCCCGGCGCACCTCGCCGCGATTGAGCGAGAAGGCGGAGACGCGCACCAGCGCCTCGTTGGAAAAAGGCGGGCGCTCCTCGACCTCGGCGACTTCAAGCCGGTCCAGGCTTCCGGGAACGGCGCGGACGGCGCGGATCACGACGATACCTCCAGCAGGACCTTGCCCCAGGTGCGCCGCGAGGCGAGCGCGCGCAACGCTGCCGGCAGGTCGTCGAATGCGTAGCGGGCGGAGACGACGGGGTCGATCGCGCCGCGCGCCAGCATGGCGTAACAGTCCGCCACGACCTCGTGGGTGTATTCGGGATGGCTCCTGAAAAAGCCGCCCCAGATGGCGCCGACGGCCGAGGCGTTCTTCAGAAGCAGGCGGTTAGCGGCGATCTGCTGGATCGCGCCGCCGGCGAAACCGATGATGAGCGCCCGGCCCTCGACCGCAATAACCTTGAGCGCAAGATTGAAAACCTCGCCGCCCACGGGATCGAAAATGACATCCGCGCCGCGCCCGCCGGTCGCCTCGCGCACCGCCTCGACCCAGCCGTCGTCGGTGTAGTCGAGCGCGAGTTCGGCCCCGTGGGCGCGGCAGACAGCAAGCTTCTCCTCGCTGCCGGCGAGCGCGATGACATGCGCCCCCCAGGCCCTGCCGATCTGGATCGCTGCCAGCCCGGAGCCGCCCGCGCCCGCCGTCACCAGCAGCCATTCGCCGGCCTTGAGGCCGCCGCGCCGGCCGAGCGCGATATGGCCGGTCGGATAGACCACCGGCACGCAGGCGGCACGGTCCATCGCCACGCCGTCCGGAATCGGATTGATCTGCAGGTCGTCGACCACCGCATATTCGGCGAAAGCGCCCCAATAGGACTGGGCGGCGACGCGCTGGCCGACCCTGCAGCTCGAGCCGGGACCGACGGCCGCGATCTCGCCGGACAGCTCGCAGCCGGGCGTGAACGGGAAATCCGGTTTCATCTGGTACTTGCCCTGGACCATCAGGATGTCGAGGAAGTTGAGCGCGGCTGTATGCACCCTGACCAGCGCCTGGCCCGGCCCCGGCTCCGGGCGCGCCACGGTCTCGAACGCCATGTCCTCGGGCTCGCAGAATTCGCGCACCCGCCATGCCTGCATCTGGCTCATGCAACCGGCTCCCGACAGCTTCCGGAATGATCGATAACGCCTTTGCCCCCGGCGCGCCAGTTCAGCCGAGCCAGGCGCGGCAGCCGGCCGCCTCCAGCACGGGATCGAGCGCGGCGCGGTCGGCGAGCGCGGCGTATTTCTCCCGAAGCGCGCGGAGCGAGCGGGCGTGGTAGCGCTGCGGCGCTTGCGTCCAGCGTCCGCCGGCGAGTTCGACGGCGAAGCTCTCCGCGCCGGCGGCGATGGCGCGGGCATTGGCGTCCGACCAGGGCAGGAACCGCGCGCCGACTTCCTCGGCGAGCAGCGGCCCGAGCGTCGGCGCAAGTGTTTCCCAAGCCTCGAACGGGCCCTCGTTCTCCGGGTCCTGCATCCGCCGGCACCAGTCGAGCGCCCGCGGCGGCACGAGCGCACTGCCGGTGGGGTCGCTCGAGGCCTCCCATATCTGCGCGGCGACGCCGAAATCCGCGAAAGCCGGCCTTGCGCCGAACAGGTAGCGGCGGCCCTCCAGATGCGCTTCCAGCAGCTCCAGCTGGCGAGCGAAGGACGCCTCGATGATGGGCGCCGTCTCGGGCGAGGAGCCGACGAAGCTCACGCGCGGCACCATGCGTTCGCGCACGGCCCGCGCGCGTTCCGCCACCTCGTCCTCGTCCCCGTCCGGCAACATGGAGCGGGCGATGCGCCCGGCTGCCGATATCTGGTCTTCCTCGTCGCGCCAGCGATAGTGGAACATGTGCTTGTTGCCCCACTCGTCGCCATATTCCTCCAGCAGCGCGGAGAGGAAGGCGAGCATCGGGTCTTCGGGCTGGGTTGCGGGTTCGGGGAAGGCCGCCTCGAACCGCTCCATGATGGGCGTCGAATCCTGGATGCCTTCCCTCTCCGGCGTAATGACCAGCGGCACCAGCGGCAGCCGCGCATGGGCCTCGTATTCGGCCCGGTTCTCCGGCGTGCGCGTCAACCAGTCATGCGCGATGCCCTTGTAGCGGAACCATGCGCGGACCTTGACCGAATAGGGCGAAAGCTCCGAACCGAAAATGCGATAGCGCGCCACGGAAGCGGCCTCCATGCTGCGAGGCTGCCGACCATGCCAGCGACCCCGGTCGCGGGGCAAGGCTAGCGGTGCCCGTCCTCCGCATAGGGGTTGGCGGCGGCGCGGAGCAGGATACGGATGGGCACGCCGGGCAGGTCGAAATCGCGCCGGAGGCCGTTGGCGAGATAGCGGATATAGGCCTCCGGCATGGCGGCGGTCCGCGAGCCGAAAATCGCCACGGTCGGGGGGCGGCGCTTGATCTGGGCGGCGTAGCGCAGCTTGAGGCGTCTGCCCTTGACGATGGGCGGCGGATGCGCCTCCAGCGCCTCCTGAAGCCAGCGGTTGAGCGCGCCTGTCGGGATGCGGCGGCTCCAGATCTCGCGGCTCTCGAATGCGGTGCGGACCAGCCGGTCAACGCCGCGTCCGGTGGTGGCGGAGACCGTGAGCAGCGGCACATTGCGCACCTGCGGCAGGGACGTTTCGATCCGGTCGCGCAGAGCGCCGAGCGTCTCCCGGGGGTCGCGGACAAGGTCCCACTTGTTCGCCGCAAGCACCAGCGCCCGGCCTTCCTCTATCGTCCGGGCGGCGATGGCGAGGTCCTGGCGCTCCAGCCCGTCGGCGGCGTCGAGCAGCAGCACGACCACTTCGGCGAAGCGGATCGTGCGGTCGGTATCCGCTGCGGAAAGCCGTTCGATCCGGTCCTGCACGCGGGCGCGGCGGCGCAGGCCGGCCGTATCCACCAGGCGCACGGGCCGGCCCTTCCAGATCCAATCGACGGCAATGGCGTCGCGGGTCACGCCGGGCTCGGGCCCGGTCAGCAGGCGGTCCTCGCCCAGCAGGCGGTTGATGAGCGTCGATTTGCCCACATTCGGCCGGCCGACAATGGCCAGTCGGAGCGGGCCTTCGTCGCCGTCCCCGTCCTCTTCCGGGGCGGGCGCTTCGATGAAGGGCGCAAGCGCCTCGTAAAGCCCCGCAAGCCCCTCGCCGTGCTCCGCCGAAATCGCGACGGGCGCGCCGAAGCCGAGTTCATAGGCCTCAAACGCGCCGTCCATGCCGCGCCCGGACTCGGCCTTGTTCGCCGCCAGCACGACGGGCGCAGGCCCCCGCCTGAGCCAGGCGGCGAAGTGCCGGTCGAGCGCGGTCACCCCGGCGCGCGCATCGACCAGGAAGAGCGCCGCATCGGCCCCGGCGAGCGCGGCCTCGGTCTGGCGGCGCATGGCGGCTTCGAGCGCGCCCGCGGGCGCATCCTCGAGTCCGGCGGTGTCCACCACCGTGAATTCCGCCCCGCCCAGCGACGCCGCGCCCTCGCGGCGATCGCGCGTCACGCCCGGCCGGTCATCCACGATCGCCTCGCGCCGCCCGACAAGGCGGTTGAACAGCGTCGATTTGCCGACATTGGGCCGCCCGACAATAGCGATAACGGCGCCGGCCATGAGCGGTCAGCGATAGGCGGTCAATATGCCGTCGTCGTCGAGCAGCAACAGCGTTCCGGCCGCGACGACGGGCGCCAGGCGGTGGGTCCGTCCGGCATCGAGCGTTCCGGCTTTCCCTCCTGTCTCCGGGTCGAGGAAGACGATGCCGCCATGCGAGCCCGCCAGCACCAGCCGCCCGCCGGCCAGCACCGGCCCGGCCCAGTCAATGCGGCCGGTGCGGTCCTCCTCGTCCTCATAGCGCGCGAGCGGCATGACCCAGCGCACCGCCCCGGTCGCGGCCTCCGCGGCCAGGACCTCGCCCCGTGCCGTCACCGTGAACAGGTAGGCGCCGGCGAGCCAGGGCATGTGCAGGCCGCCGAACTCCTTGCTCCAGATACGCCTGCCGCTCCGCATGTCGATGGCGCCCGCGCGTCCGGAATTGCTGAGCGCAAAGAGTCGCCCGTCGTGAACCACCGGCGATGCCTGGACGTCCGCCAGCGCCGCGATGAAGTCCGCCCGGCGGGCCGCGGTCAGGTTGTCGGACCAGAGCTCCCGCCCGTTCTCGACCTTGATCGCCACGATTTCGCCCGAAGAATAGGCCGTGACGACCGCGCCCTGCGCAATGGCCGGGCTTGCGCCTCCAAGGAGAGCGGTCTGCTCCTCGATGGAATCGTGCGTCCAGAGGACGCTGCCGTCGGCGGCGTCGAGCGCATGGGTCTTGTTGTCGAGAGTGGCGATATAGAGCCGCCCGCCCTCTGCTGCCGGCGCGCCCCGGGCCGGCGCCGACAGCGCCTGGCGCCATGCCACGGCCCCCGAGGCGGCGTCCAGCGCCAGCGCCTCGGCATAGCCCGTCGCCGCATACAGGCGGCCGTCGGCGAAGGCGACGCCGCCGCCGGACGATTCTTCCTCGTCCTCGGGACGGGTCTCGACCGACCATAATTCGCGGCCGTCCTGCAGGCCGAAGGCGCTGACGGCGCCGACGGCGTCCATGGCGTAAACCCGGCCCCCGGCGACCACGGGTTGCGCCATCGCGCGCCGCCCGTCGCCGGAGCCCGCACCGACGGAGCGCGACCAGGCGGCCCCGGAAACGGCGCCGAGCGCAGGGTGGCCGATGGCGTGGAAGGGCGCGCCGCCGGCCTGCGGCCAGTCCGCATTGGCGACCGGTTCGGGCAATTCCATCGGGCGCGCCGCCGCCTCCGGGTCGCCCTCCAGCGCGCGATCCAGCGCCAGCACGGCGATGCGTTCGCCCGGCAGGGCCGGGTCTTCGGATTCGCCAAACCAGCCGTCCGACCCGCAGCCGGCGAGCAGGAAA
This sequence comes from Alphaproteobacteria bacterium, assembly GCA_022822125.1. The sequence goes on from JAJECF010000138.1 coordinate 17,587, forward strand.
GCGCCCCCGATCGCCAGAAGCAGCGCCTGTCTCATGAAGCTCCTCCCAGCGCAGCCAGCATTTCCGCCGCCCGCCGGCGCACGCCCGCAGGGGCCTCCGGATCGTCGGCCAGCGCCTTGAAGCCGGCCACCGCCGCCGTCGTTTCGCCGAGTGCGGCCCGCGCCGCCGCCACCGTTTCGGCGGCCGAATGGCGCAAGGCGCCGGAGAGGCCCTCCAGCGCCGCGATCGCCGCTTCCGGCCGGCCTGCATCCAACTCCGTCATGCCCTGGAACAGCCGGGCCAGATCGCGATAAACCGGGGCTGCGTCCTCCTCGGCCGCCAGCGCCTCATAGCGCGCGAGCGCCGCGTCCGCGTCGCCCTGGCGGGCGAGCTCCGCCGCTTCGCCGAACCGCGCCAGCAGCCCGGCGCCGCCGCCCTCGGCCGCCAGCGCGGCAAAGGCCGCCGCGGCGTCGGCGGGCTTGTCCTGCCCGGCCAGCACTGCCGCTTCCTCCAGGCGCAGGCTCGCCTCGGCGGCGGCCTCCGCCTGCATATGCTTCCAGAGCTGGAAGCCGCCCACCGCCAGAACGGCCAGCACCGCCGCCCCGACAACGAACACGCCGTATTTCCGCCAGATCTCCCTGGCGCGTTCGGCGCGGACTTCCTCGTCCACCTCACGAAAGATATCGGCCACACTGCCTCTCCCGGACCGGCGCCGCCTTATAGCTTTCACCGGCCCCTCTGCGCAAACACCGTCGCCCGTCACGGCTTCGACATATTTCGTCTGGACGGCGCCCGGAGTTTCGGGGCAGCATGACGGTGCCGTCCAGCAAGGAGGACAAAGGAGGCCATGGGAGAGGTCGTCGCGCTCGAAAACCAATACCGCCCGGCGAAGCCGGTCTTTTTCGACAAGAGAGAGCTTCGCCACCTGATGAATGTTTACAGCCGGCGCGTGTCGGCGGGGGAATGGCGGGATTACGCGATAGATTTCCAGCGAGGCCAGGCCGTGTTTTCGATTTTCCGGCACAGCTCCGAAGCGCCCCTTTACAGAGTGGCCAAAACCGGGCGCAAAGGCCGCTCGGCGGCGGAATATTCGGTCAGCGAAGGCCCTCGGCTGCTGAAGCGGGGCCAGAACATCCGCGACGTGCTGTCCGTGATCGAACGCCGGCTCGAACTCGTCACCTGACGGCGCCGCCGCCGGCGCGTCCCCCTCCGGCGAAGTGTCATGAAATGTCATGGTCGTGCTCGATTTCTGTCCTCTGTTCCCGAGTGGCCGCGCCTCCCCCTTCCCGAGTAGCCGCGCCTCCCCCTTCCCGAGTGGCCGCGCTTCCCCCCTCCTCATCCTGAGTAGCCGCGAAGCGGCGTATCGAAGGGGCCTGTCCTGAGCCTGTCGAAGGAAGCCTGTCCCGGGCGGGGCATCCTTCGATATGCGCCTGCTGACGCAGCCGCTACTCAGGATGAGGAGGGGCTGGAGCGGGCAGCCCTGCGGGGGTGTCATGATGTGTCATGCGATGTCATGGTCGTGCTCGATTTCTGTCCTCTGTTCCCGAGTAGCCGCGCTTCCCCCCTCCTCATCCTGAGTAGCCGCGAAGCGGCGTATCGAAGGGGCCTGTCCTGAGCTTTTCGAAGGAAGCCTGTCCCGGGCGGGGCATCCTTCGATATGCGCCTGCTGACGCAGCCGCTACTCAGGATGAGGAGGGGCTGGAGCGGGCAGCCCTGCGGGGGTGTCATGAAATGTCATGCGATGTCATGGCCGGGGGTGAATTCGCCGTCTTCCGGCCGGTCCGGGCCGCAGGGCTGGTGGTCGTCGAGGGGGTCGTTGCTGCGGCATCTTTGCAGCCATTCGAGGCTGTCCCGCCTTCGCCGTTCGATGTTGTCGGGCGTCCAGGGGTCGTGGATTGGGGCGAAGCCGTTGCGGCGCTGATAGAGCCAGTCATGTTCGGCGCCGTCGGCCCTGTCGTCGTCGGGGGCGGGTTCGTCCGCGCTGCAGGCGTCTTCGCAATAGCTGTCCGGGTCGTCGGCGAG
>JAJECF010000108.1 GCA_022822125.1 Alphaproteobacteria bacterium
CACAATAAAACGGTCTTGGACGCTTATCGCGTGTAGCCGTTACCGTTGGGGCGAATGACACGAGGTCCCGAAGCAGAGGAGACGAACGCCATGACGAACCTGCAAACCCGAACCCGGACGCAGAAATATCCCCCCCCCCCCCGTAAGCGCCTTGGACCGCTGGCGCTCTGCGGCGCGCTCGTCCTTTCGGCGCTCGCCGGCGGCCTCTTCGCTGCGCCGGCCTCGGCGGCCGATGCCGAAGCGACCGAGGGCCGGAAGGTCGTCTTCAAGATAGAGAAGCCGAATTACAGCAACGGGAATTACGCGGGCACGTTCCGCTATTCCTACAAAACGGAAGACGACACCGCCACGGCCGGGGACGACTACAAGGCGGTCAGCGGAAAGGTGGTCTTCAAACCCAGCCACGTCTCAAGGAAGATCAGGGTCGAGACCTATGAGGACGATGTCGACGAAGGCGATGGCGAGACCTTCAGGCTGACGCTCACCGACCCCCAGATCAGAGGCCGTTGCTACAACTCCGTGTTGAGTTACGTGACCCTCTGCTGGAAATCGGGCGATGACGTGCTTCCGGAGGAGATCGAGCTGACCGGCGAAATCCTCGAGCCCTGACCGGAAACGCGGCCGGCGCGCGCTCACCGCGCGACATGGAGACCGAAACCCCGGGGAGAAGAACAATGACGACCGACCGACCGACAACCGCAGCGCCGGGCCCGGCCCGGACCGGCGAGCGCCGCGCGATGCTGGCGGCGGCCGTGCTGGCCATCGCGCTGGTCTCGCCGTCGGCGCATGCCGCGGAGGCCACCGAGGGCGAGAAGATGGCCTTCACGGTGAAGATAGGAACCCCGCCGACAGGCATGTCGGTGCGCTACAAATACAGGACGGCCGACGGCTCGGCGGTCAAGAACGAGGATTACGAGGCCGCCACCGGCACGGTGACGTTCCCCGCAGGAGACACGGAGGAGACGGTCAGTGTGGAGACGCTGGACGACAGCGATGTCGAAGACACCGAAGACTTCAAGCTCGAACTCTACGACCGGCAGTTCCAGGCGGCCTATCTCGGCACCTCGGCCTGGGTCGAGCTGCAGCAGAATTTCGAGGGCATCCCGACCACGATGACACTGACCGGCGAGATCGAGGACAACGACTAGACGGCCCGCGCGCCCGAAGCACCCGGCCCGCAGAGCGAAACCCAAAGGATGAAATGCATGACGAACCCGCGAACCTGGAAATCTCCCCCCCCCCGTAAGCGCCCTGGACCGCTGGCGCTCTGCGGCGCGCTCGTGCTTTCGGCGCTCGCCGGCGGCCTCCTTGCCCCGCCGGTTGCCGCTCAAGATGCGCTTGGCGGGAACCAGAACCAGGGCGGGGAGTCGGCGGCTGCAAACGCGACGCCTGCTGCCCCGGAGGTCAGCTTCAGCCGATCCTCGTATTCCATGAACGAAGGCCAGGACGCGACGGTGACGGTCAAGAAGACCGGTTCCGGCGAGGCCGCCGTCAACTACACCACCGCCGACCCTGCCTCCACCACCAACAACCCGGCGACCAGGAACACGGACTACACGCCCGCCTCGGGACAGTTGACGTTCGACGAGGACGAGACCGAGAAGACCTTCACCGTGTCCGCCCTGACGGACTCCGATCTGACCGAGCCTTCCGAAGCGCTCATCGTCAAGCTGTCCCTGCCCGATTCCAGCGACGCGCCGGAGACCGAACTGGGATCGGTGCGTCAGGCGGCGGTCGTCATCCTGAACGTCGTTCCCGCGGGGAGTACTACAACCCAGAGCGGAGGCGGCAGCTCCAGCGCCCTGACGGTCCAACAGTGCCTCGACGCATGGGGCGACAGCCAGGCTTCCAATCACTGCCCTACCGGCGCCAACCAGTTCGAGATGGTGGTGACCTCGGACGACCAGTGCAAGGTCGACACCAGATGCTGGGATTCGAACGGCAATGCCTCTGTACCGCATACCGTGACCGGCAGTCTCCAGGACATGCGCGATCTGGAGAGTTGCAACGGCTCACTGGAAATCGGTTGCATCGCCGCCGCCCAGGCCGCCGCCGCCGCCTGGGCAGCAGCCCTCCCGGGCAAGTGCAAGGATGCTTGGGACGATAGCGGCGCCAGCCAGCAATGCGGGTCGTCCTACGGGGACCACAGCGTGGGGGCGTCGAACCAGCAATGCGACGTCTCGACCTCCTGCGGGACCCCGGCGACCGCACTGACCTACTCCGGGTCGATCGCTGAGGTGAAACAGCTCAACTATTGCGATGGCACCTTGTATGCCGGCACCTGCGAAGCCCTCGCCCTGGCTCAACTGACAAGCGCCTGCAATGATGCATGGTCGGATAGCTCGGCAAGCAATAGCTGCGGCACAAGCGCCGACCTTGGGTATCATAACGTGTCGCCGGCAACCCCGGCCTCCGACGGGCAATGCGAGGTCAAGACCTGGTGCCAGGGAGCGGCCAATCAATATGGCTTTGCTCCGGTGCATTACAACGAGTCTTTCAAGGGAACGCCGGCACAGGTGAAGACGCTCAACAACTGCAACGGGACGCTGACGGAAGGCTCCTGCTAGGGCGTTGCAGGGAATGGCGGCCCGGCATTGCCCGGGTCGCCTGTCCCGCGCGCCCGCTCCGAAGCGGCGGCGCGCTATTTTCCCTGGAGGCCCGCTATGGGGTCGAGCCGCGAGGCCTGGTGGGCGGGCTGGAAGCCGAAGAACAGGCCGACCGCCGCCGCGGTGCCGAGGCCGCTCGCCACGGAGAGGCCGGAGACGAGGAACTCCCAGTCCGTGAACCGGCAGATCGCCCATGTGGCCGCCAGGCCGAGCAGGACGCCGAGCGCGCCGCCGGTGACGGTCAGGATGACGGACTCGATGAGGAACTGGCTGCGGATGTCCCGCTGCCGCGCGCCCAGCGCCCGGCGGATGGCGATTTCCACGCGCCGCTC
>JAJECF010000142.1 GCA_022822125.1 Alphaproteobacteria bacterium
CACGGCCCCGGGCCTGAACGCCCTCGGCCTTTGGCTCTATGTCCTCGGCCTCGGCCTGCTGGCCTGGCGCGCCATGCAGCTGTTGTCCGACGTGGTCAGCCAGAACGCCGCCACGCGGCGATTGGTCTACATTCTGGTGCCCGGCCTGTTCGGGACCTGGCTGCTCTACCTCTGGCAGGTGCTGGTCACGGGCTTCGGCGTGCCACAGGTGCTGCTGCCCTCGCCGGCATTGATCGGCACCGTCATCATGGGCTCGGGCGATACGCTCTGGGCCGACTTCCAGCAGACCTTCATCAAGTCGGTCCTGCCCGGCTTCGCGATCGGCTGCGGCTCGGGCTTCGTGGTCGCGATCCTGGTCGACCGGCTGCCGTTTCTGCAGCGCGGCCTGCTGCCGCTCGGCAACCTGGTGAGCGCCCTGCCCATCGTCGGGATCGCGCCGATCATGGTCTTGTGGTTCGGCTTCGACTGGCAGTCGAAGGCCGCCGTGGTGGTGGTGATGTGCTTCTTCCCGATGCTGGTGAACGCCATCGAAGGGCTGCGCATGGCCGAGCCCATGCAGCAGGACCTGATGCGCACCTATGCGGCCGACTATTGGCAGACGCTCTGGAAACTCCGCCTGCCCGCGGCCGGCCCGTTCCTCTTCAACGGGCTGAAGATCTGCACCACGCTTGCGCTTATCGGCGCCATCGTTGCAGAGTTTTTCGGGACGCCCGTTGTGGGAATGGGGTTCCGCATCTCGACCGAGATCGGTCGCATGGCGCTGGACATGGTCTGGGCCGAGATTGCAGTTGCGGCCCTGGCCGGATCGGCTTTCTATGGATGCGTAACGCTGGTCGAGAGGACGGTAACCCACTGGCATCCATCGATCCGGGGATAGCCGCAATCGCCACTTTTTCGTCAAGGAGAACGACATGAGACGGACAACAATCTTTGCAGCGGCGGCGGCGTTCGCCCTGTCGGCCGGGTTCGCGGAAGCCGCCGACAAGGTCACGCTGCAGCTCAAATGGGTCACGCAGGCGCAATTCGCCGGCTATTACGTGGCCGCGGACAAGGGCTTCTACGCCGAAGAAGGCCTGGAGGTCGAAATCAAGCCCGGCGGCCCGGATATCGCGCCTCCCCAGGTCCTGGCCGGCGGCGGCGCGGATGTGATCCTGGACTGGATGCCGTCGGCGCTCGCCACGCGCGAAAAGGGCCTGCCGCTGGTCAATATCGCCCAGCCGTTCAAGAGCTCCGGCATGATGCTCACCTGCCGCAAGGACACCGGCATCAAGACGCCGGAAGACTTCCGGGGCAAGACCATCGGCGTGTGGTTCTTCGGCAATGAATATCCCTTTCTGTCCTGGATGAGCCAGCTCGGCATCCCGACCGACGGCAGCGCGGAAGGCGTGACCGTCCTGAAGCAGGGCTTCAACGTCGATCCGATCCTGCAGGGCCAGGCCGCCTGCATCTCGACCATGACCTACAACGAATACTGGCAGGTCATCGACGCCGGCCTCTCGGCCGACGACCTCGTGGTGTTCAAATATGAGGACCAGGGCGTCGCCACGCTGGAAGACGGCATTTATGTGCTCGAATCCGCGCTCGACGACGATGCCTTCAAGGACAGGATGGTCCGCTTCGTGCGCGCGTCGATGAAGGGTTGGAAATGGGCCGAGGAAAACCCGGATGACGCGGCCGAAATCGTCCTGGAGAACGACGCCACCGGCGCCCAGACCGAGAAGCATCAGAAGCGCATGATGGGCGAGATCGCAAAACTGACCGCCGGCAGCAGCGGCGCGCTGGACCCCGCCGACTATGAGCGCACCGTCGAGACGCTTTTGAAAGGCGGCTCGGACCCGGTGATAACGATGGCTCCGGAAGGCGCCTGGACCCACGCCATTACCGACGAAGCCCTGAAATAGGGCTGCCTGGGGGCGGGCTTCGGCCCGCTCCTTCATTTCGGGGGGGTGACGATCCGACCGCCGAAGCCGCTTCCGGCGGTTTTGGTGACCCCTACGGGACTCGAACCCGTGTTTCCGGCGTGAGAGGCCGGCGTCCTGGACCGCTAGACGAAGGGGCCGCGCGGAAGGGACGCATAATGGACAAGGGCGCGCGGAAATCAAGGGCGTCGAAAGCGCATGCCCGCTATGGCAGAGTGCGCCCGGCATCCGGATAGGGAGGGGTGAACCGATGGAGGCGAAGAACCGGGCGGCGCTTGTGACCGGCGGCGCGTCGGGCCTCGGGCGCGCAACGGCTGCGGCACTCGCAGCGGCAGGCGCGCGGGTGGCGCTGCTCGACCGCAATGCCGAACTGGCCGAGGAGACGGCGCAGGAGATCGGCGCGCTGGCGGTCCCCTGCGATGTGACGAGCGAGGACGGGGTGGCCGCCGCCATCGCGGCCGCCCGCGAGGCGCACGGCATTGCGCGCATCTGCATCAATTGCGCAGGCGTCGGCGGCTCCCAGCGCATTGTGGACCGCAACGGCCGGCGTATCCCGTTGGAGACCTACAAGCGCATCGTCGATATCTGCCTTTTCGGCAGCTTCAATGTGCTTTCGCAGGCGGCCGAGGACATGGCGACGCTGGAGCCGACGGATGCGGAGGGCCTGCGCGGCGTGGTCGTCAACACCGCCTCGGTTGCGGGCTATGAGGGCCAGATCGGCCAGATCGCTTATGCGTCGGCCAAGGCGGGCATTGTCGGCATGACCCTGCCGGCGGCGCGCGACCTCGCCAGCTGGGGCGTGCGCGTCTGCACCATAGCGCCCGGCATCATGGACACGCCGCTGCTGGCCGGCCTGCCGGACTCAACGCTCGACCTGCTCGGCAAGCAGGTGCCCTTCCCGAAGCGCACCGGCCGCGACCGCGAATTCGCCTCCCTCGTCATGGAGATCGTCCGCAACGACTATCTGAACGGCGAAACCATCCGCCTCGACGGCGCCATCAGGCTGGCGCCGCGGTAGCGGGCCCGGCGCCGCTCCACCCTATTTCGACAGCGCGTCCGCCACTTCCTTCAACTGCGTTCTGGCGCGGAGGAGGTAGAAGCCGAGCGCGGTGAGGTGCGAGGGCATGAGGAGGCCGTCCTCATAGCCGTTGGAGACGATGGGCGGGTATAGCTCCGCTCCCTGGCGGAGGCTCGCCAGCATCTGTTGCCACACCTTGCTCGCCTGCTTTTCGGCGATGGCCTTGTCGAAGTCCACGCCGATGTCGCGCAGCAGCAGGTAATAGGCGTAGAGCCGGCCTTTCACATTGAACAGCAGGTCGTCGGCGATGGTGTCGAACCAGCCGGCATTGGTCTCCAGCGCGCGCTTGTCGAGCGCGGCGCTGGAGGAGCCCAGGTCCGCGCCCACCCGGTGGAGCAGGGCGATCAGGTTGTCCGCGCGGCGGTCGTAGGTCGCTTCCCCCCTGGCAAGGCGGTCATTGTAGCGGGCGAGCGCCTCGGCGGCGTTCTGGTACTGACGCTGCGCCGGCGCGACGGGCAGCAGGCCGCCCGAGCCCCAATACCAGATGCGCCCGTCATATTTCAGCAGGCCGGCAGCCCGGTCGAGATCCTTGTCGATAGCGCTGGAGCCGCGCGTGCGGCCCAGCTGGTCGCCCATCTCGATGGCGAAGCGGGAGACGGCGTACATGAGGCCGAGCTGGTAGTTCGGCATGTTGTCAAGCGCCGCCGCCGGGTGCCAGAAGGGCTTGTTCGGCGCCCAGCGCCCGATCTCGCGCTCGACCAAGGCCGCCGCCGTCGCCACCGCCTTGGAGCCGCCGGCATCGTAGGCGGTGGGCCTCGGCTCGAAGCCCGGATCGTCGTCGATATGCGTATAGACCGCCATGCCGAGCGGGTACCAGAGCAGCAGGAACAGCACGGCGCCGAGTCCGGCCCAGCGGAGCCAGCGCCACCGTCCGCTGCCGCCGGACATCTGCAGCCGGTAACGCGCCGCCGTTATCCAGCCCGCGCCCCGGTCGATCAACGCGCGCATATGTCCTCCCGCTTCGTCCGCCTCCGCGTCCCTTTCAGATTGGGATGCAGTCGGGCTTTGGCAATGCGTCAGGCAAGGCCGCTCTCGATGCGCCCGCCGGCGGCGCGGATATCGTCCAGCATACGGGCGAGCGAGCCTTTCATGTCGAGGCCGCGGCAGAGGTCTTCCAGAACGACCGTCTCGAAGCCCGCGGCCAGCGCATCGAGGGCCGAGAAGCCGACGCAGAAATCGGTCGCAAGGCCCGTCAGCACAACCCGCCCGACGCCGCGCTCGCGCAGATAGCCGGCAAGGCCGGTCGGCGTCTCGCGGTCGTTCTCGAAGAACGCCGAATAGCTGTCGATGCCAGGCCGGAAGCCCTTGCGCAGCACAAGGTCGGCCCCGTCGGTGCGCAGGTCCGGATGGAACGACGCACCGGGCGTGCCCTGCACGCAATGGTCCGGCCAGAGCACCTGCTCGCCATAGTTAAGCCGGCCGGTGTCGAAGGGCTGCTTGCCCTCATGGCTGCTGGCGAAGGAGGCATGGCCCGGCGGGTGCCAGTCCTGGGTCAACACCTTGCAGGCATAGCTCTCCCAGAGCCGGTTGATGGCGGGCACGACCGCCTCGCCGCCCGGCACCGCCAAAGCTCCGCCCGTGCAGAAATCGTTCTGCACATCCACCACCAGCAGCGCCTCCATGAGTTCCTCCTCCTTGTGCGCCGCCGCTTCCCGGTCAGAGGACCGGATGGCGGTCCGTCCAGCCGGTCGCGCGCTCATAGGCGCGGGCGGCGCGGTAGATCGTGGCCTCGTCGAAATTCCTGCCCGCAATCTGGAAGGAAAGCGGCATGCCGGCGGAGGAAAACCCGGCCGGCACGGCAAGCGCCGGATGGCCGGTGACATTGAAGGGCTGACGGGCCTGGCGTGAATAGGTGCGCAGCACTTCCGGCTCGTCCTCGATGGCGCAGGCCGGTTCCATGCTGGAGGCGCAGATGAGCGCATCCACGCGGGAAAGCGCCTCCGACATGCGCCTTGTGCAGCGCCCCCGCTCCCGGAGCGCGCGGAGATAGTCCCCCGCGGAGAGATAGGCGCCGGCGATCAGCCGCTCGCGGCCGAGCCTGCCATAGGCCTCCGGCTTCTCCTTCAGCCAGGTTTCGTGGATCGACCAGGCCTCAGCCCAGAGGATGATGCGGTTGACGCGCGAATAATCCTGCAGCGAGCCCGGATCGACCTCGACGATCTCCGCGCCCTCGCCTTCCAGCACGCGGGCGGCCTCGTCTATGGCGGCGCGCATTTCCGGCGCGGCCGGCATATCCTCCTCGTGCCAGCGGCGCACAATGCCGATCTTCATGCCCCTGACGCCCCGTTCCAGCCCGGCGGTGTAGGAAGGCACGGGCTCGTTGGCGCTCGCCGGGTCGTCCGGGTCGTGGCCGGCCAGCACTTCCAGCGCCAGAGCATTGTCCTCGACCGTGCGCGTCATCGGGCCGACATGGTCCATCGACCAGGAGAGCGGCGCCACGCCCGCCCGGCTCACCCGCCCGTAGGTCGCCTTCATGCCGACAATGCCGCAACAGGAGGCCGGGTTGCGCACCGAGCCGCCCGTATCCGTGCCGAGCGCCAGCGGGAAGAGCCCCGCCGCCACGCCGGCCCCCGACCCCGACGACGAACCGCCCGGGTGGCAGTCGGTGTTCCAGGGATTGCGCGCCGGCGGCCAGGGCAGGTCAAAGCTCGGGCCGCCAATGGCGAACTCATGCGTCGAAAGCTTGCCGAGCAGCACGCCGGCCGCCGCTTCCAGGCGGCGCGTGACGCCGGCATCCTTCGACGCCACATTGTCCTTCAAAACCGCCGAATGCGCCGTGGTCGGCACGCCCGCCACGTCGATGATGTCCTTCAGACCGAAGGGCACGCCGTGCAGAACGCCCCGCACCGGGCCGCTGTCCAGCGCGGCGGCGCGTTCGCGGGCGCGGTCGGCCAGCAGCGCAATGAAAGCGTCGAGCCTGGGGTTGACCGCCTCGATCCGCGCCAGCAGCGCCTCGGTGTATTCCAGAGCCGAAAGCTCCCGCCGGCGGAGCGCCCGCGCCGCCTCGGCCAGCGTCAGCCAGTGCAACGCGCTCACCGGCCGGGCTCCGGGCGCCAGGTGAGCGCCGGCTCCTCATACATGTGGTGGTCGCGCGGCAGGGCCGCGGCCAGATCGTCCGCCAGCGCCGTTCCGGCGTCGAGCGCCGCCCGGTCCTCGCCTTTCAGATGGTCGAGGCCGGCGGCCTTTGCGCGCAGGTCTTCGGTCAATACGCAAACTCCTCGAATACGGGCTCCACCCTGCCGCCCCAGCGGCCCTCGAACAGCCCCCGCTTGCGCTCGGCGGCGGTGACGCCGCTGTCCGCGATCTCCTCGAGATCAGAGAGGAAGCCGGTCTCGTCATTGCCGGCGCCGTCCAGGCGGGCGCGGGCCTTCAACCCCTGCCGGGCGATGGCGACCATGTCCTTCGCAATGTCGCGCAGCGATCGGCCGCCGACTTCCGCAGCGAAGCCGAGGCGCGGCGCCTCGACGCGCAGCCGTTCGCGCTCCTCGTTTGTCCAGTGCTTGCAGAGGTCCCAGCCAGCGGCCCGCGCCGCGCCATCATAGAGCAGGCCGATCCAGAGCGCCGGCAAGCCGCAGAGCCGGCCCCAGGGGCCGCCATCGGCGCCGCGCAGCTCCAGGTAGCGTTTCATCCGCACCTCCGGGAAGGCGGTCGTCACATGGTCTTCCCAGTCGCCGATATGCGGGCGCGCGCCCGGCAGCTCCGGCAGCCGCCCTTCCAGGAAGTCGCGGAAGGACCGGCCCGCCACGTCGATATAGCGCCCGTCCCGATAGACGAAATACATCGGCACATCGAGGCAGTATTCGGCGTAGCGCTCGAAGCCGAAGCCGTCCTCGAACACGAAGCCCAGCATGCCGCAGCGGTCCGGGTCCGTGTCAGTCCAGACATGCGAGCGGAGGCTCAGCCAGTCTGTCCGCCCGCCCTCCTTGAAGGGCGAGTCGGCGAAGAGCAGCGTCGTCAGCGGCTGCAGGGCGAGCGACAGGCGGAATTTGTCCACCATGTCGGCCTCGTCGGCATAGTCGAGATTCACCTGAACGGTGCAGGTCCGAAGCATCATGTCGAGGCCGAGCGAGCCGACCGTCGGCATGTAGCGGCGCATCACGGCGTAGCGGCCCTTCGGCATCCAGGGAATGTCCTCCCGGCGCCATTTCGGGTCGAAACCGAGGCCGAGGAAGCCGAGCCCCATGGCGTCGCCCACCTGGCGGCACTGGTCGAGATGGGTATGCACCTCGTCGCAGGTCTGGTGGACCGTCTCCAGCGGCGCGCCGGAAAGCTCGAACTGCCCGCCCGGCTCCAACGTGATGCTGGCCCTGTCCATGACGAGCGCGATGGTGTTGCCGGCCTCGCGCTTGGGTTTCCAGCCGAACGCTTCCAGACGGCGCAACAGCTCGCCGATGCCGTCAGGGTCGTCATAGCCGGGGCGCGAAAGGTCGGAGCGTCTGAAGACGAATTTCTCGTGCTCAGTGCCGCAGCGCCAGTCCCCGGGCGGCTTGCAGCCCTGCTCGAACCATTCCACGAGCTCGCGGCGGTCCTCAATTGCGCGTTCCGCCTCTACCGCCGCCGCCATCGGCCGTTCCCTCGCTTCACGCGCCGCCTCCCCAGATCGCGTGGCGCATGGAGAGCGCGGCCACGACCGCCGTTTCCGCCCGCAGGATTCGCGGGCCGAGATCGACGAGGCGAACGAAACCGGTTTCGGCGAAAGCGTCAAGCTCCGCCGCTGCAAAGCCCCCTTCCGGCCCGAGCAAAAACCCGCCCGGGGCCGGGCCGGCCTGCATCGCCGCGCCGCCCGGATGGCAGGCTGCGAGCAAGCGCCCCGGCGGCCACTCCGCGAGCAGCGTTCGCAGGGGCGCAAGCGGCGCGATCTCCGGCGCGTCGAGCCGCCCGCACTGCTCCGCCGCCTCTACCGCAATACGTCCGAGGCGGGCCGGATTGAGCCGGTCCACCACGCTGCGCTCGGTGATAACGGGCAGGATGCGCGCCGCGCCCAGCTCCGTCGCCTGGCGCACGGCAAGGTCGGCCGCGCCGCGCTTGGCCGGCGCGAAGGCGAGCCAGATGTCGGGAGACGCACGCTGCGGGCGCAACCGCCGCAACACCGTTGCCTGCCCGGAGCCGCGCTCCAGCGCCGCTATCTCCGCCTCCCACTCCCCATCCCGGCCGTTGAAGACCGCGAACCGCTCGCCCACGCGCCGGCGCATGACCCGGCCGAGCCACGCCGCCTGATCGCGATTCAGAGAAACGAGGGCGCTCTCGCGGAGCCCGGCATCGACGAACAGGCGGAGCATCCTCGCTGCCTCTTCTTTGCATATCCCGGGCGCGCAACCGTTCATGACCCGTTGCCTCGAAACGCGCCGGCAACATCCATGCGCGGGTGAAGCACGCAGAGCACCGTAATCCCGCTTTCGCCTCTCAAATAGAACACGACATGCCGGGCGATGGGGAATGACCGCACTGACGGCCCTATATCGTCCCGCATACGCCCCGCCTCCGGCGACAGCGCAAGCTTCTGAATGCGGAGCTCCAGTTCGTCAACATAAAGTCGCGCCTGCCTCCGGCCCCAGGTCTCGCCGGTGTAGCGGGCTATGTCCCGAAGATCGGTCAGCGCTCGCCGCGTAAGGCGGTAGCCCGGCGTCAATCCCGCAGTTCCCGCTTGATCGCCTCGAACGCCTCGGCGCCGTCGACAACCTCACCAGCCTCCAGATCCTCAAGCCCGGCCCTGACCTCGCGACGGAGTTGTTCGAGCTTGAACCTCTGGTGATCCTCGAACTCATCCACCGACATCAACACGGCCACCGGGCGGCCTTTCTTCGAGATCGCAACCGGACCGCGTTGCGCCTTCTCCAGAAGCGAGCCGAAATTCGTCTTGGCCTGTGCAGCAGGAATGCACTCTTCCATCGCGATTATGCTCCGCTACCATCTAAAGTCGAAGATTTTAGTCAATATGATCCTTTCAGTCAAAATGGACAAATTGGGCTCCTGGACGTGCTGTTACGCATGTTGGCGAACGACAGTCCAGCAGATGTCGAGAGCCCGCTCGCGCGCCTCCCTGTGGTTCACGCTGGGCGGGGCCTCGGCGTTCACCGCGGTCGCACACAGCCGCCGCGTCCTTGCGCTCCCCCCGTCAATTGCGTGAAACTCCGCTCCCGAATTCTTCCGTAACCGGCCCCGGCCGCGATGGCATCCGCGCTGCCGCCTCTGCTGCCCGCTTCACAGCAACAGGACTACCGTCCATGCCGGAAACCCGCCGCCCGCTCACCTTCGCCGTCGCCGCGCTTGCCGCGCTGATGGCAACCGGCGAACCCGCCGCCGCCGAACCGCTGTCCCTGACGCTGGTGCATGTGAACGACTGGGACCGCATGGAAGGCGTGGACGGCCGGGGCGGCGCGGCGAAGATTGCGGCGGTCGTCTCGGGGGAGCGCGCCCGCGCCGAAAAGGAAGGCAAGCTCGCCCTCGTCACCTTCGGCGGCGACATGATTTCGCCCTCGCTGCTCTCCGGACTCGACAGGGGCGAGCACATGATCGCGCTCGCAAACGCCATCGGGTTCGATTTCGCCGTGCCCGGCAACCACGAGTTCGACTTCGGCCCCGAGATTCTCCGGCAGCGGCTCGAGCAGTCGGACGCGATCTGGCTCGCCGGCAATATCCGCTATCGCGGCGAGCCCGGCTTTCCCGGAGCCGAAGTGACGAAAATCGTGGAGCACGGCGGATACCGCATCGGCTTTCTCGGCCTGGTTACCCCCGCAACCGCGAAGATCTCTTCTCCCGGCAAGGAGGTCGCCTTCGCGCCCTTCGTCGAGACGGGCGCCGCCCTCGCCGCGGAGCTCAGGGAGGCCGGCGCCGATCTCGTCATCGCGCTCACTCACAATGACATCGAGCAGGACATGGAACTGCTGCGCGTATCGGGAAAGATCGACGCTGTTCTGGGGGGCCACGACCATCTGGCCGTCGCCTGGTATGACGGGCGGCGGACGATCCTGAAAGCCGGCTCGCAAGGCGCCTATGTCGGCGTGCTCCGGCTGACGCTCGACCGCGTGGAAGACCGGCGGGGCGGCACCCGCACGGTCTGGACGCCGGATTACGAGCTGCGCTCGACAGCAGGCGTGAAAGGCGATCGCGCGCTCGCCGCAGCGGTGGAGAAGCGCCGGAAGCAATTCGACGGCAGCCTCGACATTGCAGTCGGCAAGACGACAACGGAGCTGGACACGCGCCGCGCCCCGGTGCGTTCGGGCGAGACCGCCTTCGGCAACCTGGTGGCGGACGCCATGCGCATCGCCGTCGGGGCCGATATCGCGCTCACCAATGGCGGCGGGATTCGCGGGGATACCGTCTATCCCGCGGGCGCCGAAATCACCGGCAAGCTGGTGCTGGCGGAATTGCCCTTCGGCAACAAGACCGTGAAGCTCGCGCTTTCCGGGGCGCGCATCAGGGAGGCCCTGGAGCACGGCGTTTCTGACGCCGGAGGCGTCAGCGGCGCTTTCCCGCAGGTTTCCGGTCTCGCCTTCTCCTTCGATGCGAGCCGGCCGAAGGGAAAACGGGTTGTCCACATCGCCGTCGGCGCCGCCCCTCTGGAAGACGGCAAGACCTACACGCTCGCCACCAACGATTTTCTCGCCAAGGGCGGGGACGGCTACACCATGTTCGAGAACGCGGAGCGGCGCATCGACGCCGGCGACGCCTCCTTCATGGCCACCCAGGTGATGGAGTTCGTCGAGGCCGCCGGCGCAGTCTCCCCGGCGGTCGAGGGGCGAATTGTCCGTCTTGACTGAGGAAGAAGCCGGCATGCGCCCTTATTTGGCCCGGCTGCGATTTTCGTCTTCCGCCATGCGTCGTTACGGAGGATTATACAACCCGGCCGGACAAGCAGTCGCGGCAAGCGGGCAAGGCCTGGCGAGGGTTTTGCAGCGTTCCGCGACATGCGGCGCGGAAGCGTCGCATAAAGGTCCATGAAACGGGAGAACGAAACCCATGATGTCACGCTGTCTGAATCTTCTTCGCCTGAGCCGCCGGTGCGGAGCGCTTTTCGCCGCCGCCGCGCTTGCGCTCTCGGCCCAGGCCGCCACGGCGGAAACCGCAGTCAAGTTTGCGCTGGACTGGAAATTCGAAGGTCCGTCGGCCCCCTATTTCGTCGCCATCGACAAGGGCTACTACGCCGATGCGGGGCTGGATGTCACCATCGACTCGGGACCCGGCTCGGTCAAGGGAATCACGCGCATCGCCGCCGGCACCTATCCCATTGGCTTCATGGACATCAACTCGCTTGCGAAGTTCCTGGACCAGAATCCCGGCGCGCCGGTGACCGCCGTGCTGATGGTCTATAACCGCCCGCCCTTCGCCATCGTCTCGACGACGGAGCGCGGCGTGCTCAAGCCCAAGGACCTCGAAGGCCGCATCCTCGGCGCGCCGGCGCCCGACGGGGCCTATGCCCAGTGGAAAGCCTTCGTGAAGGAAAACGGCATCGACGCCTCCAAGGTGCAGATCGAGAATGTCGGCTTCCCGGTGCGCGAGCCGATGCTGGCCCGCGGCGAGGTGGACGCCATTACCGGCTATTCCTTCTCGTCCCACTTCAACCTGATCCGCAACGGCGTTGCGCCGGAGGATGTGAAGGTGATGATGATGGCCGATCACGGGCTGGCGCTTTACGGCAATGCGATCATGGTCAACACCGACTACGCCAAGGCCAATCCCGAGGTCGTCAAGGGCTTCGTCGCCGCCACCGTCAAGGGCGTCCAGGCCGCCGTGGCGGACCCGGAAACCGCGATCAAGTCCGTGATGAAGCGCAATGAGATCGCCGACGAGGCGCTCGAACTCGCGCGGCTCAAGATGGCCATCCGCGACAATATCGTGACGGACGAGGTGAAGGCCAACGGCTTCGGCGGCGTCGATGCCGAGAGGCTGGCGCGTTCGATCGACCAGATCGGCGTCACCTATGAATTCACCAACCGGCCGGAACCTTCGGCGGTCTTCGATTCGTCCTATCTGCCGCCGGCGGCCGACCGTCAACTCTAGCGCCGGCCCGCGCGCCCGCTAACGGGGAGGATGCGCCATCGTCATTATCGAGGACGTGACCCTCACCTATGCGGGCGCCTCCGCCGGCGGCGGGGTGACCGCTGTGCGGGGCCTCGACCTGAATGTCGAGCGCGGCGCCTTCGCCGCCGTGGTCGGTCCTTCGGGTTGCGGCAAATCCACGCTGATGAAGCTCGCCACCGGCCTCGTCCGGCCCAATGAGGGCCGGATCGCGGTCGATGGCGCGGCTGTGGAAGGGCCGGTCAAGATCGCCGGCATGGCCTTCCAGAACGCGAACCTGCTGCCCTGGCGGACGATCCGGGACAATGTCCTGCTGCCGCTGGAGATCGTCGAGCCGCATCGCCGGCAGTTCCGCAGGAACAAGGCGGAATACGCCGAGCGTGCGGACCGGCTGCTGGCGCTGGTCGGCCTCGACGGTTTCGCCGAGCGCTTTCCCTGGGAGTTGTCCGGCGGCATGCAGCAGCGGACCTCGCTCTGCCGCGCGCTCATCCACGAGCCGGCGCTCCTGATGCTGGACGAGCCTTTCGCAGCCCTCGACGCCTTCACGCGCGAGGAGCTCTGGTGCGTGTTGCGCGACCTCTGGGAGCGGATCGGCTTCACTGTCGTGCTCGTCACGCACGATTTGCGGGAAGCGGCGTTTCTCGCCGATACGGTTCATGTCATGAGCGCGCGGCCGGGCCGGATCGTCGCCTCGCGCGCCATCGACCTGCCGCGCCCGCGCGAGCTCGACATCTGCTTCGAGCCGCAGTTCGTGGATATCGTCCAGGACCTGCGCGGGCGCATTTCGGAGGTCCGGCAATGACACCGGCATCGTTTCTGGAACGGACGGCCCCGTTCGCGTTCACGCTCGGCCTGTTCGTCCTCTGGGAGGCGGTCTGCCAACTCTTCGCCGTCAATCCGATCATTCTCCCCGCGCCTTCGGCCATAGTCGAAGCCACGATAACGCACTGGAAACCGCTGCTCCGGCACTCGGGCGCGACCATGTGGACGACGCTCGCCGGGTTCGCGATCGCGGTCGCGTTCGGCGTCGTCCTCGGCATGATCGTCGGCTGGTCGCGGGCGATCTACCGGGGGCTTTACCCGGTCATGGTGGGCTTCAACTCCATCCCCAAGGTCGCCGTGGTGCCGATTCTCGTCATCTGGTTCGGCATCGGCGAAATCCCGGCGATCCTGACCGCCTTCCTGATCTCCTTCTTCCCCATCGTGGTGAACGTGGCGACAGGCCTCGCCACAACGGAGCCCGAACTGGAGGACGTGCTGCGGGCGCTGGGCGCGCGCAAGCTCGACATCATCCTCAAGGTCGGCATTCCGCGCGCGCAGCCCTATTTCTACGGTTCGCTCAAGGTTGCGATCACGCTCGCCTTCGTCGGCTCGGTCGTCTCCGAGACCATCGCCGCCAATTCCGGCATCGGCTACCTGATGAGCGTTGCGGGCACGAATTTCCAGATGCCGCTCGTCTTCGCCGGGCTGATTGCGCTCGCCATCGAGGGCATCGCCATGTATGCGCTGTTCGCCTTCATCGAGATGCGCACGACCCGCTGGGCGTTCCGCTCCTCCTTCGCCGCCGGCGGCTGACGGAGGCAGACTTCAATGTCCAAGGATAGAGGGAAGACACCCGGGACCCCGTCCGAAGATCGGGCGCGTCATGCCATTCCGGATAACGAGGAAGCGCGCGGTGCCGGGCCGTCCTCTTTCCGAACTTTTCGGTATCCTCGCATATGACGGTCCGCCGGTGACGCTGGAGGATATGGAACGCGCTATCGCCGAAGGGGCATGTGACTGCTGACCGGGCGCGCTGCGTTTTCCTCTCGACAAGGATGGCGGCCGGTTCCAAATTGCGGCCCATGTACACGCAGGGACTGAACCAGTCGGTCGAAGAGGGCGGACCCGAGGACGCGGAACTGCTGGCCCGTTTCCAGGCGAAGATCGACCGTGAGGAGAAGATCGAGCCGAACGACTGGATGCCGGAAGCCTACCGGCAGACCCTGATCCGCCAGATTTCCCAGCACGCCCATTCGGAGATTGTCGGCATGCTGCCGGAGGGCAATTGGCTGACGCGCGCGCCGAGCCTGCGCCGCAAGGCGATCCTGCTCGCCAAGGTGCAGGACGAGGGCGGGCACGGGCTCTACCTCTATGCCGCGGCCGAGACGCTCGGCATCTCGCGGGCGGAGATGGTCGAACGCCTGCTGGAAGGCCGGGCACGCTACTCCTCGATCTTCAACTACCCGACGATCACCTGGGCGGATATCGGCGCGGTCGGCTGGCTGGTGGACGGGGCGGCGATCATGAACCAGATCCCGCTCTGCCGCTGCTCCTACGGCCCCTATGCGCGCGCCATGATCCGCATCTGCAAGGAAGA
>JAJECF010000069.1 GCA_022822125.1 Alphaproteobacteria bacterium
CGCGCGATGGTGTAGAGGTGGGTCTGCGTCAGCGCCATCAGCGTGTAGCCGTCCGCGGGCTTGCCGTTCACATAGGCCTGCGCCGCCGCGCAGCCGCCGCCGCGCTTGTCGACGACAACCATGTCGGTGTC
This sequence comes from Alphaproteobacteria bacterium, assembly GCA_022822125.1. The sequence goes on from JAJECF010000069.1 coordinate 132, forward strand.
GAGATTGCGGCGCGAGCGGATCATCATCATCCGCGCCGTCGTGTCGGTGCCGCCTCCATACTTGGCGTGGATGACCACTTCGATGGTCTTGCCGCCGGGAAAGTCGTCAGCGGCGCCTGCGGGCAGCGCCAGCATGCCCGCAAGGGCCACTCCGGTCAGGACGGACTTCAACATCGGGACTTCTCCTCTCGTCGGGGACATTGCCGGCCCCGCCCTGCGGGGCCGATTGCAACGGGACGCCGGCGAGGTGCGCGGCTACTCCGCGGCTTGGGCGGCGCGGGGCGGCCAGTCGACCTGGCGGCGCATCTCCAGCCGCGCGATCTGCTGGCGATGGACCTCGTCCGGGCCGTCGGCGAAGCGCAGCGCCCGCATTCTCGACCACATGAAGGAGAGCTTGAACGCCTGGCTCATCGCGCCGCCGCCATGGGCCTGCATGGCGTCGTCGATGACCTGCAGCGCCATGTTCGGCGCCGCCACCTTTATCATGGCGATTTCCTGGCGCGCGGCCTTGTTGCCCACCGTGTCCATCATGTAGGCGGCCTTGAGCGTCAGCAGGCGGCACATCTCGATATTGATGCGCGCGTCGGCCACCCGCTCGCGGAAATTGTCGCGGTCGCCGACCGGCGTGCCCCAGGTCACGCGCTCGGTGCCGCGCCGGCACATCATCTCCAGCGCGCGCTCGGCCACGCCGATGATCCGCATGCAGTGGTGGATGCGGCCGGGGCCGAGGCGGCCCTGCGCGATCTCGAAGCCGCGGCCCTCGCCGAGCAGCATGTTCGAGGCCGGCACGCGCACATCCTTGAAATCGACCTCGCCATGGCCGTGCGGCGCATCGTCGAAGCCCATCACGTTCAGCATCCGCACGACCTCGATGCCCGGCGCGTCGGTCGGCACCAGGATCATCGACTGCTGGTTGTAGCGCGGGCCGGTCGGGTCGTTCTTGCCCATGAAGATCAGGATCTTGCAGCGCGGGTCGCCGATGCCGGACGTCCACCATTTGCGCCCGTTGATGACATACTCGTCGCCGTCGCGCTCGATCCGGCTCTCGATATTGGTGGCGTCGGAGGAAGCGACGCGCGGCTCCGTCATGGCGAAGGCGGAGCGGATTTCGCCCGCCAGCAGCGGGTCCAGCCACTGCTTCTTCTGCTCCGGCGTGCCGTAGCGCTCCAGCACTTCCATGTTGCCCGTATCGGGGGCGGAGCAGTTGAAGACTTCCGGCGCCCAGTTGATCCGGCCCATCACCTCGCAGACCGGCGCGTATTCGAGGTTGGTCAGGCCGCCGCCGAGTTCGCTTTCGGGCAGGAAGAGGTTCCAGAGGCCCTCCTCGCGCGCCTTCTCCTTCAGCTCCTCCAGGACCGGGATGACCTTCCAGCGGTTGTCGCCCTCGTCCAGCTGCTCGTAATAGACCTCTTCGTTCGGATAGACGTAGCGGTCCATGAAGTTCTGGACGCGGCCGACCAGCTCCTTCGTCCGGTCGTTGTATTCGAAGTCCATCGGGTTCCCTCTCCGGAGTGTGCAATCTGCTCGTTCGACCCTAGCGCAAGACGGGGACCGCCGAAAGCGGGCTATGCCTTTCGGGCAAGGTCCTGCACGGTGGCGTAAAGCGTGTCCTCGACCGTAATGCCCTCTTCGGCCGTGCGGGCGCGGTTGGCGAGGCGCCGGTCGCCCGGCAGCCGCGCATCGCCGTCGGCGAGCAGCCGTTCGAACAGCCCTTCGACATGCGCGGGGAATCCGGGGCCTGCGAGCCGGACCGGGTCGATGGCGATGAAGGACTGGCAGGTGTTGGCGGGCCCGCCGTCATTGTTGTAGGCGGCCTTGCTTTCATAGCCGAAGAAGCCGCCGGAGAGGCCTCCGGTCATCAGTTCCACCATGAGTGCGATCGCCGAGCCCTTGTAGCCGCCGAACGGCAGCTGCACGCCCTTCAGGATCTCCGCCGGGTCGGTCGTCGGCTGCCCGTCCGGGCCGAGGCCGGCGCCGGGCGGCGCCTCGTGGCCGTCCCGCGCGGCAATCTGGAGCTCCCCCCGCGCCGTCGCCGAGGACGCCTGGTCGAAGACCATCGGCGCCCGGCCGCCGGCGCGCGGGCAGGCAAACGCCATCGGGTTGGTGCCGAACAGGGCCCTGGTGCCGCCCGCGGGCGCAACGAAGCTCTGCGAATTGATGAAGGTGAACGCAACGAACCCCTCCTCGGCCAAAGGCTCGATGTCCGGCCACAGGGCCGAGAAGTTGAGCGAGTTCCGGACCGTCATGCAGGCCACGCCCTGGGCGCGGGCCTTCTGCGCCAGCAGCACGCGCCCGCGCGCGATGGACAGCGGCGCGAGGCAGCGCCGGCCGTCTATGGCCACGAGCCCCGGCGCGGCATCGACGATGTCGGGTTCCGCCTGCGGGTCCGCGCTGCCGCTCTGCACCGAGGCGATGAAGCCCGGCAGGCGGAAAAGGCCGTGGCTCTTGCAGCCGTCGGCCTCCGCGCGGGTGATGTGGTCGGCGGTCGCCTCCGCCTGGGCGCGGGAGACGCCCGCATTGGAAAAGGCGTCGAAGGCGAGTGCGCGGCATTCCTCAAGCGAAATTGTGGCGGCCATACCCGATCTTCCTCCATGCGATTGCGGAGCCGGTTCCGCAGCATAGACTTGGCGCTTCACGACGAGGAAGCCGCGAGATGCGTATCCACACCGAGGACCTTGGAGGGCATGTGACCCTCGTGCGGATCGAGAACGAGGCACGCCGCAACGCCATGACGCGGGCGATGATGGTCCACCTCGCCGATCTCTGGGACGAGCTGGAGGCGGGAGACGCGCGCGCCATCGTGCTCACCGGCGCGGGCGGCAACGGGTTCTGCAGCGGCGCGGATGTCTCGGGAGACCTGTCGGCCTCGCCGGAGACGGCCGCGGCGGTGGCGCGCGCGCTGCTCAAGACGAAGCGCTACCGGAAGCCGATTGTCGCGGCGGTCAACGGCGACTGCGTCGCGGGCGGAATCGAATTGCTGATCTCCACCGACCTGCGCGGCGCCGCGCCGCACGCCCGCTTCGGGCTGCCGGAGGTCAGGTGGGGCATCTATCCCTTTGGCGGTGCGGCGACCAAGCTGGTGCGCCAGATCGGCTATGTGCATCTCATGGACATGATCCTGACCGGGCGCCTGCTGGACGCGGAGGAGGCCCGCGCCATCGGCCTCGTGAACGCGGTGCTGCCGGCGGGGGAGCTGCTCGACTGGGCGGTGGAGAAAGCGCGGTCGATCGCCGCCAACAGCCCGGCGGCCGTGCAGGCGGTGAAGGAGCAGATCACAGCGGGGCTGGAGGAGTGGACGCTCTCCCAGGAGCCGCGCGAGCAGGCGCTCGGCGACCGGGTGCGCGCCTCTCCCGATTTCGGGGAGGGCGTGGCCGCCTTCCTGGAGAAGCGCCAACCGCAATATTAGCCCGCGGCCCCATGGACCTTCCGGTCCGCCTGCGCCATATGTTTGCCCCATTCGGCAGTCCGCCGCTAAGGTCGTTCGCGATGGAACTCCTGCACTATATCGACCGTCGTCCGGAGCCGCGCGAGGCGCTGGCGCTCGCCGATTGCGGCGACCTCGACGGACTCATGGCCGCAGCGGCCTGGCTGCGCGACCGGCTGCACGGGCCGCGCATCAGCTATTCGCGCAAGGTGTTCGTGCCTCTGACGCATCTCTGCCGGGATGTCTGCCATTACTGCACCTTCGCCAGGCCGCCGCGCCGGGGCGAGGCCGCCTATATGACGCCGGAACAGGTGCTGGAGGTCGCGAGGGCGGGCGCGGCGGCCGGCTGCAAGGAAGCGCTGTTCACGCTCGGCGACAAGCCGGAACGGCGTTACCGCGCAGCGCGCGAGGCGCTGGCGGAACTCGGCTACGGGACGACGCTCGACTACCTGAAAGCGATGGCGCAACTGGTCTTCGAGGAGACCGGCCTGCTGCCGCACCTCAATCCCGGCCTGATGACGGCGGAGGAGCTGGCGGGGCTGCGCGGCGTTTCGGCCTCGATGGGCATCATGCTGGAAAGCGCCTCAGACCGGCTCTGCGAAAAGGGCATGCCGCATTACGGCTCGCCGGACAAGCTGCCCGCGCGCCGCCTCGAGACCATCCGGCTCGCGGGCGAGGCGAAGGTCCCGTTCACCTCCGGCATATTGATCGGCATCGGCGAGACCCGGCGCGAGCGCATCGAGGCGCTGCTGGCGCTGCGCGAAATCGACGACGCCACCGGCGCGGTGCAGGAGATCATCGTCCAGAACTTCCGCGCCAAGCCGGATACGAAGATGGCGGGTGCGCCGGAGCCGGGGCCGGAAGAACTGCTCTGGACCATTGCTGCCGCCCGGCTGATCTTCGGGCCGGCCGCCTCGATCCAGGCGCCGCCCAATCTCTCGCCGGGCGCGCTCGGGCCCATCGTGGCGGCGGGCATCGACGACTGGGGCGGCGTCTCCCCGGTGACGCCGGATTTCGTCAATCCCGAAGCGCCCTGGCCGCATCTGGAGGCGCTCGCGCGAGAAACCGCAAAGGCCGGAAAGCAGCTTGTCGAGCGCCTGACGGCCTATCCGCGCTACCTGAATTCCGACTGGCTGGCGCCGGCCGTGCTGACGCGGGCCCTGCAGCTTTGCGATTCCGAGGGCCTGGCGCGGCCGGACGACTGGTCGCCGGGCGAACTGACGACGCCGGAACCGATCCTGCGGCGGGGCGCGGCGAGCGCGGATGTCGCGGCGATCCTGGCGGATGCCGAAGCGGGCGCGGCGCCGGACGAGGCCGGCATCGTGCGGCTGTTCCGGGCGCGCGACGACGACTTCCACGCTGTCGGCGAAGCGGCCGACCGGGTCCGCGCGCGGCTTGCGGGCGACACCGTCACCTATGTCGTGAACCGCAACATCAACTACACCAATGTCTGCTATTTCAAATGCCAGTTCTGCGCGTTTTCGAAGGGCCGGCTTTCCGAGAACCTGCGCGGCCGCCCCTATGACCTCGACCTGGGTGAAATCCGCCGCCGCGTCGCCGAGGCCTGGGAGCGCGGCGCGACCGAGGTCTGCATGCAGGGCGGCATCCATCCCGACTATACGGGCCGCACCTATCTCGACATTCTGGACGCGGTGAAGGCGGCGGCGCCGGATATCCATGTCCACGCCTTCACGCCGCTGGAGGTGTTCCAGGGCGCGCATACGCTGGGCATCTCCGTCGAGGCCTTCCTGAAAGAGCTGAAAGCCGCCGGCCTCGGCACCCTGCCGGGCACGGCGGCGGAAGTGCTGGACGACGAAGTGCGCCGCATCATCTGTCCTGACAAGATCGACACGCAGCAATGGCTGGATGTCATGGAGACGGCGCACGGCCTCGGCATTCGGTCCACGGCTACGATCATGTACGGCCATGTCGAGCGGCCTGTCCACTGGGCGCGCCACCTGCTGCGGCTGCGCGCCCTGCAGGAGCGCACCGGCGGTTTCACCGAATTCGTGCCGCTGCCCTTCGTCCATATGGAAGCGCCGATCTACCTGAAGGGCCGGGCGCGCCGGGGGCCGACCTTCCGCGAGGCGGTGCTGATGCATGCGGTGGCGCGCCTCGCGCTCGCGCCGCATTTCGTCAATATCCAGACCTCATGGGTCAAGATGGGGCCGGAAGGCGTAGCGGCGGCGCTGGCGGCCGGCGCGAACGACCTCGGCGGCACGCTGATGAACGAGAGCATCACCCGCGCCGCCGGCACGGTCCACGGGCAGGAAATGGCGCCGCACCGCATGGAGGAGACGATCCGCGCGGCAGGACGCCGGCCGGTCCAGCGCACCACGGATTACGGCCGCCCGCCGGAACTCCAGGTCCTGCGCTCCCGCCAGGCCGCGCCGCTCGCCGATGTGGTGGAGACGCCCGCGCGCAAATACGAACGCGCCGGCCCCCGCGCCCTCTACCGCCCCGGTTCGGCCGCGGCCGGGTGATGCCGGGGCGCTCCATGCAGGAGTCGCCGTTCCGGGTTGACGAAGCGCTTCTGCGGCGGATGACAGCGGCCATCGTCGAGGCGGCCGACCCCGAGCGGGTGATCCTTTTCGGCTCACGCGCCCGCGGCGACGCAGGGGCGGACTCGGACATCGATCTTGTGGTCGTCGAGGCAGAGCCGTTCGGGCCGGGACCGCGGCGCCGAAGAGACGCGCCTCTGGCGCGCGCTCGCGAAATTCCATGTCCCGAAGGACATCCTGGTTTACAGCCGGGACGAAGCCGAGCGCTGGCGCGGCTCCCTCAATCATGTGCTCGCGCGTGCGCTCCGCGAAGGCAGGGTGCTCTATGAGCGACCTTGAGCAGGCGCGCGAGTTGGCCCGCGCGGCAGACACCGCCGGTATCACAACAGGACTTCCACCGGCTCGTCGAGGGGGTGGCGGCCTTCGCGGTCTTCTATTTCGAGCACCCAGAGGTCGGGGTCGCGGGCGGTTTCGCGGGCGATTTCCTCGTCCGTATCGGCCTCGGGGCCGGGCGGCCGGGCGAGCCAGCGGCGGCGGTCGCCGTCGGTCCAGGCCGGGCGCAGCAATTGCGCCGTGCCGTCGAGGCGGTTGAGCTTCAGCAGCACCGCGCCCGCTCCGTCGAAGCCGCGCCGCGCCACCTGCGCCGCGCAGCCCCGCACGGAAGCGGCGCGGATGCACGCCTGGATATAGACGCGGGGCGTCAGCGCCATGGCGGCGCCGGGCCTCAGGCGTGTCCGGGCACGATGTGCCGGGCGGGCGAGGGCCGGAAGGTGGCGCGTTTCAGCCAGCGGTTCTCCGCCGGGTCGAAGTCGTCGCGCCGGTGGAGCAGGAAGCCGTTGTCCCAGAGCACGGTGTCGCCGACCTGCCAGTCGTGGCGATAGACGAAGCGCGGGCCCGTCGCGTGCGCGATCAGCCGGTCCAGCAGGGCGCGGCCTTCGCCGGGCTCCATGCCCTCGATGCCCGCCATGGTGCCGGGGTCGAGATAGAGCGCCTTGCGGCCCGTGACGGGGTGGGTATGCACCAGCGGGTGGGTGACGTCCGGCGTGCGCCGGCGAATCTCGTCCTCCGCCATCTTGTCGATCTCGCCATAGCCGGCCACGCGCACGGCATAGCTGAAAATGCCCCGCCTGCCGTCGATTTCGGCCTTCGTGTCATCGTCCAGCGCGTCCCAGGCGGCTTCGAGATTGGCCCAGCTCGTGGGCGCGCCGCCGGCCGGCGTCTCGACGCAGTAGAGCAGCGAGCCGGTCGCGGGATTCGCCATGTAGGACTGGTCGGTGTGCCAGGCGAGCTCGCCCTGGCCGATGCCGCCGATCGTGTCCCCGTCCGGATTGCGCATGTTGGAGATATAGGTGATCTCGGGCTGGTATTTCGAAGCCCAGTCCTCCCGCACGATCAGCTCCAGCGCGCCGAACCAGGAGGCGGCCTCCACAAGCTCGGCCTCGGAGAGCGCCTGCCGGCGAAACACCAGCACGCCGTGCTCTGCAAGCGCCGCATCGAGCGCCGCGCGCATCTCCTCGTCCGGCTGGTCATGCAGTGCAACGCCTTCCACGATTCGGGCAAAGCCGTTGCCGGCGGGCGTGAGTGTCAGCATGGCCGTCAAAGCTCCTTCAACAGCGCCTCGATATCGTCCGGGCCCTCGACGGCGGCGGCGGACATCTCCCTGTCTATGCGCCTGACCAGCCCGGAGAGGACCTTGCCCGCGCCGAGCTCGACCACGCGGTCCACGTCGTTGTCGCGCATGAACATCATGCTCTCCCGCCAGCGGACCGTCGCCGTCACCTGGCGGACGAGCAGGCCGGGCAGGTCGGCGGCGCTTTCGGCGGGCTGTGCCGTGACATTGGCGACCAGCGGCACCGAGGGGTCCTGCATGGCGACGGAGCCGAGCGCTTCCGCCATGGCGTCGGCGGCGGGCTGCAGCAGCGAGCAATGGAAGGGGGCGCTCACATCGAGCAGGATCGCCCGGCGCGCGCCCCGCGCCTTCGCCAGCTCCACCGCGCGTTCGACGGCGGCGCGGTCTCCGCTCACCACGACCTGGCCGGGGGCGTTGTCATTGGCCGGGTCGCAGACGTCGCCGTCCGCGGCGTCGCGCGCGACTTCCGCCGCCTGTTCGAAATCGAGGCCGAGCAGCGCCGCCATCGCGCCAGCGCCGACGGGCACCGCGCCCTGCATCGCCTGTCCGCGCAGTTTCAGCAGCCTGGCCGTATCCGCCAGCCGGAAGCTGCCCGCCGCGGTCAGGGCCGAGTATTCGCCGAGCGAGTGCCCCGCCAGATACAGGCAGGCGCCCGGCAGCGAAACGCCGCCCTCGCGTTCCAGCACCCTGAGCACCGCCATGCTGTGCGCCATCAGCGCCGGCTGCGCGTTCTCGGTCAGGGTGAGTTCGTCGCCGGGGCCCTCGAACATCAGGCGCGAGAGGCTC
>JAJECF010000151.1 GCA_022822125.1 Alphaproteobacteria bacterium
GCGAGCCGCCCGCAGAGCCGCCCGGAGAGCCGCCGCGCGGCCCCCGATATCGCGAAGATTACTGTGGCGTTTTTGCAACAATCGACCCCGCAAAAAGTTCGCGTAATGGGGAATATGAGAAATTTACTCATGGCGACCACAGCCCTCGCCCTTACAGGCGGGCTGGCGGCGGCGCCGGCGTCGGCGGCCGACAAGATGAGCGTCGGCGTCAGCGGCTACATGCAGCAATGGATCGGCGTGGCCGGCGTGGACGGCGGCGCCGATGACGGCGGCGTCAGCCAGTATTCGGACAGCGAAATCTTCTTCAAGGGCAAGCTGGAAGCCGATAACGGCCTGACCTTCTCCGTCAAGGTCGAGTTCGAGGGCAATACCCACCCCGACGTGGTTGACGAGTCGCAGGCCACGGTCAGCGGTTCGTGGGGCTCGATCACCCTCGGCTCCGAGGACCATGTCGCATCGCTCATGCATTACGGCAACAAGGATGTCGGCGTCGGGCTCAATTGCGGCGACGCCTCGTTCATCGCCGGCATTACCAGTTGCGCGCGGGAAGGCGGGCTCGGCATGGGTACCGCCGGGTGGCTCATAGGCGGCGACGACCACAAGATCTCCTATGTCACGCCCCGCATGAACGGCATCCAGTTCGGCGCATCCTACATTCCGAACACCGAGAACGAGGACAAGGCCGGCGCGCCGCTGAACAACGATCTCGACGCCTGGTCGGTCGCCATGAACGCCAAGCATGAACTCGGCGATGCGAACGTTGCGGTGTCCCTCGGCCACTACCAGGCCAGCCAGACCATGGACCCGGTGGCGCTCATGTCCGGCATGAACGACGCCAAAATCGACGTCGGCACATACACGGCGAACAATGAAGCCATTGCCGCCTATGCGACGGCGCTTACCGACGGCTCCGCCGACCTTGGCGCGGCGGCGAGCGCGGCTGCCGCCGCCGAGATGTCGAACGCAGGCGCGATGGACCTCATGTCCGGGAAGGCCGACGCCGAGACCTGGACGAATTTCGGCCTGCAGGTCGGTGTCGGGTCGTTCAGCTTCGATGTCGCCTACGCCACGCATGACGGCGGCGCCTACATGGCGGCCAGCATGCCGATCATGGTCACCGAGGCAGGGCACACCTTCGACGATGACGGCGATGCCGCTACTCCCGCCGTCGCCGAGTCCGCGGACAAGGACGATCCGTCGAACAACACCGCCCGCACGGTTCTCGTGAAGGACATGTCGCAGGACTACGAAGTGGCGAGCTTCGGCGTGATGTATTCGGACGGCCCGATGGCGGTCAGCCTCAGCCACATGATGGCCGAGGCCGATGACGGCTCCGAGGCCAGCGCGACCATGCTTTCGGGCAGCTACAACCTGGCGCCGGGCATTGCCTCCAGGACCTCGCTTATCGCCGGCGAGCAGGGCGGAGCCGAAGGCACGGCCTTCGTCACCGGCATCACGCTCAGCTTCTGAGCCCGACGCGAACCGGAAATCAGAGAAACCAGCGACCGGCCCCGGCCGGCGCACAGGAACAGAGGAACATCGCACAGATGGAAATCAGAAAGACACAACTGGCGCTGACGGCAAGTGCATTTGCCATGGCGCTCGTGCTGGTCGGCTGCGGCGGCGGCTCCAGCTCGACAACCAGCGTCGCGCCGCCCGCCGCGCCTGCTCAGCAGGAGCCGGATACGACGACGCCTGAACCCGCAGAGCCGACAGTGAATACCGTGTCCCTGCCCACAGAGATGCCGATGGACTACATGGCCCCGACCGGCATGATGATGGTTGCGGCAGGCGAAACTTGGACCCCGGAAGGCTCCGATGTCACCTTCTCCTGCCCGGCGGACGGCGAAGCCTGCGACATCGAAGTCATGGCCGACGGCAGCGTGACAAGCACAGGCGGCGAAGCAACCGCAGCGCTCACGGCTGGTGCGATGACGCGGCTGGAAGCAGAAAAGACCATGATGGCGGCCGAAACGGAGGGCCGCTCCATGGGGCTGCAGGACGCCCTGACGGACAAGAGCGGTACTCGCGGGCAGCAAATTATCGGCGAAACCGACTCTAAAGGCGCCAACCTTGATATTACGCGCGGCATGTCCGGCGGCGCCATGGTCAACAACGGCCGCCTGGGCGGCATGGCCGGCTGGGAAAACAATATGGCCGACCAAGCCATCTCCGACGATTTCGAGGGCCACAAGCTGATCCGCAAGATGACCAGCGCGACGGAGACAATCGTCGTTTACACCGACATCGACGCGGCCGAGCACAAGGCGTTCCTGGCGCATTATGCCGGCGCGACACCGATCGCCGACATCAACGGAGTGTCGATCACCGTCGACAACACCCCCGCAAACGCTACTTATGGGCGAGTGACTCTGACCGCCGCAGCGATGGCCGCAGCCGGTAACGCCGAGCTGCTCGACAAGACCAAGTTCCCGCAGCCGGCCGACCCCGGTAAAGGCAACAAGACATACACCTATAACAACGGTGAGGGCGCGAACGAGAAGAAGAGCTCGTTCAAGGGAACCTTCCACGGCGCTCCCGGCACATATAACTGCGCCACTGCAGATTGCGTAGTGCAGGTCACTGCCTCGAGCACGAACAGTGCGCCAGGATATGTGGCGGTGGCATTACCGGGCGGAGATTGGACCTTCACGCCGGACGCGGACAACAATCCGCAGATCGTCCTGCAGGATGCTGACCACATGCACTTCGGCTGGTGGGTGAAGACCCCGACGAAGGCAGCGGCAGACGGGCAGTATCTCTATGATGCGGAGATGTTCTACGGCGGTAACATGCCATTCTCCGACACTAACATCGTCGCCCTGCAGGGAGATGCCACCTATACAGGCCCGGCAGGCGGTCTCTTCGCGGTCAAGGCCCACAAGGACAAGGACGACATGGACGTTGCCGCAGCGAATGGCGAGTTCATGGCGACCGCCACGCTGACAGCGAAATTCGGCGATGCCACCGCGCAACGCGGCTCGATCAGCGGAAAGATCGAGAGTTTCGTGCGCGACGATGGTGTCTCCAACGATTGGGCGCTGACATTAGGCAAGGCGGATATGCACGCCTCTGCCGCAATGGGCGATGGTCCCGTCGCGGGCGCCTCCAACGACATTATCGGTGCCTGGAAATTCCAGATGTATGGCTCCGGTAAGAACGGTGCGAACCCGACCGGCATTGCGGGCTCGTTCCGCGCCGCGATTGACGCGAACACGGCCGTGGCCGGCGCGTTCGCAACGAAGTAGCGATCACTAGCCTCTAGCGACCGACCCGGACCCCGGCCGCCCCGTGCGGCCGGGGTTCTCTCGACTGGCCGGCCCGGGTTCAGGCGTCATCCCCGACGCCTTGCATCCCCGGGCCGACCGCCGGAGGGGCGCTCTCTTCGTCCCTCCGACGCTTTTTCTCCCGGTTGCCTCCTGCGGGAAGGTTCCATGACCCCGACCGAAGCCTCCGCCGTCATGGGCGTCCTTCGATACGCGCCCGCTAATACCAGCGGCATCGACTTCAGACTCATGGGAAGACTGCGCCCCCTATCGTCGCCCCGGCCCCCGAGCCGGGGCCCAGCTTCGGTCCTCGCTGCAGCTTCGGCGGCTGAGCCTGTTCTCCACCGGCGGCGTCGGGAGCCAGAGATGGGCCCCGGCTCGGGGGCCGGGGCGACGGTGGGGGTGGCTCTACCATCGGTTCCGATCAACAACCGCTGGTATAACGCAGCCGCTACTCAGGATGAGGAGAGGGGCGGGGCAGCATCCTTCGATACGCGGCTCGCGCCGCTACTCAGGATGAGGTTCGATACGCGGCTGGCGCCGCTACTCAGGATGAGGAGGGGGATGAAGGCTCCGGACGCTGCCCCCTCGTTCCTCTCCAATATCGGCTCCCCATCGCGCGGCCCCCAATCGTCACCCCGGCCCCCGAGCCGGGGTCCAGCCTCGGTTCTCGCGGCGGATCGGGGTTCGGGACAGGCGGTTCGGCCTGTTCTCCACCGGCTGCGGCATCACCGCCAGCCGAGGCTGGACCCCGGCTCGGGGGCCGGGGTGACAAGGGGGGCGCTTCCCTTCCTCCTCATCCCGGGCAGTGACCGCGCCAGGGAGTGCCTCCCTTTCCTCATCCCGGGCAACGCCCGCGTCAGCGGACACCTCCCCTTCCTCATCCTGAGTAGCGACCACGCCAGGGAGTGCCTCTCTTTCCTCATCCCGGGCAGCGCCCGCGCCAGCGGGCGCCTCCCTTTCCTCATCCTGAGTAGCGGCGTCAGCCGCGTATCGAGGACCCGTCCTGAGCCTGTCGAAGGAGCCTGTCCTGAGCTTGCCGAAGGGGATGGCTGCACGGCGTTCGGACCCCCTGTTCCCCGCTCGGAGCCCCCGGCCCCATGACCCGCTTCCTCCACGCCCTCCTTCTCGCCGCGCTGCTTCTCGCGGCCCCTGCCGCGCGCGCCGACGACACCGCCCTGCGCTTCCGCGCCGGCATGGAGGCCGTGACCGCCGCCCAGGCGGCCACGACGCCGGAGGCGCGCGAGGAGAAGCTGGACGAGGCCATCGCCGCCTTCCGGTCCCTCCTCGTCAGCCAT
>JAJECF010000070.1 GCA_022822125.1 Alphaproteobacteria bacterium
CAGCCTCGAACGCCATTTCATGGACACGATCGAGGGCGGGGCCTGGATCAACCACCAGGAGCTGGCCTGGACGCTGATCGAGGGCGCGGTGGAGCGCATCCGCGAGCTGGAAGACGAGATCGGCTGCTATTTCGACCGCAACCCCGACGGCAGCATCCACCAGAAGGCCTTTGCCGGCCAGACCTTCGACCGCACCGTCCACAAGGGGGACCTGACCGGCATCGAGATCGTTAACCGGCTGATGGAGCAGGTCTGGGCGCGGGCGGTGACGCGGCTGGAGGAGCACCGCGCGGCGGCGCTGATCCCGTCCCGCGACGGCTCCCGGCTCGCAGGCGTGCTGCTGATCGACATCCGCACGGGCGCGCTGCGCTTCGTGCGGGCGAAGGCCGTGCTGCTGGCCACGGGCGGCGGCCCCACCATGTACCGCTACCACACCCCCTCCGGCGACAAGACCTGCGACGGCATGGCGATGGCGCTGGAGGCGGGCCTGGCGCTCCGCGACATGGAGATGGTGCAGTTCCACCCGACGGGGCTTTACGCCGGGCCGGACACGCGCATGACCGGCACGGTGCTGGAGGAGGGCCTGCGGGGCGCCGGCGGCTATCTGCTCGGCGGCGACGGCGCGCGCTTCATGGAGCGCTACGACGCCCGCCTGGAGCGCGCCACCCGCGACATCGTCAGCCGCGCCATGGCGAGCGAGATGCGCGCCGGCAATGTCACCGAAAATGGCGGGCTCTACATCTCCATGGCCCATCTCGGTCCGGAGTCGGTGGCCGAGCGCTTCAAGGGCATGGTGGAGCGCTGCCGGGACTGCGGCTTCGACCTCGCCGGCGGGCTGGTGGAGGTGGTGCCGACCGCGCATTACATGATGGGCGGCGCCGCCTTCGAGCCCGACACGACAACGGCTCTGCCCGGGCTTTACGCCGCCGGCGAGGACACGGGCGGCGTCCACGGCGCGAACCGTCTGGGAGGCAACGGCGTCGCCAATTCCACCGTCTATGGCGGCATTGCCGGCAACCGCATGGCGGCGGATGCGGGCCGCGAGCGCGCCTTCCCCGACCCCGACGAGGCGGCGCTGGCGGAGGCCGCGGCGCGCTGCCTGCGGGTGTTCGACAGGCCGCCCGGCGACCTTGCCGGCATTCGCGAGCGCCTCTCGGACCTGATGTGGGACGAGGTCGGCATATTGCGCTCGGCCGAAAGCCTCGAACGCGCCGAAGCCGGGCTCGCCGAACTCGCGGCGGAAGTGGGGGCAGCGGGCGCGGCGGGCGGCGGGCGGGCCTTCAACCTCGCCTGGCACGACCGGCTGAACCTGGAGAGCCTGGTGACGGTCTCGCGCGCGATCGCGGCGGCGGCCCGCGCCCGGGAGGATTCGCGCGGCGCGCATTACCGCGAAGACTTCCCCGAAACGGGCGATCTCGCCGCCACGCGCTACACGACCGTGCGGCTGGAGGGCGGCGAATTCGTGTCCGCTTCCGAACCCGTGGCCTTCACCCGCGTCAGGCCGGGCGAAACGCTGCTGCCTGCGGGGCCGGACGGGAGTCGGGAATAGCCCGGCTTCAGGCTATGCTCCGCAGCGACATTTGCGATAGAGATGGGTTATGTCCATCGGCACGGGGCCGGAATTGAGGAGGAAGTCCTGATGAAGATTGCTGCATTTGCTCTTGGCGCCGCCCTGGCCCTCGCTGCGGCGCCGATCGCGTCGGCGGCCGACATGGCCGCGGCCGAGATCATCGGCACCGACGGCGCGGTCATCGGCAAGGCCACCTTCGAACAGACGCCCGGCGGGGTGCTCGTTTCAGTCGAGGCGACCGGATTGCCGCCCGGCGGCCACGGCATCCACCTGCACGCGGTGGGCGCCTGCACGCCCGACTTCAAGGCGGCGACGGGCCACATCAATCCGGAGAAGGCCAAGCACGGCCTGCGCCACCCGGAAGGACCCGACAACGGCGACCTGCCCAACCTGTACGTCGCAGCCGACGGTTCCGCCCGGGCGGAGTTCTTCACCACCCTGGTCTCGGTCGCTGCCGGCGACATGCCTGCATTGCTCGACGAGGATGGTTCGGCGGTCATCATCCACGAGAACCCCGACGACCACATGACCCAGCCCATCGGCGGCTCCGGAGGACGTATCGCCTGCGGCATCATCGCGAAGATGTAGCCGCCCCGATTGCCGGACGGCGCCGCCCGGGAGGTGGCGGGGCCCGGCTGCCCCGCTACGCTGCGACCAACGCGGACGCCTCGACGATCCGCAGCCCTTCGAGGGTCCGATACACGGGCTGCTACGCCCCCATCACCCGCTGGAGTGAATGGTGCCGGTTGCGGGTGTGCGGGCGCACCTCGCCGGGCCAGCGCCCACGCTCGACGGCCTCCGCCCACGCCGCGCTCTTCATGACGTCGGGGCTTTCGATCTCGTAGATGGCGTGCCATGTCGGGGTCTCGCCGCGCGCCACGGATTTCAGTTCGCCGCCCATCGACACCTCGAAGTCCTGCGCCTTCAGACGCGTGACTGCTATCACACCCGGCACCTCCAGCAGGTAGGGCACGTGCTCGGTGTCGTAGACTTCGTTGAACAGATCCTCCTTCTCCGGGTCCACATCCATGCTTGCGATGAAGACGTAGCGGGTGCCGATGGGCATATCGGTGCTCCTC
>JAJECF010000227.1 GCA_022822125.1 Alphaproteobacteria bacterium
CTCGACGACGAGTACCACGCGCTGTTCATAGGGCTCGGGCGCGGCGAGCTCGTGCCCTACGGCTCCTGGTACATCACCGGATTCATGATGGACAAGCCCCTGGCGGAGTTGCGAAGGGACCTTGCCCAGCTCGGCTTCGAACGCTCGGAGCGGATCTCGGAGACCGAGGACCACGCGTGCGCGCTGCTCGAGGTCATGGCGATGGTGATCACCGAGGCGCAGGGGCTCGGGAGTCAGCGCCTCTTCTTCTCCCGGCACATCGAGCCCTGGATGGAGAGCTTCTTCCGGGATCTGAGGGACGCCGGATCAGCCTCCTTCTACCGCGCGGTGGGCGAGTTCGGCATGCGCTTCATGGAGTTCGAGCGCCAGTATCTCGCGATGCTGAGGTAATCCTTCCGGGACCCGGCCGAAGGCGCCGAGAGCGGGGTGGACGCGCCCCCGGAGTCTGCCGGAGCAGTTCGGGAACGAGGCCCCGCGACCCGGGCCGTCCAGTGGACACGCGGCGCCTCGGGGCGGGTGGCCGCGTTCCGCGGAAGGTCGGTCGCCCGGGTACGTACTTGTACGTAGACGCGAGCCGTCTATTGCGCTAAATTCGACGGGCGGAAGTGTGTGTGACGAATTGGGCCAGCGGCGCCACCACGATGGGCGGCGGGGCCGGACACCTCGGAGGACACTAAGACATGAACGAAGCCAGAGCCAAGGGGCGCAGAGCGTTCCTTCGAAGCATGGTGGCAGCAGGCGGCGCCGCGGCCGTTGTCGTGGCGAGCGAGTCGACCGTCGCGCAGCCGGGGCCCGCGGGGAACAGTCCCGAGCCACAGGCACCGGCCAAGGCCAGGGGCTACCATGTCACGCCTCATATCGAGACGTACTACCGTCTCGCCGATTTCTGATGGAGGTTCGTCCATGAAACTGGTCAGAAGAAATTCGGCCTCCCCGGGCGTCGCCGCAGTGGCGGTGCGCGGGCCCGGCGAGGCGATCAACCGCCGCAGGTTCCTGGGACGCTCGGGGCTGGCGGTCGGAGGCACCGCAGTCGCGGGCATGCTGCCGGCGACGATGATGCGCAAGGCGCAAGCCGCCGCCACTTCGCCGAAGGAGAACCTCGCTACCGAGTTCCGGCGAAGCGTCTGCACGCACTGCTCGGTGGGCTGCGGCGTGATTGCCGAGGTGCAGAACGGCGTGTGGACCGGCCAGGAGCCGGACTTCGAGTCGCCCTTCAACCTCGGCGCGCACTGCGCCAAGGGCGCGGCCGTGCGCGAGCACGCGAATGGCGAACGCCGCCTCAAATACCCCATGAAGAAAGAAGGCGGCGAGTGGAAGCGCATCAGCTGGGACCAGGCGATCAACGAGATCGGCGACGGCATGATGTCCATTCGCGAGCAGAGCGGCCCGGACAGCGTTTACTGGCTGGGATCGGCGAAGTTCAGCAATGAGCAGGCCTATCTGTTCCGCAAGTTCGCGGCCTATTGGGGCACGAACAATGTGGACCACCAGGCCCGCATCTGCCACTCGACCACGGTTGCAGGCGTTGCGAACACATGGGGCTACGGCGCCATGACCAACTCCTACAACGACATCCACAAGAGCCGTGCGATCTTCCTCATCGGCGGCAACCCGGCGGAAGCGCATCCGGTATCGCTGCTGCATGTGCTGAAGGCCAAGGAGCAGAACAACGCGCCGTTGATCGTGTGCGACCCGCGCTTCACGCGCACCGCCGCCCACGCCGACGAGTATGTCCGCTTCCGGCCCGGCACGGACGTGGCGCTCATCTGGGGCATCCTCTGGCATATCTTCGAGAACGGGTGGGAGGACAAGGAGTTCATCCGCACCCGCGTCTGGGGCATGGACCAGATTCGCGAAGAGGTCGCGAAATGGACGCCCGAGGAAGTGGAGCGCGTGACCGGCACGCCCGGCTCGCAGCTGCGTCGCGTCGCCCGCACCATGGCGAACAACCGCCCCGGCACCGTGATCTGGTGCATGGGCGGCACCCAGCACACCCAGGGCAACAACAACACGCGCGCCTACTGCGTGTTGCAGCTCGCGCTGGGCAACATGGGCACCTCCGGCGGTGGCACCAATATCTTCCGCGGCCATGACAATGTGCAGGGCGCCACCGACCTCGGCATCCTGTCGCATACGCTGCCCGGCTATTACGGCCTCTCGGGCGGCGCCTGGGCCCACTGGTCGCGAGTCTGGGAAGAGGATCTCGACTGGCTGAAGGGCCAGTTCGCGATGCTCGAAGGCGCGGACGGCAAGAAGAAGCCGCTGATGAACCTGAAGGGCATCCCGGTGTCCCGCTGGATCGACGGCGTGCTCGAGGACAAGGCCAATATGGACCAGCCGGACAATGTCCGGGCCATGGTGCTTTGGGGCCACGCGCCCAACTCGCAGACCCGCGGCAAGGAAATGAAGACCGCGATGGAGAAGCTGGACATGCTGGTCGTGATCGACCCGTATCCCACCGTCTCCGCCGTGCTTCACGACCGCACCGACGGCGTCTATCTGCTGCCGGCCTCGACGCAGTTCGAGACCTATGGCTCCGTCACCGCGTCGAACCGCTCGATCCAGTGGCGCGAGCAGGTGGTGGATCCCGTGTTCGAGAGCCTGCCCGACCAGAACATCATGGCAAAGTTCGCCAAGAAGTTCGGCTGGGCGGATCGGTTCTTCCGCAACATTGCGATGGATGCGGACGACACGCCGAATGTCGAGGACATCACGCGGGAGATCAACCGCGGCATGTGGACGATCGGCTATACCGGCCAGTCGCCGGAGCGGATCAAGCTGCACATGGCCAACCAGCACACCTTCGACAGGACGACCCTGCAGGCGGTGGGCGGTCCTGCCGACGGCGACTATTACGGCATGCCCTGGCCTTCCTGGGGTCCGCCGGAAATGGGCCACCCCGGCACGCCCAACCTCTACGACATGTCGAAGCCGGTGGCCGAAGGCGGCCTGACCTTCCGCGCCCGGTTCGGCGTGGAGCGGAACGGCGACAACCTGCTGGCGGAGGGCGTCTATTCGGTCGGTTCGGAGATCCAGGACGGCTATCCCGAGTTCACCATGCAGATGCTGATGGACCTGGGATGGGACAAGGATCTGACGGACGCCGAACGGGCGGCCATCGATGCCGTTGCGGGGCCGAAGACCAACTGGAAGACCGACCTCTCGGGCGGCATCCAGCGGGTCGCGATCAAGCATGGCTGCGCGCCGTTCGGCAACGCCAAGGCCCGCGCCGTGGTGTGGACCTTCCCGGATCCGGTGCCGCTGCACCGCGAGCCGCTTTACACCCCGCGCCGGGACCTGGTGGCGGACTATCCGACCTATGAGGACCGGAAGTTCTACCGCCTGCCGACCATGTACGCCTCGATCCAGAAGCAGGATTTCTCGAAGGACTACCCGATGATCCTGACTTCGGGCCGCCTCGTGGAATATGAGGGCGGCGGCGAGGAATCGCGGTCGAACAAGTGGCTCGCCGAACTCCAGCAGGACATGTTCGTGGAGATCCACCCGAAGGACGCCAACGATCTCGGGCTGCGCAACGGCGCGCAGGTCTGGGTCGAGGGCGCCGAGGGCGCCAGGGTCAAGGTCATGGCGATGGTCACCGAGCGCGTTGGAGTCGGGGTCGCCTTCATGCCCTTCCATTTCGGCGGGCATTTCGAAGGCGCGGACCTGAGGCACAAATATCCCGAAGGCGCCGACCCGTTCGTGCTGGGCGAGAGCTCCAACACGGCGCAGACCTACGGCTATGACTCGGTCACGCAGATGCAGGAGACCAAGACCACTCTCTGCAAGATCTACGCGGCCTGAGGGAGGAGAAGGAGATGGCAAGAGCTAAATTTCTCTGCGACGCCGAACGTTGCATCGAATGCAACGCCTGCGTCACCGCGTGCAAGAACGAGCACGAGGTGCCGTGGGGGATCAATCGGCGCCGGGTGGTGACCATCAACGATGGCAAGCCGGGCGAGCGGTCGATCTCCGTGGCGTGCATGCACTGTTCGGATGCGCCCTGCATGGCCGTCTGCCCGGTGGATTGCTTCTACCAGAACGACGAAGGGGTGGTCCTGCACTCCAAGGACCTCTGCATCGGCTGCGGCTACTGCTTCTATGCGTGCCCGTTCGGCGCGCCGCAGTTCCCGCAGGCGGGCAATTTCGGGTCCCGGGGCAAGATGGACAAATGCACCTTCTGCGCCGGCGGACCGGAAGAGACCCACTCCACCGCCGAGTTCGCCAAATACGGGCGCAACCGGATCGCGGAAGGCAAGCTGCCGATCTGCGCCGAGATGTGCTCGACCAAGGCGCTGCTGGCGGGCGATGGCGACGTCGTCTCGGGCATCTACCGTGAGCGCGTGGTGGCCCGGGGCTTCGGTTCCGGCGCCTGGGGCTGGGGCACGGCCTACGGCCAGAAGGGCTCCTGAGGCCCTGAAGCGCGGCCGGTCCTGCGATCTGCAGGGCCGGCCCGCCTCCGTGTTACTGTTGCGGAAGGGGCGCTGCCCCTTGCCGCCATCGCGTCCGGTCGATTTCGTCGGGAGTCCTGGAAGATGACGCTGCTGCGCCTGCCGATGCTCACGATTCTCGCCGCGCTGCTAATTGCGGCTACGCCGTCCGCAGCCCAGCAGGCCGGCGACAGCGATCCAAGGGCGGCCACCGGCGGAGCGCAAACGCTCGAGGACATTCTCGCGCGTCAGCGGGGACAAGCCGTCGACGACCGGTTCCGCCGCGAAGCCGTCGGCGACCCGGCGCGGGCGGCGGACATAAGGATGCAGCTCGGTACGCTCGGCGGCTCCTCGGATTCGGAGGTATTCCGCGCGCTGCGCTATGGCGGCGCGGATGTCACGGTCTCGGCGAAGGGACCGGCGTCCGAAATCATCATCCAGGACGGCGGCATGCGCTGGCTCGAATGGCGCAAGGGGCCGCTGCGCGAGTGGGGCGGCTGGCTGCTCGCCGGCATGGTCGGCCTGCTGGCGCTGTTCCTGCTTCTCCGGGGGCCGATCCGCATAGACGGCGGCCGTTCGGGGGAAACCATTCTTCGCTTCAATGCGCTGGAGCGGTTCGGGCACTGGCTGCTTGCGGGCTCCTTCATCCTGCTGGCGATCAGCGGGCTCATTACGCTGTTCGGGCGCCCGCTGCTGATCCCGCTGCTCGGCAAGGACGCCTTCGCGCCTGTCGCGCTTGCATCCAAATGGGTCCACAACAATGTCGCCTGGGCTTTCATGCTGGCGCTGGTGTGGGTGTTCGTATTCTGGATCGTCCACAACATCCCCAACCGCGCCGACCTTGTCTGGCTGGCGAAGGGCGGCGGGCTCTTCATACGCGGCAGCCACCCGCCGGCGCGGAAATTCAACGCCGGCCAGAAGATCGTCTTCTGGGTGGTGGTGGTCCTCGGCCTCTCGATCTCGGCGTCCGGCCTGTCGCTGCTGTTCCCGTTCGAACTGCCGATGTTCGCCAAGACCTTCGACATCCTGAACGCGCTCGGCATTTCGCAGGCGCTGGGCTTCGGCGAACTGGCGACGGAGCTCAGCCCGCATGAGGAGATGCAATACGCGCAACTCTGGCACTCCATCGTCGCCTTCGTCTTCATCGCGATCATCATCGCGCATATCTATCTGGGCTCGATCGGCATGGAGGGCGCGTTCGACGCCATGGAGTCGGGCGAGGTGGACCGGCAATGGGCGAGGGAGCACCATTCGCTCTGGTTCGAGGAAGAGACCGGCGAGCCGGCCCATCCAGCGCATCGGGCGCCGCCGGCGGAATGACGCCCGGCGCGTGACATGCCGTTCCTGCATCTCCGGGCGTTTCTGACGGCGCTGCTGCTGCTTCCCTCGGCCGGCGCCCCGGCCGGGGATTTCTTCAAGCTCACCGGCCATGGCGGCCCTGTTCGCGCCATCGACGTGTCGCCGGACGGAAGCCGCCTGCTTACCGCCAGCTTCGACTATTCCGTCGGCCTCTGGCGGGCTGGCGCGCCGGTCTGGCTGGAGGCGCACGACGCGGCGGTGAACGCCGTGCGTTTCGTCGATGCCTCCAAGGCGGTGTCGGCCGGCGACGACAACCATGTCCGGCTCTGGGACCTCGAGCGCGGCGTTTCCGAGCGCCTCGGCAGCCACAGGGCGAAGGTGGTGTCGCTCGCGCTCTCGCCGGACAGGAGCCTGGTCGCCTCGGCAAGCTGGGACGGGCGCATCGGCCTCTGGTCTTTGTCGGGCGCGCCGGCGCGGTTCCTGGAAGGGCACAGCGCCGGCGTCAACGATGTCCTCTTTTCCGCCGACGGCGCGCGGCTCTATTCGGGCTCGACCGACGGGACGGTCCGCGTCTGGGACCTCGCGCGCGGCGTCCAGACGCGGCACATGCTGAAGGGGCGCTTCGGCATCAATGCGCTCGCGCTCGACGAGGAGGCCGGCTGGCTCGCCTATGGCGGGGTTGACGGCGCAACCCGGGTCCTCGACCTGGAGAGCGGCCGCGAAATCGCCGATTTCACCCTCCAGCGCCGGCCGATCCTGGCGATGGCGTTCGATGCGGAAGGGGAGAGGCTCGCGGTCGGCGACGGCGAGGGCTTCATCAAGGTGATCGACAGCCGGGCATGGACGGTGCTCAGAGACTTCCGCGCCGCGCTGCGCGGGCCGGTCTGGGCGCTCGCTTTCTCCGCCGACGGGCAGGACATTCTGGCGGGCGGCATAGACGATGCGCTCTATAGCTGGCCGCTGGCGGCGCTCGGCGCGGGCGGGCTGATGGGCGGCAGCGAGCGGAGCTTCCTGCGCGACCCGGCGAGCATGGACAATGGCGAGCGCCAGTTCCAGCGCAAATGCTCGATCTGCCACACGCTCGGACCCGAGGGGCTCCGGCGCGCCGGCCCCACGCTGTTCGGCATTTTCGGACGCCCGGCGGGCGGCGTTTCAGGCTATAACTATTCGCGGACATTGCGCGAGGCGGCGTTCGTGTGGAACGAGGATACCATCGATGCGCTGTTCGACGAGGGGCCCGACCGGTTCGTGCCCGGCACCAAGATGCCGATGCAGCGGATCGCGAAACCCGCCGACCGCAACGACCTGATCGCGTTTCTGAAACACGCGACGAAGGACGGAGGACGACAAAGATGAGAGCCATGCTGATCGCCTTCCTCGCCATGGCCGTCATCGCCGTGATTGCCGACCTCGCGCTCGACTATTCCGGGTTCTCCACCGCCGAGACCACTGCCGGGCCGGCTGTCAGGAATTAGCGGAGGTCCGTCCGTCCCTCGATAGGCGGCTGGCGCCGCCACTCGGGATGAGGGAAAGGGCGGCGCGGCCATTGTCTGGTAGGAGAGGGAAAGACGGTCTGCCCTTGCCTTATCCTAAGCAGCGCCCGCGCCGGCGAACGCTTCCCACCTTCCTCACCCTGAGTAGCGCCCGCGTCGGCGAACGCTTCCAACCTTCCTCACCCTGAGCAGCGCCCGCGCCGGCGAACGCTTCCGACCTTCCTCACCCTGAGCAGCGCCCGCGCCAGCGGGCGCGTATCGAAGGGCGGCCGCCGCCCGTTTCAAACCGGTTGGATGCACACCGGCACCCTGCCGCGGGGCGGCCCGCATTAACGCCGGGCCTCAATTCGCCGTTTGCCCGCCTACCCGTGCTTCGCCTGCTGGTCGAAGAAGGAGGCGGTTGTCGGCAGCTGCGGGAGCTGGAGTTCGAAGGCGGTGGAGCGGATGCGGCCGCTGCGCTCGCCCCGGACCATCAGGCCCTCATAGCGGTTGGGCACCGGGTTGGGCGAGCTCGGCACGGCGTCCTCCGCGCTATAGACCGAGATATGCAGCGTGCGGGGCCGGGTAGAGCGGTTGGGCGAGGACCCGTGCAGCAGCCTCGTGTGCATCAGGCAGACGGCGCCCGCGGGCCCGGTGCAGATCACCGCGGCCTTCTCCGATTCGGCGGCCACCTCGTCGGCGACCGCGCCGGTGAACCGGCCGCCATGCCAGAGCCCGTGGATCGGGCCCCGGTGCGAGCCGGACAGCACCTTGAGCGGGCCGTTCTCCTCCGTCACCTCGTCCACCATCAGCAGCGCGGTCACGATGTCGTCATTGCTGTGCGGGGTGAAGGGGAAGTCCTGGTGCCACTTCACCTCTGTGTGCCCGCCGGGCAGCTTGGAGTTGATCTT
>JAJECF010000187.1 GCA_022822125.1 Alphaproteobacteria bacterium
ATGGCGGTGGCGTATTTCTCCGCAAGCTCTCCCTGCCGGGCCTTCGCGGCCTGCCACAGTTCGTCGTCCACGATGCGCAGCTCGGGAACCTCGGCGACGATCCATTCCTCGGGCGGGTTGACCCGCGCGACCCGCTTGCCGGTCTCCGGGTTCTTCATGAAGCGCTGGCGGTTCCACACCAGCCGGCCGATATAGAGCTCGTTGTTGAGCAGCCCGGTGCCGCGCTTGGCGTGGCCGCGCAGCACCGAGTCGCTCCAGAGCCTGCCCTTGGCGCCGGGAATGCCTTCGTCGTTCAGCCGCCGCGCGATGGCGCGCGGGCTGGTGCCGGCGGCGAACTCGCGGAAGATGCGCCGCACGATCTCCGCTTGCGTCTCGTTGATTTCCCGCTCGCCCCGGATGCGCTCGCCGGCGTCATCGTGCAGCCGCACCACGTCGTAGCCGTAGCAGATGCCGCCGCCCGACTTGCCGGCCTCGACCCGGCCCCGGAGACCGCGATGCGTCTTCGCCGCAAGGTCCCTCAGGAACAGCGCGTTCATGGTGCCCTTGAGGCCGACATGCAGCTCGTTGATCTCGCCTTCGCCTGCCGCGAGCGTGAAGATCATCACGCCGGCGAAGCGCAGATGCTTGTAGAGGGTCGCAACGTCGGCCTGGTCGGGGCTTATCCGGTCGAGGGCCTCGGCGACGACGATCTCGAACGCACCCCGCCGCGCGTCCTCCAGAAGCGCCTGGACGCCGGGCCGGAGGATCACGCTGTCTCCCGAGATGGCGGAGTCCCTGTACGTGCCGACGATCTTCCAGCCCTCGCGCTCCGCGCGCTCGCGGCAGACCCGGAACTGGTCCTCGATGGAGGCCGGCCGCTGCTGGTCGGACGAATAGCGGGCATAGAGCGCACAGCGAAGGGTCATGGTCTCGGGTCTCCTGTCTCTCGCCAGCCTGCCCGGCCGGCGTGTCGTGTTGCCTTCGGCGGTATCCCATGGTCGCACACCGGCCCCAGCCCTTGCGCGTCCGATTGCGGGTTCACGCGGGCTCGAACCGGATACGCAGCCGGGTTCCCGTCGCCTTCGCGACCTTCTCCAGCGTGCGCGTGGATGGCGGTATCCGCCCGCTCTCCAGCCGCGCTACCGCCGATTGCGTGGTCTTCATCCGTGCGGCCAGCTCCGCCTGGGTGAACCCGGCCGCCTGTCGCGCCTCGATGAGCGCGCGGGCGATCTCGAACTCCGGCCCCATCCGCTCATAGGCTTCGCGATAGTCCGCGTCCCGGCTCCACCGCTCATGCAGCTCTTCAAGCGTACTCATTGCGATACCTCCCCGGCGCGTTGCAGCGCCAATTCGATCTCCCGGCGGGGCGTGCGCCGGGTCTTCTTGACGAATGCCCGCACCACCACGACCTGCCGTTCCATCGCCGTGACGTAGAGCGCCCGCGCGATGCCGTCCCGGCCGCCGAGGCGCATCTCCCACAACGGGCCGGTCAGGTGCCTGACATGCGGCATGCCGACACGCTCCAGGCCGACCGTGGCGATCAATCCGGCGATGCGAACGAACCGCGCCCGCATGTCGGCGGGCAGCGCGTCGAGCTCCCCGTCCACGGTCGCATTCAGGGTTCTGACGCGCCAAGCCATAGGATCGCATTATATAGCATGTGTGCTATGGAGCCAAGCCCCTCCTACCGGCCAAACAGTGCGTCGCTGCGAGGGACGGGAAGCGCCAGAAAGGGTCAGTGGGGTCCTGGGTCTCCTATCCGTCGTGCGCCTTCGTATCGGGCACATTGTCGTTGGCGACTTGCGACTGCCGGAACTGGTCGCGCGCGATCTGCCGTCCCAACAGGCAAGCGAGGCGCATCACGGCGGCGTCGATCCGCGCTTCCGGTCCGTCGCCTGCCCCGGCCTCTGAGCCGGTGTTGTCGTTCGCGGCAACGCGGGGAACTCGCACCCGATCATGGCCGTTTCCGTCTCGCTGCATCGCTCCCGCCTTCCCGGATTCGGTGACCCTGAAAGGGAGATTTGAACCTGCGGGCAAGCGATGTCAAACGCTCTGCAAAGCATATTTTCTGCATGGAATCAACGGCTTGTCCCCACATGGCCAATCCTGTCACCGGCTGGCCCGGCATGCGCGGACAGGAGGATGATCGAAAAAAATTTGCGCGGCGCGTCGATCATCCGGTTTGCGGCGTCTCAAGGTCGAACAACGGGATATCCATCGCGCGGGCCACGTCGTTCATCCGCCGGTCGTAGCTCGCGAGCTCGACCCCCTGACCGTGTTCGGCCAGATAGGCGCAGGACGCCAGATGCAGGGCGTCGAGAGTGCGCAGCGCGCCGGGGCCGGGAAAGGCGTCCAGCGCCCGCGCCAGCACCGACGGGGAGAGGTCCAGCATCGCGACGCGGCCGGTCAGCCAGCGCGCCGCCTCGCCGTAGGACTCCGCGAGCCCGCGCGCATGCAGAGGGGTCCATATCTCGTATTCCAGCAGCCGGCTGGAAAACAGCGTCTCGTCCCAGAGCGAACCGGGCGGTTGTCGGTCCTCGGCCAGAAGATGCGCGAGCGCGACGGACGAATCGAGGTAGATCACCGGTCGCGTCGGCTCTCGTCCAGGTCGGCCAGGATTTCGTCGAGCGTGGCAACAGGCGGGGGCTTGGGCGGCGGTCCCAAAGTGGTCAGTCTCGGCGGCGTCAGCACACCGGACCGGACCGCCTCGGCCAGGAAGGCGTCGGCGAGGATCGGGCTTCGGGTCTCCCTGATCGGGCCGAGCTCCGCCACGACCTGATCCCGGTCGGTCACCAGGATCGTCTCGCCGGATGCCGCAAGCCGGACGTATTCGCTCAACTTGCTGTTCAGAACCTTGATGCCGACCGATCTCATACGCCAAAAGTAGCGACCGAACGCTACCTGGTCAAGCTCAATCGGGGATTATCGCCCACAAGGTCAACGACTCGTTGAGTATCCAATGAGCTTGTCGCCGCCCGCCCTTTCATCTCTTCGGGCTTCCTTCATCGAATTGCCTTCGGCTCAGAACATGAAGTTGACCGGCACTCTGAAATTGCAATCAGATCACCTTGATAATGTAGAAGACACCAATGTAGGGCGGCATCGATTCCCCGTCTTCTGTGGTGTCCTCTGACAATGACTTTGTTTCAATTTCGTTCTGCGAAGTCGTCTGGAAATCATGTATATGAATCCCACCTTCATGGTGGTGATCTTGCCGTGGACCGTTGCGATTAATTCCCTTGTCTGTCTGCCCAGAATGCGTGTGGGGCAAAGTATGTGTATGAGGTTGGGGGTGAGTGTGGGTCTTGGATCCTCCAAGCTTCAATAGCTTATCATTTGAAAGTGTTGCTCGAAGAAAAACACCATCCAATTCAGGAAGTTTTTGGTTGTAAAATGGCGAATCCTTATATCTTGCTCCTTGAAGAACGCTGCCATCGCAGATTTTCCATCGTACTAGAGCACCAAGGTCTTCCTTCTTGCCGACAAACGGAATAATTGTTCCCACAGGGAATTTTGAGAAGCGATCTAAAACTACATCTTCTATATCCATCTGCATGTTTTTTACTTGTTCTTTCAGCTTTACTACGGCCTCGGATGTTTGGTTTTCCTCAAGAGTATCAACCTTCATTTCAAGGTTGCTAATCATTTCGCTCATCTGTCCAAGCCATACAAGGCCACCAGCGACGGCAATTCCAAGTGCGACTATGGCACCAAACTCAATTCTCGGCATTTCCTACTCCAGTCGTCATCGGGAAACCAGATTTCGCAGCGTGGCGATCATGCTGGCTGATAGCGGCGAACGTCAATCTCGTCGGCCCGCGCGCGCATCTGGGTCGCGTCGTGCCATGCCTGCATCCGCAGCAGCAGGTCCATGCTGAGGCCGAACGCCTTCTCCACCCGCAGCGCCATTTCGGGCGACAGTGAGGCGTTGCCGTTCAGCAGGTCCGAAAGCGTCGCCCGGCGCACGCCGAGAATTCGCGCCGCCGCCGAAACGCTCAACCCCAGCTCCTCAAGGGCCTCGATCCGGATGAAGGCGCCGGGGTGCGGGGGAGCCATCCCCATCTTGATGCCGCCGCTGGTCATCAGTGGTAGTCCTCCAGGTTCACGCGCTCGATTGCGCCGTTTCGCTCCTCAAAAGTGATCCGCCAGTTGCCCGACACGGAAACACTCCACTCGTTCCGGCGCTCGCCCGACAGCCGGTGGACCCGCCAACCGGGCGCCGCCTCGCGAATGAAACCCTCCATGGTCTCCGCCATGGCCAGCGCGGCCAGGATGCCGCGCACCCGCTCCACGAGGTCCTGTTTCAGCAGCCGGGACGAGTTGCTCTCGTAAAGCTGGCGCAGGCCCCGGTGACGAAACGAACGGACGATCATGCGGCCCACATGTACGGCATGACCGTGCATGATGCAAGCGCCTGCGGGGAGGACATTCGGCGACTTTTGCGGCCATGCGATGACAGGAAGATGAGACCGCCTGTTCGTCCCTTGTTCTGCCGCCTGCGAGCGCATATCTGGCCTGTATGGACCGGCAAGATTCCGCTCATTCCGCCTCCGGCGCGGGGCCGCCGCGATGGTAGCGTCCATCGGCAAGATCGCCTCGCCGGCGCAGGGCGTGGGCTATTTCGAGAAGGACGGCTACTACGCCAGGGACGACGGAGCGCACCGCGAGGCGAGCGCCTGGGCGGGCAAGGGCGCGGCGGCGCTGGGGCTCGAAGGCCCGGTCGATCCCGAGCGCTTCCGGTCGGTGCTCGAAGGAGAGGTTCCGGGCGGGCGCCGGCTCGGGCGCAAGGAACTCGGCGGCGGCATCACGCACCGTCCCGGCCGGGACGTGACGCTGAGCGCGCCGAAGTCGGTCTCCCTGATGGCGATGGTGGGCGGCGACGAGCGGATCGTCGAGGCGCACGACAGGGCCGTGGCGGCGACGCTGGGCTGGATAGAGAAGAGCGCCATAGAGACCCGGATGCGCGATCCCGCGACCGGGGCGATGGTCCGCGCCGGCGACCAGAAGATGGTCGCGGCCACCTTCCGGCACGACACCTCCCGCAACCTGGATCCCCAGCTTCATACCCATTGCGTCATCGCCAACATGGTCCAGGGCGGGGACGGCAAGTGGCGCACGATGGTCGATGACGGGCTGTTCAAGGGCAAGATGGCCATCGGCTCGATCTACCGGGCGGAACTGGCGCAGGGGCTGAAGGGCCTCGGCTACGGGATCGAAAAGACCCATGGCGACGGGCGGTTCGAGATCGGGGGCGTCCCGCGCGAAGCGATCGACGCCTTCTCGACCCGCCGGGCCGAGATCGAGGCGGCGATGGCCGAGCGCGGCATGGGCGAGTCGAAGGACAACCCCCATCTGGCGGCGCGGGCGGCGCTGATGACGCGGGCGGCGAAGCGCGACATCGACCGGGGCGCGCTGGACCGAAGCTGGAAGCGCCAGGCGAAGACCATCGGCTTTTCTCCCGGCAAGGTGCGGGCTCAAGCCCGCAAGGCGGAACGCGGGCTGCTCGGGCCGGACCTGTTCGCCGGTCCGGGCTATGCGGCAGGCGACGCGGCGGCGTGGGCGGTCTCTCACCTTGCCGAGCGCCAGTCGGTGTTCGGCCATGCCGACCTGCTGGCGGCGACGCTCGCCCGCGAGCCGGGCGCGGTCACCGTCGATGCCGCCGAACGCGCCATAGCTTCGCTTGAACGCGACGGCTCGCTCCATGCCGCGACCGGGCTCGACCACGGCCGGCACTGGACCACGGACGCGGCGCTGGCGCGGGAATCCGAGACCATCGCGCTGATGCGCGCGGGCCAGGGGGCGGAGAAGACCGTCATGCGCCGCTGGGTGGCGGAGACCAGGCTGCACCGGGGCCGGCTGAACGAGGGCCAGAAGGAAGCGGTCAAGACCATTCTCGCCGGCAAGGATCGCGTCCTGGGTGTCCAGGGCTATGCCGGCACGGGCAAGACGACGATGCTGAAGCGCCTGCGGGCGCTCGCCGCCAGCCGGGGTTACCGGACGGTGGGGCTCGCGCCCTCGGCCTCGGCGGCGAAGACGCTGGCGAACGAATCCGGCATCGGGTCGGAGACGCTGCAACGCTACCTCGCGCGCCAT
>JAJECF010000221.1 GCA_022822125.1 Alphaproteobacteria bacterium
TTTTCCGGATCTCTTCGAAAATCGCAGTGCTGCCGAGCAGTTGCGACCCACGGCCCGGGCGTAACCGCTCCGGCGCCACCTCGATCTCCGTGATGCTGTCAAGCTCGTCGGAAACCTGGGCCTTCCCGAAGCGCAGGAACGATCCGCGATTATTGAGTTGGTCGCCGAAATCTCTCGGCGCCCGGGCCGGTATGGGGTTCCTGTTGGTTCCAAAAAAAACTTCAACCATAGTTGGCTAAACCTGCCCCGTTTCAAGGGTTCAATATTCCAGCATTACTTGCGCTTCTCTTGAACTGCGCATTTCAGATTACCCAATTGCAACAACAGATTATTGCATTCGAAATGCGCCATTCATTTGACTGGCATCGTACTCATTAATTCTAAAGCACAGCAAGGTCGTTCCGCATTATATGTTTTTGCTGTTTCGTTGCATATATCTGCCTTTTTGAATTTCGATTCGCAAATTGATCGATGCATTTCGTCAAATTGGTCAAATCCCGCGACTTAAGCGGGTAAATTTGTCCATTCTTGCTGTTTTTGCATGCATTTGCTGTATTGTTGGCCGATATTTGTAAAGCCGTTGACTGCCGCTTGCAGGCGGAGTGAATGTTAATCTGACCCAAAGCGTCGTCGGGAGGGCGTGCGAGGGGGTAGGACAGCGTGGACCGTGTGGCAGGACACGGGCAGGCGAAATACACGACCGGGACGCTGCTTGCATCGAGCCGCGATCGCGGATGGGGTGTGCTTCTGGCCGAACGCTGGCGCCATGCGGAAGGCGAGCTCGCCGAATTCCTGCCGCGCGAAACCGAAATCGCCGTCATGGTCGAAGGCCGCGTCCATCTGCGCCGGCGCGGCGACGGCCGGTTGCAACACAGCGATGCGGTACCGGGAATGATCTGGTTGTGTCCTGCCGGCGTTCGGGAGGACATGATCAAGGCTTACGGCGATATCCCCGAGATGATCCACCTCTATCTGCCCGCGATGCTGCTGTCCGATACGGCGCTGCGGGAACTCGATGTCGATCCCGACAGCGTCAGGCTGCACTTCGACGGCGGCTTTCGCGATCCGCTGATCGAACGCATTGCGCGAGCGGTTCACAGCGAGATCGTCGAGCCGGCGCCGGCCGGCAAGATGCTGGTCGAAACCCTGGCCGCGGCCCTGGGCGTCCAGATTCTGCGGCAGCATTCCAACCTGGAGCGGGCTACGATTTCCCTTCCGAACGCCCGCGGCGCGCTCGATCCGCGGCGCCTGCAGCGGATCGTGGAATTCATCGACGCCCATCTCAGCGAGGATCTTTCCGTCGAGACTCTGGCGAACGAGGCCTGCCTGAGCCCGTTCCATTTCGCCCGCGCGTTCAAGGCTGCGACCGGGACGGCGCCGCACCGCTACCTTACCGACCGCCGGATCGAACACGCCAAGGCGCTGATCGCCGAAGGCCGGCTGCCGCTCGTCGAAATCGCCGATGTCTGCGGTTTTTCCTCCCAGGCGCACCTGACGCGCTGGTTCAAGCGGATCGTCGGCACCACGCCCGGGGCCTACCGTACGACGCTCGGTTAGCCGTCGTCGGATGTGTGCCGGCCGCAACATTGCGGTCGCGAAGCGCTCCTGTCCCGGGATGCGGGTGCGGCGGGAGGCGAGCGATGCCGCCCCGCTCAGGCGGGCGACAGCATGAAGTTGGCGTTGGCGCCGGCGACCGGCCGGGCCGGATCGTCCTGCCAGGCGAAGACCCGGACATTGGCGACCCGGGCGCCCAGCTTGGTCACGCCGGCGCGGGCGAAGGTGTCCTTCGGCCCGGCCGAGCGCAGATAGTCGACTGTGATCGTGATCGTCTTGGGGATGCGCAGGGTCTCCTGCATCCACAGTAATTTCAGGATCGCCGCGGTCTCCAGCAGGCCGCCGATCGTGCCGCCGTGGATTGCCGGCAGGATCGGGTTGCCGATGATGTGCGGACTGTAATTCATGCACGAGACCAGGTCGTTGCCGTCGAGCGCCGCAGTGATGTTCAGGAAGCGGGCGTAGGGAATTGCCTCGGCCATGGCGTTCGGATCGCCCGATTCGCGCGCCGCCGCAAGCCGCTCGGCCAGCGTGGCGCTCATGCCGGCTTCCTCCCGCCGGCACCCCTATCGGCTTCCGGGCCGCCTTTCTTCTTGCGGCTGCCGACAAACATGAAGGTGCCGGTGGCGAGCGCGACGGTGTCCTTGGGATCGTCCTGGTAGGCGACGGCGCTGAGGAAGGCGATGGTGCGGGTCATTTTGGTCACCTCGGCCCGGGCGAACAGGTCGAGATGGGGCGTGGCCGGGCGCTGATAGTCGATCCGCAGGTCGAGTGTCACGATGCGCTCCGGCGGCTGCCGCGCGCTCATCGTCGCCATGCCGCACACGCTGTCGAGCAGGGTCGTCACGACGCCGCCGTGCAGCACCAGTTCGTCCGGGTTGCCGACCAGCCGCTCGTGCCAGGGCAGGCGCATGATCGCCATGCCTCTGGCGGAATGGACCACCTCCAGCCCGAGTTCCCGGCTGTGCGGGGTCGAGCCGCTGATCAGCTTGATCATCTCTTCGGTGGTCGGCGGCTTGCCGTCCGGATTGCCTTTCGATCCGGGGTGCGGCGGCGTTACGGGGTCTTCTGCCATGGCCCCGTGTCTTGTCAGCCCGCCCGAAGCCGGTCAAATTGCCTTCATGACGCATAACCCGGCCAGCCAGCCCGACTCCGCGGCAACCGGGAACCGGCTCGTTCGTCCGCGGCCCGGTACCGGACAGAATGTCGGACCGGACGTCTGGAAGATTCCGGAGGGCGACGAGCGCGAGCGGCTGGTCTGCTCCGATTGCGGCTTCATCCACTACGACAACCCGAAGATCGTCGTCGGCTCGGTGGCGGTGTGGGAAGACAGGGTGCTGATGTGCCGGCGGGCGATCGCGCCGCGCATCGGCTACTGGACCCTGCCGGCCGGCTTCATGGAGCTGCACGAGCGATCCGAGGACGCCGCCGCGCGCGAGGCCTGGGAGGAGGCTCGCGCCGAGATCGAGGTGCACGACCTGTTCGCGCTCTACAACATCCCGCGCATCAGCCAGGTCCAGCTTTTCTATCGCGCGACGCTCAAATCGCCGGCCATCGAACCGGGGCCGGAGAGCATCGAAGTCCGCCTGTTCGGCTGGGACGAGTTGCCGGAAGACGAATTCGCCTTCCCGTCGGTCCCCTGGGCCCTGCAGCATTACCGCGAGATTGCCGGCAAATCCGCCTTCGCCGTCCGCACCAACCCGCCCCCCGACTCTGTCGAGCCGTCCGCCGACGGTACGGGCTATCGACCCCAGAAGCAGGAGCAACCGCGTGGCTGACTTCATTCAATGCGCCGCCGACAACGGCGTCGGCATCATCACCCTCGACCGGCCGGAGGCCAACAACGCGCTCAACGCCGACGCGGCGAAGGAATTGTGGGACGCGACGACCGAGTTGACGGAGGATCCGTCCGTCCGCGCAGTCCTCGTCCGGGCAAACGGCAGGATGTTCTGTTCCGGCGGCGACCTGAAATACATGCTGGCAATGGAGGACGAGGCCGCGCTCGCCAAAGCGCTGAAGGTGACGACGACCTATTTCCACGCGGCCGTGTCGCGGCTGATGCGCGGCAACGCGCCGGTCGTCATGGCAGTCCAGGGCGCAGCGGCCGGCGGCGGCTTCAGCTTCGCCATCACCGGCGACATCGTCATCGCCGCGGAAAGCGCGAAATTCAAAATGGCGTATACGGCGTCCGGCATCAGCCCGGACGGCGGATCGACCTGGTTCCTGCCCCGGCTGGTCGGCCTGCGGGTGGCGCAACGCCTGGCGCTGGACAACCCGACGCTGACGGCGCAGGAGGCGCTGGACATCGACCTGATCACCCGGGTCGTGCCCGACGATGAACTGGCCGAAGCCGCCATGGACACGGCTCGCCGTTACGCCGATGGGCCGACCCTCGCCTACGGCCGGGTCAAGCAGCTGTTCGCCGAGACCTGGGCCAACGGGGCCGAGCACCAGATGGAGTTGGAGACTCTGGCGATGGCCGCCAGCGCCCGCACAAGGGATATGAACGAGGGACTCGCCGCCTTCTCCGCCAAGCGCGCGCCGGTTTTCGAAGGGACCTGAGCCCTTAGTACATATGCTGGCCGCCGTTGATGCTGAGCGTCGAGCCGGTGATAAAGTCGGCGTCCTCGCCGGTCAGGAAGACCACGCCGCGGGCGATGTCCTTCGCGTTGCCGAGCCGGCCGACCGGGATCCGCTGGATGATGCGCTCCAGCACCTTCTGGGGCACCGCGCGCACCATGTCGGTATCGACATAGCCCGGCGCGATGGCGTTGACCGTGATGCCCTGGGCGGCGCCCTCCTGGGCCAGCGCCTTGGTGAAGCCGTGGATGCCGGACTTGGCGGCGGCGTAGTTCACCTGGCCGTACTGGCCGCCCTGGCCGTTGATCGAGCCGATGTTGACGATGCGGCCGAATTTGCGGGCGCGCATGCCTTCGATGACGGCGCGCGAGCAGTTGAAGCAGGACGAGAGGTTGGTCCGGATGACGTCGTCCCAGTTGTCGTACGGCATCCGGTGCATGGTGCCGTCGCGGGTGATGCCGGCGTTGTTGACCAGAATGTCGATGGGCCCGAGGTCGGCTTCGACCTGCGCCACGCCGTCCTTGACCGCCTCGAAGTCGCCGACGTCGAACTTGTAGACCCCGATGCCGGTGCGGTCGGAAAATTCCTTCGCCCGCTCGTCGTTGCCGCCATAGTTCGCCGCCACCTTGCAGCCGGCGTCCTTCAGCGCAATGGAAATCGCCTCGCCGATGCCGCGGGTGCCGCCCGTGACCAGTGCTACGCGTGCCATGATGTCTGTCTCCTGTTGTGCAGTTCGTCCCGCCTTCCCAGGCCTGGGCAGGCTGCGTCCTGCCGGGTTCGGTTAGAGGTTTTGCGGCGGCCCGGAACGGCCCGGTCGCCGCGCGAAGGGATCGTGGCCTCCTGTGAGGCGCTTGGGGTGAGGCGCGCAGGGTCAGTCGCGCGCAACGCACATGGCGATGCCCATGCCGCCGCCGATGCACAGCGTGGCGAGGCCCTTTTTGGCGTCGCGGCGCTTCATCTCGTAAAGCAGCGTGGTCAGAATGCGCGCGCCCGAAGCGCCGATCGGATGGCCGAGGGCGATGGCGCCACCGTTGACGTTCACCTTGTCCATGTCGAAGC
>JAJECF010000049.1 GCA_022822125.1 Alphaproteobacteria bacterium
AAAACAACACCAAATCAGCAAAAATGTTTCACTACATTTTTCTCAACCCGCGCCAACCACCACCCCACTATCCAATCATTTCAACAACTTGGCGAAACCGGAACCCGCAAAAATCGACACCGACTGTTCAAGTTGGGCCTGGCTGGTCCGGGGGCCGCTGCTACTGCGTTACACGCCTGCGGGTTACGACGCCGCCCTCGCGCGCCCCGCCGGCCCGGTCGAGGCGCTGACGCCGCCCGCTACGCTGAGGGCGCTCAGAGCCGGCTACGCCCCGCTGCTCCACCCGTCGGCCGCAGCTCCATTCGCGCCTTGAACACGAGGTCCGAAATGCCCGAGGCCGCGCCCTCGGCGGCGGCCGCGGCAAGCGATGTCCACGCGCCCTCGAGCCATGCGGCCGGCACGGCATTGGCCTGATCCACCCTGCCCACCTCCCGCCCGTCCGACCAGACCACGGACCAGCCTAGCCGCAGCTCCCGCAGGCCCGCGCGAACCGGCCCTATCTCCGCGCTGCCGAAGACATGCAGATGGCTCGGCGCGGCCGGCGGCGCGACGTCCAGCCCCGCCTCCGCCAGCGCCGTTTCGAGCGCGCGCAGCAGCGGCGCGGCCGCTTCGGCGGCGGCGCCGGAAATCGGTGCAACGGAGATTTTCAGCCGGACCGGATCGCCTTCGGCCGGCCGGTCGGCGCGCACCCGCTGCGCGATATCGTCCGCCAGCTCGTCGAGCGCCCCGCCATCCGCGACCTGCTGCTCGAAGCGGCCGGCCAGCCTGCCGTCCCAGGCGCGGAGCTCCCAGACAAGGCCGGCGGCGGCGTCCGCCGCCATATCCGGTTCGACGCGCCCGGACAGCCGGAAGCTCAGCCGGTTGCCCTCATGCCGGCTGGCCGGCAGCCCCCGGCGGTGCAGCGCCTCTTCGAGGCCCCGCCTCAGCCGGTCCTCGAGGGCCGGAGGCGCCCCGTGGACCCGTCCCACGCGCAGGCCGACGCTTTCCGGCAGCGCCAGCAGCGCGCTGGCCTTGTCGCGCTCCATGACCTGCGGCAGCGGCTGGCAGGCCGCCGCCAGCAAGGCCGCCGCAAGAAGGCCGACCGCCCTGGAGTGGAACTCTTTCAGGCTGAAACGGAAGCCCGGCCGTCCCTCGATACGCGGCTCCGCCGCTACTCGGGATGAGCGACCCTTGGAACGCGCCTGCATCCCCCTCCTCACCCTGAGCAGCGACCGCGCCAGCAGCCTGTCCTGAGCCTGCCGAGGGGAGCTTGTCGAAGGGCCGCCGCTTGTTTCAAACCGGTCGGATACCGCCCTAGACAATGAGGCAGCCCACGAGGAGGCCGAGCAGGCAGAGCCCGAGAAAGATCACCAGATGCGGCACTGCTGCAGCGCCCCCGCGCTCAGGAAATATCGACGGCCGCAGGCAGGAACCGATAATTCGTCGCCCCGCCTGTCCCCGCTCCCGAGCCTGCCGCATGTACATACGCATCTCGGCCTCGCGCCTGCCCGCCGGAATGGAACACATGTCGAACATGTCATGATATGTCATGTTTTGTCATGCGGACCGGCGGGACCCCGGGCGATATGTCATGCGATGTCATGATCTGCATGCGCAGGGCGCATATGCTGTGCCCTGCTCGGGCATGGGCTCCGGCATCGGGTCTCTCCGGCATGGGCGCCTCCTCTCTCCTGCCTCATTGTAGCACGGGTTTCCGGGGCCAGGCCTTTTCAGGGAATTATTTCAAAGCAATCGAACGGAAGGCCTCACCGTTCCGATCACCGTCCCGGACCTCGCGCAGCGATCTTCATGTCATGTCGTACATGTCCGTCCAGCTTGCGCCCGGTTCCGCATGCTCCGCTTGATGCTCGAAAGGGTCCTTCGGAATTATCCGGTTGGCCTCCGCAATATCCCGATGGAAATCTTCAGCTGAAGGAATGACGCCCATTTCCTCCAGTCCAATCAGGAACGACCAGGTTGTGATTTTCGCAAGGCGAGGCCCGAAATCCATCGTCTTTACGCGGTTCTCCTCGAACAGCAGGAGGCCATAATCGCCGGGGCCCATGGTTTCCCTGATGGTGTTGGAAAATTGCCAGATGGACGTCTCGCCGGCGTCCCGGATCCTCTTCAGGATATCCCGCTGTTCGGGAGGTATTGCGCTCCAGAGGATTCCGATGCTTGTTTCGACCGTCTGAATCCTGTTGCCTCGGCCGCTGAACCAGTCGCGAAAGACCGCAGCGTCCGGCGCGCCCGGCAAACCGCGCAACACCTCATCGGCGACCATGTCGGTAATCACGATGGGACAGTTGAACCGATCGAGCAGGTCCAGTCGCGCCACCCGGCCCAGTGATATCAGAGGGCCGCTGTCGG
The DNA here is from genome assembly GCA_022822125.1 of Alphaproteobacteria bacterium. The sequence continues at coordinate 2,350 of JAJECF010000049.1, forward strand.
GAATGGCGAGTTCAAGAGCCATGACGATTGGCCTCCATCATTCGCAGGATCGGCCTCGCCGCTTCCAGCTCCGCGCGGACCTGCTCGGGAGCCGGTTTCGGCGGCTCTAACCCGCGATCGGCCAGTGCGTTCAGCAATTGGGAGTAAGAGGACATATGCAGCTTGTGCATCGCCTCTTCCCGCGTGAGGGCGCCAGTCAGGAATCCCTGGATGATCTGTGTTGTGGTGTACATGGCGTCCGTTTCCAACCTGCGCGCGGAAACGCCCGGAACATAGCATTCCGGAACGCGCTCCATCTATTGGGGCTCGCAAGAAAAGAAGGTCAGGCGGGACCGAGACTCGGATCGATGCCCGGCGCCCCAATCCTCTATCCCTCATCCTGAGTAGCGACCGCGCGGCGGGCGCGTATCGAAGGACGCAACGCCGCCCGGGAGGAGGCTTCCTTGATATGCCGCTTCGCGGCTGCTCAGGACGGGAGGACCGCAAACGCCGCCTCCGCCCCCCAATCGGCTAGAGCGGAACTCTTTCAGGCTGAAACGGAAGTCCGGCCGTCCCCTTCGACAAGCTCAGGACAGGCCCTTCGATACGCCGCTTCGCGGCTACTCAGGATGAGGTTCGATACGCCGCTTCGCGGCTACTCGGGATGAGGTTCGATACGCGGCTTCGCCGCTACTCGGGATGAGGAAACCTTGGAACGCGCCTCCATCCCCTAAAGAAAGGGGATTATATACGAAAGTGCCCAAGCGATTAGCTAGCCATCCTCGTCGGGTTCAAGCCCTCGGTCGATGCGGCGATAGCGCTCTTCCCGCTTCCGCGTTTGCTCCCTTGACGCGCACCATAGGACGCCGAGGATGAAGC
>JAJECF010000212.1 GCA_022822125.1 Alphaproteobacteria bacterium
GAGGCGCCGGCCGGGTTTGTCGATGGCCGCGCCGCATTCTGCACAGAGGCCCCGGTTGCGCCGGAGGAGACGCCGTTTGCGGGCTGCCTTTCGGTCACTGGCGCGGCGTTTCTCCAGGCATGGGGAGCAGTATCGGGCCCCCTCGGACGGCGGAACCTGGCCGCAGTTGAGACAGAGGCCCTGCGCGGCGAGGCGGTCGCGGGCCCGGGATGAGTATGACCGCCCCGGGGGCTGCGGTTTCGTGGGAATGAGGTCGGTGAAGCAGTTGCAACCGGCCGGTTCGATGGGGAGGTTCGATTGACGGGGGTCGGAAACCGGCATGCAGCGCATGGGCGGCATCTCCTGCTGGCGGAACGGGCGCGGGAGACGGCTGGACGGCCGCCCACGCGAATATCGTTCCAACAACCCCTTCCCGACCTTTCGGGTGAGGCGGCAAGGCAGGCCGGGCAGGCAGGACGCGCCGGCGAAGCGGAGACGGGGATTCCCTCGAATTCGCTGTACGGATCGCCCATGAAAAACCCCTTCCCGGCTATTGCCGGGAAGGGGCGGGAACTGCGAGGGCCGGGGGACCGGTTATTGCGCCGGAGTTGCCTCCGGTTCGGCGGTTGCCGGCTGCGGCGCCCCGGGGTAATGGGCGCGGACGAAGCCGACGAGCTCGCGATGGTTGTTGCGGTTCTCGGCGATGCCGTCGGCCAGGCGCTCCATGGCGGTAGACTGCCTCGCGTCCGCTGCCTCGCGCTTCGCCTCGCTCGCTGCCAGATCCGCCTTCACCCCGTCGATGCGGTTGCCGAGTTCCATCTCAACCCCGTCGATGCGGCTGCCGAGTTCCATCTCAACCCCGTCGATGCGGCTGCCGAGCTTCGTCTCGACCCGATCGATGCGGCTGCCGAGCTCCGTCTCGACCCGATCGATGCGGTCGGACAGGCGTTGCTCCACCCGGTCGATCCGGGCGTTGAGGCCGGTTTCGACCTGATCGATCCGGTCCGACAGATGATTCTCAACCCCATCGATGCGGTTCGTAAGGTCGGCCTTCACCTCATCCATCCGGTTCGTCAGATCCGTCTTCACCACAACGATCTGTGCGGTAAGACGCCGCTCGACCCCGTCGAGCCCATTGGCGAAACGGTAGTCGAACCAAGTGAACAAACCGCCCAGAGCAGCCAGAAAGACAGTAAGCAGGCTGGCGTAACGCATGATCGCCTTCCAGCTGCCATCGACGATGACGGCGCTGCCTTGCGGGGCCGGGGAAGGGGTTTCGGGAGAGGTCATGGCCTCGTCTCCAGTCTGTTTCGGAGTATGGGATCGGAACGCGTCGAAGGCAAGCCGCGCCCGCATCGACACGCCCGACCAACCCCTTCCCCACCTTTCGGCGTCGGACCGGGACGGAAACGCCGGCAGGGACGCTCCGGAGTTCGCGGCTGCGTTCCTGCCGCCCCCTCGTCAGCCGAACAGCCCCTGCGATGCGAGCCTTGCCCGGAAGCGGGCGGGCCCCAGCGCCAGCAGCTCGTCATTGGCGTCTTTCGCCCGGGGGACGATCCGGTCGAGAAGGATGGCAGAGCCCGTATGTTCGCGGCAGAGCGCGACCCAGGCATTCTCGCCTGCCAGGTCACGGTCCTGGATGAGGGTCACGCGCCGGATGCCGGGGGGCAGGCCGACGCGGTGGACGCGCCCGGCGGAGATCGCGGCGGCGACGGCGATATCCCGGCGGCCGCCTGCGCCGAGCGCGCCGGCAATGGCGAGCGCATCCTCGACGCCTTCCGTCAGCACGAGGTGGCGCGCTGTGCCGGCGGGCCAGCGCACGGCGCCGGAGAAGAGCCGCCCGCTGGTGCGCTTGGGGTCCGGGATCGCGGCCTTGCGCCCGTCATCGGCCAGGAATATCCGCTGCAAGCCCTCCAGCGTGCCGTCCAGCGCGCGGATCGGCGCGAGCAGCGCCGGCAGTTCGCATTTCTCGCCGTCCACCTGCACCCAGACATCGGGGCGGAAGCGGAGGCCTGCGGCGCCGGCGTCCTCTATGGCCAGGCCGCGCGAGGCCAGATAGCGCCCGGCCGGGTTGTCGGGCCGGAGCGGCTCCGCGCCCGCCAGCACCCGTTCCAGGCCCTTCTGCGCATCGAGTGGGCCGTCCTGCCAGCGGGGCCCGCACCGGGGGCGCTCGTATTCCGGCAGGGCGAGGAAGCGCCGCGCCTCGCCGGCCGCTTCTCCGATGGTGTTGTAGTTGCGGACGGCTCGGATCAGGTCGAGGGGCCTGCCCCGGTCCTTCGGGTTCGCCCAGTCCCTCCAGTATCCGCGCCAGCGCCCGGTCAGGTTGATGCGCAGCGAGGCGCCCTCCTCGCCGGCCGTGCTGCCCACCTGCCAGTAATTCCCGTTCCGCTTGCCGTTCGGCAGGTAGTGCTGGCAGACCGCTTCCATGTCGGCCGCGAGCATGGCGGACAGGTCCTTCAGGCTATAGGTCGTTGGATCGGAGGGCATGACGCCGCTTCCCTTCTTCCCGGCCCCCTTTGCCCCCCCGGTGCTGTCGCCGGGACGGCCTTGCGCGCGGCGCTCAGAACGGACGGATTCTGTAAAGTTCCGGGTCGCGGCGTCCGCGCTCGTAGTTGAGGACGGCCCAGGCCGCGATTTCGAGCGCGGCCTCCAGCGGGATCTCCATGCGCCCGGCCTGCTCCTTCGTGAAATGGAAGGCGGCCTCAAGTGCCGTCTCGTCGATGCCGAGGTTGAAGCCGGACTCCTGCCCGAGCCTGGCGGTGAGCTCGGAGAGCTTCTGGAGGTCGTAGGTCCGCGGGCGCGGCTCGAAAGCCGGGGCCGGATCGGGCAGCGGCTCGTAGGCGAACTCGTGGAAGTCCTCGTCCGGATACTCCAGCGGATGCCGGTCCCGGTAGTAACCTTCGAAGTCGATGACGTTGGACATGGGAGTGCCCCTTCCGTGGGTGTCGCAGCATGACCGGTCGTTCAGGACCGGTATCCCTGTCAGGCTTTTCTTGTCTTGAGGGCCGGTTGGGCGGTGTTGGTGTGCAGGACGGACGGCAACGCAGCTCAACGCAGAGGACTTCTTGATGGTGGTCGGGCCGATCCTGTCTCCGGGTGGGAAGATGCATTTGGACGGCGTTCGGGACGCGGTCATGGCGTAGGGGCCGTCAGGGGCATGCCGCTTCGGCAGCCATGTCCGGCGCGTATATGTGTTCGGCGCGGACGGGCCTGGAGGGGCAAGGCGCGAAATGGCGAGCTATCAGGTCCAGAATGGCGGGAACGTCCGGCGTCGTGGTGGTCTCGACCCGGTAGGGGCCGGATGACGGCCGGACATGGATGGACGCAATCAGTTCGCGCACGGCCAGCAGCGTCTGTTCGCGTTGCTCGGTGCGCTCGCTGCCGGTGACCGTGCCACGGAAGCGATCCGTGCAGGATTTCACGAAGGCGTGGATATCGCGGGCGTCGAGGGTTGGAGGTTCGGGGATCGCGGCGAGTTCGGCGGCGGCCCCATTCCGGGAGCGCTCCAGTTCGAGAAGGCGGTCATGGAGGCTGGTCGAGGAGACGCCGGACTCGATGGCCGCGACCAGGTGCGCTATGCCGGCAGTGGCGTCCTCGAGCGCGCCCTTGAGTGCGCGCCGCTTCGACGCGTTGGCGCGTTCGGCGGACGCGAACATGCGGGGCCAGTCCCGGGCGGGGTCCCGCATCCAGCGGAGCAGCTGCCGGACGGCGTCGCGCTCGAGCTTGTCGAGGCCGATCCCGCGGTTGTTGGTGCAGCGCTCCGGATGAAGGCGGCGCACGGCGCAGCGATAGGTGTGCTGGCCTGCGATCACCATATGGGAGCCGCAGGTGCCGCAGCGGACCCTGGCGGTCAAAGGATAGGCGGCCCGGCGGCCGGGGGAGACGACAGCGAGATGGCGCTTCCGGCGCAATTGCAACTCCTGCTGTACCGCGTCCCAGGTTTCCGGGTCGATGATCCGGAGTTCCGGAGCTTCCGCAATTTTCCATTCCTCGCGCGGGACGGGGACGTAGGAGCGCTTGCCTGTGACTGGATGCCGGCGGCTCTTCGTGCGGCCGTAGATGAGTATGCCCTGGTAGGTGTTGTTGCGCAGGATTCCCGTGTCGGCACGGCCCCGAATGTTGTCGATGGTCCAGGTGCGCCCGCGAGGTCCCGGGATGCCTTCGTCATTAAGCAGGAGGAGAATTTCGCGAGGGCCCATTCCTTCGAGGTAGAGTTGGTGAATGCGGCGGACGATTTCGGCCTCGGCGGGATCGATCTCGCGCAGGCCCCGAACGGGCTTGCCGGCGGCGGAAATGCAGTTGGCCATCCTGTAGCCATAGAGACGCGGGCCGGTTACCCGCAGGTCGTGAAGCGCCTCGATCTGTCCGCGGCGCGTCTTGTTGCCGATGTTGCTGCTTGCCATTTCGCTCAGGAATCCCTTGATTGCGGCGTGCAGCCCGTCGACCTCACCGTCCTCCAGGGTATGGATGCCCACTCCGTGGAAACCGAGCTCGCTGTAGAGGTAGGCCATGTCGGCCTGGTTGCGGGCGAGCCGGTCGAGCGCTTCGACGCAGACATTGTCGAGGCGTCCGGCACGGACGTCGTCGCGCAACTGCTGAAGCCCGGGGCGGTCCTGTATAGTCGTGCCGGTACTCTCGGGGTCGAAATACTCGTTGACAATCACGCCGCAGAGGCGACCGACGCGCTCGCGGCACAAGCGGAGCTGGCCGGCGATCGAGGTCATCTCCTGCAGGTGAGAGGAATAGCGCGCGTAGATGGCGTAGCGCGCGATAGAGGCGCCGTCCCTGGTCATGGCCTGTCCATTCGGTGAGGAAAGGCAGGAGGCTAGGACGATGGCGAAGGGGACGGGCAAGCGCAAACAGGCCCACGCCATGGGGATATTCTGTGGGCAAATGGCCGGGTTTCCGTCCTGTCGAGTCGCCAATTGACCGGGTTGGAGGCGGTTCATTCCGGGCTTCCGGCAGGCAGAAGACGGGCATTGAATCCGGCGCCGTGGTGCTGGTCGACGATCTCCTCCGCGACCTCTTCGGGGGTCCATTTCGAGAAGACGTTGCACCAGCCATCGTGAAGGAATGGGTCGAGCCAGTCGTCGATGTCTTCGGCATCGGGATCGGCGTCCGGCAAACAGGATTCTTTCAGGGTTTCGCCGTCCCAGACGAGGAGCCAGGTCGGCTTGTTCGTCACGGGATGGGAGACTTCGATGTTCACGAGCACGACGGTGTCAGGCATTGAGGTCGTCCTTGGCTCCGGGGCAGGATGCGAAGAGATGGATGTGCTTCGCCGCATCGTTCTCGCGCAATCAACTGCGGAAGGCATCGTCGCGGGCCGGGCGGTGGAACCGTCGGACGCTGTTATTGGTCCAGGCTGCCGCTGACAGGCACTTGAATCCGCCCTCGACGGTTCCGGAGAACTGGCGGGCCTTACCGTCCGAGAAGGTGATGCTGCCTCGAAGTGGCATTTTCGGTGTCGGGGCTTCGAAAAGCACGAGGCTCGTGACGGTAAGAGGCTTGGTGGGCATCGCTGTTCTCCGTGGAGATCGGGTTCTCGGGAGTCGACGGTTGGCGTCCGGGGGAGGAGTTGGTCATTGACGCCGCTGCCGGCGGCGCCAGCGCCAGGGTTCGACGAAGTGGCCAGACCACAGGCCGCGGCCCGCGGCCTGGGCGGCATCCTCGTCCCGGACATACCGTGTCGAGTAACGCCTGTATGCGAGCGCCAGGCCCTGCCGGACGAGCTCCCGCTGCAGATTCTGGCCCCGTGCGAAGCATGTCGCGATCGCGCGCCCGTAGCGGTCGCGGCCGCTCACCTCGCAACGGACCGGGTCACGGCCGATGAGGCGGCGCATGGCCTTCGTCGCGGCCTTCCCGCAGGTCCACCGGCGGCCGTCGCGCGAGCAGGTCTGCCGGGTCTCGGGGGCGTCGACCCCGCTCAGGCGCACACGCTCCCCGGCGATCACCAACGTGTCGCCGTCCACGACGCGGGCCTTACCGGAAATCGTCTCGGATGAGACGGGCCAGGCGAAACAGGCGGCGAGCCCGGCGGCCGCGACGAGCCGCGAGACGCAGTGACGCCCGTTCCGGGACAGGCATCGGTCACGGGAGTTCATTCCGCGTCTTCCGCATAGAGCCCGGCCATTGCCGGATCGAGCCGGGCGGCCATTTCGGCGGCGCAGGCGGCGCAGAGATCGGGTTCGACCCACCAGCAGGTCATGCCGGACTCATCGTCCATGCAGGCGTCCAGATCGTGGCAGCCACAGGAACGGCAACGGGTGGTGTCGTGCGTGAAGAGCGGTTCCGGGTAAAACAGGACGGGGCGGGTTGCATGAGACATGGGGTTCTCCAGGGTTGGGGACAGTGAAAGCGGCAGCCGGTGGTCGTGCGCCGCTTCCTCGACATATCGGGATATCGGGCTTTCTCTGGCTTTCGGCGAACGCTCGCGTGTTCGGCGCGACGCTTCTGACCGGGGACCGCAGAATCGCCGGGTCCCGGCTCGTCCCCACCCCGGGGTGATGCTCCGGAGGCGTTTCACCGTCCGGTCCGGTCGGTGGGATGCGCGGCCCGGGACCGGGGAGGAGGAGCCGGTGCTGGCGGCGCACCAGGATGGAGACGTAGTTGCTGTTGAGACCGGTCCGGCGCGCAATCTGCGCCTGGGGAATGCGCAGGATGGCGGCCAGATATATCCAGACGTCGCGAGCCAGGTTGCGCTCCCGGGCGCGGCGTGCAGTGAAATCGGCCTGGCAGAGGCGGCCGCAGAACCTCCCGGAGCGCCGGCGGACCGGGGCGCCGCAGCCGTTGGCGCAGAGCGCCTTCCGGGCTTCGTGGGCGTCGCGCATGCAGGCGGCGCTGCAGAACCGGCGCCGGCGGCGCGGCAGAGGCGCGGAACAGCCGGGCGCCTCGCAAGCGCCGTCGCCCTCCCCGTCCAGGCCCTGCACAACATTCGAGACCGTCCTGTGGCTGACGCCGTGGAAGGCGGCGATCTGCGCGAGCGGGCGGCCCGACCGGGCTTCCGTCCGGATGCGGCGGTCGCGGTCGGCGTTGATGTCGGCCCAGAAGGCGCGAATCGAGCGGCCATAGCAGGCGCGGGAGCAGAAGATGGACGAGCTTCGCGCGACCTTGCCTCCACACTGCGGACAGGCCGGCACGCCGAAACGCCGCCAGGCCACGAAGCAGTCGAAACAGAAGAAGCGGTTGCGGGCCCGGGGCAGGCGGCGGGAGCAGCCCTCCCGGGCGCAGAAGCGGTCATATTGCCGGGGGCCGAGATGCCAGGTCCAGCCCTCGCGCCGCGTGATGCCGTATACCGTGGAGACGGCAAGCCCGTGTTCGGCCGCGATCGAGCGGACCGATTGCCCGGCCGCCACCGCACGGCTGATCGCGGCGTCGCGTTCGATATGCCGGCGCCGGGGCATTCAGGACAGCCACCGACCGTCAGGCAGCATTGCGCGATGCCGCCAACGCCCGTCCTGGCAAAGCGTCTTTTTGTATTGCACGGGGTTGTCCGGCGCCCCGCGGCTCATGACAAGGAAGTAGGGCGGCTTGCCGGGGTGGCCCCAGCTGTAGATGTCTATCGCGGTATCGCCGCGCAGATGGCCGGGCACCGCGATGCGCTTTGCCCGCTTCTCGGCGGCCTCCAGGGAATGGAACATCATCACGAGGTCCTTCGGTCCCGGAGGCCTTCCATCCGGCGTACAGCGGGCCGGATCCCGACGCCTGTTCCAGTGGACGGCAGGGATGTCCTCGTCGTCGGGATGCCTGACGCGGAAGGCGGGATCGGGATCGTCATGCTGGAGCGGGATAAGCCAGGAGCCGTCGTCCAGCCGTTCCGGGGTGCTGTCGTGAAGGACGCCGTCCAGAAGGCGGCCGGCGCTCTTCGGGCGGGGGCCGCCCCACTGCTTGAAGAAGAAGGCGACCTCGTGTTCGCGGCTGCCGTCGCGAAGCCGCCGGACCCAGTCCGGGTCCATCGGGCGTGCTCCGGAGCCGCTTTCGCCACCGACGATGACCCAGTCCAGACCGCGGAGGTCCATCGGGATTCTGTCGGGAGAGACATTCTCCAGCAGGGGCTCGAACGAAACGAAGCGAAGAGCGGCCGGCGTTTGCAGCAAGTCGACGATGCGCTGCTCCCGTCTGAGGTCTTCCACGGAGACGCCGAGCCAGATATTCGGGCGCGGAGTTGCGCGCCAGGGAGTGTCGATGTAGCCGGCCCAGTCAATGCCGATCTGACTGTTATGGATGTGGGGGAGCCGGCCGGCATCGCCGGGGTATTCCCTTCGCAGATTCTGCACGGCGTCTTTCAGGTAGTACGGAAGTTCCGGGTCCTTGTAATACTGCATCATCCGCCCGGAGCGTTTCGTCAGCACCTGGAAGATATGCTGCGGCGCCAGCACCGTGACGGCGTGGACGAGGTCGATCCACTCTACCGGGACGGCCTCATGAAACAGGTCGCCGTGAGCGCACACGAAAATGCGTTTCGGGTTACGCCATCTGAGGGGGGCTGTCAGCCACGCCTTGTTGAGCCGGACCTTGCCGTTCCATACCGGACCGGCGGCCGTCGGCTCCGTGAGGCCCCGGCGCGAGGGATGGTTCTTCAGCCGGCCGCCTGCAAGGCGCATGGCGTAGCAGTGCTTGCATCCGGGGCTCACGACACTGCACCCGGTGATGGGGTTCCAGGTGGCGTCCGTCCACTCGATTTCGGTCCTGTCAGCCATCGGCGCGCGCCTCGGCCCCGGGGCAGACCGCGTGGATCCTGTCCATGATGTCCTCGGCCAGTACCGCCTCTTCAAGGGCGGCATGGACGGCTCCCTCATGCCCGGGCTGCGGATGCCGTCTGTAATCGGCCACCGCGTTGCGCTCCCGGTTGCGATGTTCAATGCAAAGCTCGTAGATCTTGGCCAACTGGCGCTTGGTCAGGTGGATCCTCATGGCAGTCCTTTCACTGGGATGCTCGTTCAGCGCTGTTACATCCCGGCCGCCTCCATGCGGCCTCGTCCGCGTCTTTTTCATGTCGGTTTCTCTTCGAGCCGGGAGGCATCGGCGTCCGGCCTTGTGCACAAGGCCCCGGCGAGCTCGTCGCGCTGCCGGCGGTGGCGGATGAGCTCGGCGACAAGGACCGCGGCGGCGAACATGGCGACGAGAGCCGGGTAGACGGTGAAGGCGAACGCGTCGATGAGCGCGAGCAGGTCGGGCAGAATCTCCTTCGGGTGTGTCGCGTATCGGGTCATGCCGGTTTCTCTGCGCAGGGGCGTTCGGCGTCCCCGGTCCCGGCGGAGTTCAGAGCCGGCATGTCCTGTGTTGCTGCTGAGGCTTCGGGTATGAACGCAGCCGCGATCACCGCCGCGCGCTCCGCGCCGAAAACCTCCCGCAGCAGCTCCATCGCCCGCTCCCGCCGGCCCTCCGTCACCATCCTCTGCAGCGGCTCCTCCACCAGCGCGCGAATATCCGCCTGCAGGGACGCCACGCCCTCCGCATCCAGACCCCTGGCCAAATCCGCCAGGGTATTGGCAAGGGCGCGCTGCTTTTCCGCGTTCAGAACCAGCGGCTGCGGCCCCGGCCCCTTAGCCGACGGGTCCTCGTGCAACGCGCATGATACCCACCAGGAAGACACCGACTTGCCCGCCCGCGCCGCCCCCGCGACAATCGCCTGCCAGTGCTCGTCGATGTAGCAAACCGTGTGCGTCACCCCCTTCTTGCTCCGCGCTCCCGGGCTTGTCCGCGTCTTCTTCATGTCGGTTCCTCTTCGAGCCGGGAGGCATCGGCGTCCGGCCTTGTGCGCAAGGCCTCGGCGAGCTCGTCGCGCTGCCGTCGCTCGATCAGCAGGCAGAGGCGGTGGAGCGCCGTGACCCGGTCATGCTCGGCGATCTCCGACCATGCGGTCTCCAAGCGCTCGAACAGTCGGGCTCGGCTTGGTTCGGAGGTCAGGCGCGGGGGCGTGTCGTTGTCCTTCTGCAATAGCGCGGACAGTCGCTCGGGCGGCTCATCGGCTTCGCGCAGCCGCTCCAAGGTGCGGAGTTGTTGCGCTTCCGAAAGGCCAGCGAGGCGGTAGAGGTCCCCTTCCCGGCGCGCGATAGGGGTGCCTTCAAGCTCGTCTTGCAGTTCGGGAAGGATATGTTTGCCGATGCGCAGGGCGCGCGCGACCGTGCCCTTGGACAACGAGGTAAGGTCTGCCGTCCCTTCAACGAACGAAGAGGACGGCGATAAATCAAGATCGAAACCTTCGATTTTGATTTTCTCCTTGTATTCCATGCTTTTACGGTCGCCGCCATGTTGGGCGTACGGGTACAGTTTCTTGTGGAGTTCCTCGCGTCTGGCAACGAAGCGGCCGCGGTGAAGCGGCGTGAGTTCGGCGCGGACCAGGTTCTCGTCGATTTCCACCAGGGCAAGCATGTCCGGGCTCGGATCGTCGAGCACGAGGGCCTCGATCCGGCCCCATCCGAGGCGCCGTGCTGCCTCTATGCGGTGGGCGCCGGCAACGAGGGCGAAGCCTCCTTGGTCCAGGTCGCGCTCGTATTCGCCGGTGTCGGGATCGATCCCAAAGTTGTGGCGGACCTGGATCGGGTTCTGGAGCCCGATCCGGTCCATCGACTCCGCGAGACGTTCGACGACGGCTTCGTCGACCTCGCGCAGGCGCGGCCCGATAGCGATCTGCTCCAGTCCGATGGGCCAGGTGCTCCGTTGGCGCGCCGTCGATGGGTCGAGGTGGGAGGCCGCGGCTGCTGCGGCGGGATTGCGGCGGCGCCAGTCTTCGATGTGTTCGATGAGCGCACCGCCCTCCTTCTTCGGGGTCTTGCTCATGCAGCCGCCCTCAGCGCGCGGACCGGCCAGGCCAGCAGAGCGTCTGTCGCCGTGCGGATCTCTGTCGCCGCGGCTCCGCGCGGGTCGGACTCCACGACGCCCAGGCCGGCCCGGGTCGAACGCACGAAGGCGACACGGTTGCGCACGGCGGTCGGCAGCATCTGCACGCCCTGGCGCGAGAGCATGTCCCGGGCCTCGATCTCCCAGTGGGCGGCGCGTGTCGGGACGGCATTCAGCACCGCGACGGCCGGCGTTTCGGCCAATGCCGCGATGTCGAGGCTCGCGCGGATCGCGGCGAGGTCGAAGAGAGACTGGCGGCAGTGGACCACGACGAGACTGGCATGCCGGGCGCCCGCGACCGGTCCACCGTCGGCGCCCATCGGGGTGTCGATCAGGATCAGGTCCGTTTCCTTCGTCCGGGCCCGCTCGATCTCACGGTCGAGGCGCAGATACGGGCAATAACGAACCTCGGGGGCGACGTCGGATCGGAGATCGCTCCAGACCACGGCCGAGCAGTTGGGGTCGCAGTCGAGGACGGTGACCCTGCGCCCGGACCGGGCGGCACAGGCGGCGATATTCAGCGCCAGCGTCGTCTTGCCGGCGCCGCCCTTCTGGCTGACGAAGGCGAGGACCTGGGGAGCTGCATGGGCAGCGGGCTGCGAAAGCTCAGACATCGTAGCGCTCCTTTCCGGAGGCGTTGGAGGACCGGACGCCGGCGTCTGCCGTTGCGGTCCGGTCCCGGGAATTCGAGGTGGGACAGAGGGTTTGTGGCGCGCGCTCTTCGCGGATCCGTTGGAGCCTGGCTTCAACGGCCTCTATCCGGGCGAGATAGTGCTTTTGCTCGCCCGTCTGGAATTCGAGGGTTTCGATGCAGCCCCAACCTTGGGGGCGGTATCGGGCCGGGACGTGATATTGGGCGGGGGAGCGGGAGCGCCGGTCCTGAAGGAGTTCATCGTGCGAGAGCAGCCCGGCCTTGAGCATTTGGCGGATGTGAGCATTGGCCTTCCGCGCGGCGTCCCGCTGTCTGAGGGTCAGCTCTCGCCGCTCCTGACGAAGTGCCGTGAGCCGCTCGCGGATTGCGACAAGCCGATGGATGAACTCCGCCAGCGGCGAGAGGTCGACGCCCTGCTTCGGCCCCGTGCTTGGCGTATCGGCAGGCTTCCAGGCGCCGGTGTCGCGGAGCAGGCGAGCATACCGGCGGACGGTCTGTTCGGAGACGTCCAGCCGTGCGGCCGCCTCGCGCATTGTCGTGAACACGACGGGGCGGCCGCCCGGCCGCCAATCCTGCTCGGGGCATTGAGCGATCCAGAAATGGAGTAGCCGGGCTGGACCGACGGAGAACTCCGGAAGCCCGACCGAAGCCGCGACGCCGGGTTCTCTCAGAAGCCAGGCGGCCCTCCACGGTTCGATGGCCTCTGCCAGGCCGGGTCCTGCCGGCATCGACGGGCTACACATGAGGCCTCTCCTTTCGGAACGCGGACCTGCCGGCGCCGGTGCGCTCGCACCGGCGGACGATCGCCTGCAGGGTCTGAGCGAGGTTGAGCTCGCCGAGCCGGTCGCGGCGGGACATTTCCGCGAGGTAACGGCCCGGCGCGCGAATGGGCTCGTCCGTCTCCTGCTTCGCTGCCATGACGGTGATGCAGAGCGCGGCTTTCGGGGCGCCCATGATCGAACAGGCCCTGTCCCAGTCCTCCGGGCGGATGCGGACAGCAGCGAGCGAACTCCGGGCGGCCTGGACAAGCATGGACGGGTCATGTGGAAGCGAGGTCTCCTCCGGCACCCTGCTGCGGATGGCGCGGGGCAAGGCCCTGGTCAGGCGAGCCCAGGTGAGCCCTTCGGCGTCCTCCAGCACGGGGGCCTCGGCCCGGCGCTTTTCGGCCCGCATCCGTTCGAGCCGGCACAGCTCGGCCCAGGCGGGCAGCGCGAGGCGGCTCTCCGGATCGTCGAGCTCGTTCCAGTTGAAGTCGTCGAGGCGCCTGTTCTTCTCGGCCTGGCCGACATGCCATTTGCGGGTGAAGGGGGTGGCGCGTTTCCACCAGGCGCGGGCGGCCTCCTCGTCCTTCGGGTCGGGAAGTTCATCGGCCGGGCGGTCCGCTTGAGTGCTGGCCTGCGGCTCGCCGTCCTTCGACCCGTCCGCTTTCGGCGTGTGCGCGGCTGCCGGGGAGGCCTCCGGAGCGGAAGCAGCAGGCGGTTCCGCCTGGCGGCGCTGTTCGGGTTGGGGCGATGGCCTGGCGGCCCGCTCCTCCAAACCCGCGCCTTGCGCCCGCAAATACAAACCTACGGATTCACTGTAGGACTCAATTGCGCCCTGCGGAGATTCGCAGCCGAGGCTGCATGTTTTTGCGTCAAGCGGCGCAGGGCCTCGATTTGAGAGCGGGTCGTCAGGTCGCTCGCTGGCCGTTTCGGAGGGGGCGTGGCGGGTGTCGGCGTAGGACGGCCAGGCATCGGGGTCGAACAGCATGCGCTCGCCGCGGAGCTGCTGCAGCTCGGCTTCGACCGACCGGACCTTGTGGCGCCGTTCGTCGATATCCCGGAGCCGGGCGCGAATCGCTTCCAGGGACGTCCTGCCGGTCGGCCGGTAACGGTCCGGGAGGCGGGCATGAAGAACCGCGCCTTCGTCCAGGGTCAGCATGCCGGAATAGATGCCCTGGCGGATACCGGCCCGGGCCTTCGACATTGCGGCGGAGCAGTCCTTGGCGAGTGTGTCGTGCTTCGCCTGAGCCTCGGCGATCTCGGCGTCGAACTGGCGGAGCTTCCCGATCAGGAAGACGAGAGGCGAGAGGTCCTGGCCGTATGTCTTCTCCAGAATAATGCGGCCGTCGGCATCTCGCTCACCGTCGCGGTGAAGATTGGCGGAGTCACGGGGGACATAAGCGCCAATCTGCCGCAGGGCGTTTTCGCATTCCTGAACCTTTCGCGGAGACCAATCGAGGTCTTTGGCCGTCCTGGATACGGATAGCCAGACCAGGGGTCGGCTGTCAGCCTGGCAGTCCGATTCGCGGACAAAGCAGAGCCAGTAGTCGAGCAGAGCGATGGCCGCGTCGCGGTTTCGGAGCAGGCCCGCGCTCGCCGCAACGCCGGGACGCTTGAGCAGATAGACGGCCTCCTTGAGGCGCATGCCGTCCGGAACGCCGGCGAAGGCGTCGGCTGCGGACCGGACCCAATCGAGCTCGGGACGCTGCTTGCGCCTCCCCGATGGATTCGGGGAGAAGTTTTGCGAGGACGATTCGCGAGCGGTCAGCTCGGCGGTCGAAAAGTCGCGAGATTCCATGATGTTGCGGATGGCCCGACGACGGCGGCGAAAATCGCCGCGCCGCCAAATCGGCGCTTGACAAACCGTCCCGACATGCCAAATATCCGCTCACGCGATGGCGGTATTTGGCTTTGGTGGGAAATCGGTGTAGCGCCGAGTTGGTGACATCGATTCTGAAGTCGAGAACGTCTCTGAGAAGGTCGCTGGTGCTCTCCAGCGGCCTTCTTTTTTGCGTATCGACCCCTTGACCTCGACATAACGGGCGTATTACCGTCCTCTAAGGACATGCAGGTTTCTAATCAGAACCGATGCGACGGATGACCTGAATGCATGTCCATGCCCGCATGCGAGAGCATGTGGTGGGTCTGCCCGCGATGGTGGATCTGGTGCTGGAACAGGTTCGTCAGGCACCGCCGCAGCGGCAGGCTGAAATACTCGCCCGTTTCCACCGTGTCGAAGGAGAGCGTCCCGTCGAGCGCGGCCGGGTCCAGTGCGTCCGCGAAGCCGATATACCAGCGGTCCTGCTCTTCATGCGCCGCGCGGAGCGGCTCGAATTCCTCATGCAGGATTTCGTCGAGGCGCGTAAAGGTCGTCGGCTTCTTCTCCAGGCGTTCGCGATAGATGAGGTCGGAGAGCAGGATATGGTTCAGGGTCGCGTGGATCGAGCGGAAGAAGCCCCGCCGGTCGAGAATGCGCTCCTCATGCGAGAGCGCCGCGCAGGCCGCGTAAAGCCGCCGATTGGCCCAGGCGTTGTATCGGGCGGCGGTGGGAAGGTCGAGCAGCATGGGGAATGTCTCCAGCCCCGGAGGCGGGAAACTATAGGGGATTATATACGAAAGTGCCCAAGCGATTAGCTAGCCATCCTCGTCGGGTTCAAGCCCTCGGTCGATGCGGCGATAGCGCTCTTCCCGCTTCCGCGTTTGCTCCCTTGACGCGCACCATAGGACGCCGAGGATGAAGC